>CAZFJR010000024.1:1613-4454 GCA_964519235.1 uncultured Salinivenus sp. | reverse complement strand
CCTGTCGATGTTCATGGCCGCCATGCTCGGCCTGGTGCTGGCGGACAATCTGATTACGTTCTACATCTTCTTTGAGCTGACGAGCTTTGCCTCGTTCGTTCTGATTGGGTTTAACCACGATGAGGCCCCCTCGCGGCGGGCGGCTTGGCAGGCGCTGCTGGTGACGAAGGCGGGGGGGCTGGCCCTGCTGGTGGGCTTTGTGCTGATGCAGCAGGCCACGGGCACGTTTCAGATCTCGGCCCTGCTCGAAAGTGGCGATCTGCTCCGCGAACACCGTTTTTACCTGCCCATTGTGCTCCTGCTGCTGGCCGGGGCCTTCACCAAGTCGGCGCAGTTTCCGTTCTATTTCTGGCTGCCCAATGCCATGGAGGCCCCGACGCCGGTGAGCGCGTATCTCCACTCGGCCACCATGGTAAAGGCTGGCATTTACGTGCTGGCCCGCTTCCACCCGGTGCTGGCGGGAACGGACCTCTGGATGTGGACGGTGGGGGGCATTGGGGCGGCCACGATGCTCCTGAGTGCCTGGCTCGCGCTGCAGTACACGGACATGAAGGCGATTCTGGCCTACACGACCATCATGGCCCTCGGGCTCTTGACGATGCTGCTGGGGCTGGGCACGGAGGTCGCGGTGGAGGCGGCCATGGTCTTTGTCCTCGTCCATGCCTTCTACAAGGCGGCGCTCTTCATGGCCGCGGGGGCCATCGACCATGAGGTCCATGTGCGCGATGTTACGAAGCTCCGGGGGCTGTGGCAGCGCATGCCCCTTACGGGCGCCGCGGCCGGCCTGGCGGCTGTGTCCATGGCCGGACTGCCGCCGTTCTTTGGCTTCGTGGGGAAAGAGCTCGTCTACAAGGCCGCCACTGCCTTTGCCCCCGCCCCGGCAGTCGTAACTGGGGCCTCGGTCCTGGCAAACGTGGCGCTGGTGGCTGCCGCCGGCCTCTTGCTCCTGCGCCCCTTCCGAGGATCGGTGAATGAGATTACGGAGGCGGCGCATCGCCCCGCCCCCGGCCTTTGGTTTGGGCCGGTGGTCCTGGCGGTCGGGAGCGTGGGGCTGGGCCTGGCGCCGTGGCTGCTGGACTACGCCGTCCTGGGCCCGTCGGCGGGCGCGGTCCTCGGGGCCACCGTGGAGCCGCACCTGGCCCTGTGGCACGGGCTCACGCTCGAGCTGGGCCTCAGTGCCCTCACGGTGGCGGGGGGCGTCGCGGCCTACCTCTCGTGGACGGCCCTGCACACCAGCGCGCCCTTCCAACAGCTTGAGCGCTGGCTCGGCACGGGGCTCGACCACGGCTACGACCACGTGGTGGACGGACTGCTCGCGATGGGCCGGTGGCAGACGCGCCTGCTCCAAAACGGCGTCCTGCGTCGCTACCTGTCGACGGTCCTGGTGGCCACCATCGGACTCGTTGCAGGGGCGTTTTACCACTACGGCTTTTTCGGCGGGCCGATTGCCGTGGGGGAGGTGACCGCGTACGAGTGGGTCCTGTCGCTCCTGGCGGTGGGCGGGGCCGTGGGCACGCTCTTTTTCCGAGAGCGCATCTCGCTTATCACCTCGCTCGGCGTGTCCGGCTTTAGCATTGCCCTGCTGTTCTTGACGTTTGGCGCGCCGGACCTGGCCAAGACGCAGTTCCTGATCGAAACGCTGACGGTGATCCTGGTGGTGCTCATCCTGACGGGCGTCTCGCAGGTGGAGGGCAGCCTCACGCCGACGCAGAAGGTGGCCAACGGGGCTGTGGCCGTGGGCACGGGGGCTGTGGTGTCGGGGCTCGTGCTGGCGGTGCTCAAGCTGCCGTTCGAAAACCCGATGGGCGAGTACTACGCACAAAAGACGTATGTGGAGGGGGAGGGGCGCAACATCGTGAATACCATCCTCGTCGACTTCCGGGCGCTCGATACGCTCGGCGAAATTACGGTCCTGCTGGCGGCCGGGTTTGGCATCTACGCGCTGCTGCGGCTCGGCACGGCGCCGGACCCAAACGCAGAGAACGACCCCGCCCCGGAAGACGCGTCGCCGCAGTCCGAACCGATTGAGTCGTCCGCCCCCGAACAGACCCCCCAACAGGTATCGTGAGGCACTCCGTCATTTTGCGGACCGCGGCCCGGCTCCTCGTGCCGCTCATGCTCCTCTTTTCGGTGTTTCTGCTGCTCCGCGGCCACAACGAAACCGGCGGCGGGTTCATTGGGGGGCTCGTGGCTGGAATTTCGTTCGCCCTCTACGCTATCGCCTACGGCACCGCGGCGTCCCGGGCGGCGCTGCGCACCACGCCCCAGCAGCTGATGGCCGTGGGGCTGGGGATCGCGGTGGTGAGCGCGCTGCTGCCGCTGCTGGGCGGCGGGGCGCTCCTGGAGGGACTCTGGGTACAGTGGCAGGGCATCAAGCTGGGCTCGCCCGTGCTGTTTGACGTGGGCGTGTACCTGCTGGTCATTGGGGTGACCCTCGTCGTGATCTACGAGCTGGAGGAGCACAACCCGCGGCTCTTTCCGGACGTGTCGCTCGGGTCGCGCGGGTCGTCTCGCCGTTTCACCAACCACGCGACTGCCATGGAAACGCTTATTGCGCTCGTGACTGGGACAATGGTCGCTGTCGGCGTGTACCTGCTGCTGCAGCGCGACCTGGTCCGAAAGATCATTGGGGTCGTCGTCCTGTCGAACAGCATTCACCTGCTGATCTTCGCGATGGGGCGCATGACGCGCGCCGCCTCCCCGCTGATTCCGCCCGGACAGAAGTACCCGCCGGAGGGGATTGCGAACCCGCTTTCGCAGGCCCTCATCCTGACGGCCATCGTCATCGGGTTTGGGCTGCTGGCGTTCTCGCTGGTGCTCATCTACCGGCTGTACCAATCC
>CAZFJR010000024.1:939-1603 GCA_964519235.1 uncultured Salinivenus sp. | reverse complement strand
GTCGACGCTGACGCCATCATTGAGGCGACGCTGGGAGACGAGTAGCCGCCCGATGCTTTCTGCCTGTTGAACTGACTGGTTTCTGGTTCATGTCCGCGCATCTTCTCATCATCCTGCCCCTCGTCATCCCCTTCGTGGCGGCGGTGGCGGCGCTTTTGTTTGCCCGGCGGCCCGGGGTGCAAAAGGGCATTAATATTGCCAGCATGACGGGCATCTTGGCCGCGTCGGGGGCGCTGCTGATGCGTCTCCAGGCGGAGGGCATTCTGGTGACGACGATCGGGGACTGGCCGGTGCCGTTCGGAATCGTCTTTGTGGTCGATCACCTGAGCGTCATCATGCTCATCGTGTCCGCCATCATCGGGGTGGCGGTGGCCATCTACGCGGTGCCGGACGCGGACAGTACACGGGTGCGGTTCGGGTTCTACCCGTTCTTCAACCTGCTCATGATCGGCATCAACGGAGCGTTCCTCACGGGCGACCTGTTCAACCTGTACGTCTGGTTCGAGGTGATGCTGATCTCCTCGTTCGTGCTCATTGTGCTGGGCAATACCGACGAGCAGCTGGCTGGGGCCGTTAAGTATGTGGTGATCAACCTGGTCTCGTCGCTCCTCTTCCTGGCGGGGGTGGGCCTGGTGTACGGAATGACGGGCACGCTCAACATGGC
>CAZFJR010000024.1:0-929 GCA_964519235.1 uncultured Salinivenus sp. | reverse complement strand
GATGCTGTTCCTGATCTCCTTCGGCATCAAGGCGGCGCTCTTTCCGCTCTTCTTTTGGCTGCCGGCGTCCTATCACACCCCGCCGGCGTCGGTCTCGGCCTTCTTTGCGGGGCTGTTGACGAAGGTGGGGGTCTATGCGCTCTTCCGCGTCTTTACGCTGCTGTTTACGCAGGACGTGGGCTACACGCACACGCTGCTGCTGTGGGGCGCCGGGCTCACGATGGTGACGGGCGTCCTTGGGGCGGCGGTGCAGAACGACTTCCGGCGCGTGCTGTCCTTTCACATCATCAGCCAGATTGGCTACATGATCATGGGGCTGGCGCTGTATACGCCGCTGGCCATTCTGGGGGGCGTCTTCTACATCGTGCACCACATCATTGTGAAGGCCAACCTGTTTCTGGTGAGCGGCGTGGCGAAGCGGCTGCGCGGCTCCTACAGCCTCAAGTCGCTGGACGGCCTCTACGCGTATCACCCCTGGCTGGCGACCCTGTTCGTGATCCCGGCGTTTTCGCTGGCCGGGTTTCCGCCGCTCTCGGGCTTTTGGGCGAAGCTGATTCTGACCATCGCGGGCATCGAGGTGGGGGCCTACTGGATTGTGGCGGTGGCTGTGGCGGTGGGCCTGTTCACGATGTTCTCGATGACGAAGATCTGGGTGAAGGCCTTTCTGCCGGGCGGCGGGGGCGATGCGGCGGACGCCGTGGGGCCGCTGCGCTTTGGGACGCGGGTCATGTATGCCCCGATCGCGGGACTGGCGGCCCTCACGCTCATGATCAGCGTGTTTGCCGGGCCGGTCTACGACCTCGCCGAGCGCTCGGCCAATGAACTCCACAACTCCTCCGAATACGTCGAAGCGGTGCTCAACCATGAAAAATCTGTCGCTGACTCTGCTTCTCGCCCTGGTGTGGACGGCGGTGCAGGGGACGTTTGCG
>CAZFJR010000023.1:23354-27625 GCA_964519235.1 uncultured Salinivenus sp. | reverse complement strand
TGTAGGAGATCTCTTTGAGCTTGAGCGCCCCCTCCAGCGCCACCGGGAAGTTGTATCCGCGCCCCAGGTACAGGAAGTTGGAGGCGTAGCGGTAGGTGTGCGCCATGGACCGGAGCGCACCGTTGCTGGCCTCAAGTACGCGCCGCACCTGGTCGGGGACGCCGGCGAGGGCGCGAATGTTGTCGGCCATTTCGGCACGCGACAGGGTGCGCCCCTTCGCCAGCTTGAGGGCAATCATCGACAGCACGGTCACCTGCGCAGTGAAGGCCTTGGTGGAGGCCACCCCAATTTCGGGCCCGGCGTGTAGGTAGACGCCCGCGTCCGTCTCCCGCGCGATGGTGGAGCCCACCACGTTGCAGATGCCGAAGCACGGCACCCCCTTGTCGTGTGCCTCCCGCACGGCTGCCAAGGTGTCGGCCGTCTCGCCACTCTGCGAAATGACAAGCACCACATCGCCGTCCCGCAGCACCGGATCGCGGTACCGAAACTCGCTCGCGTACTCGACCTCTACCGGCACCCGCGCCGCGGACTCGATCAGGTACTCGCCCACGAGGCCCGCGTGCCACGACGTGCCGCAAGCTGCAATGATGACGCGGTCGGCCTCGCGCAGCTGGTCCCAGTGGTTGTGAAGCCCCCCCAGCCGAATCTGGTTGTCCTCCGGCTTCACGCGCCCCCGCATCGCGTCCTCCAGCGCGTCGGGCTGCTCCATGATTTCTTTCAGCATGAAGTGATCGTACCCGCCCTTTTCAATCTCTCCGAGCGACCATTCGAGCTCGTGCACCTCTTTCTCCAGCGGCTCATTCTCGATGGTGGTCACCTCGTAGCCGGAGCGGCGCAGCGTGGCCATTTCTCCATCCTCCAGGTAGATCACCTGCCGCGTGTGCTCCACGAGCGGGGCAGCGTCGGACCCCAAGAAGTACTCGCCCTCGCCCACGCCCATGATGAGTGGACTTCCGTTGCGGGCGGCAATGAGAAGATCCGGATCTTCGCGGGACACAACGGCAATGCCGTACGCGCCCACCACCTGTGTAAGGGCCTGCCGCACCGCCTCGGGGAGCGACAAATCGGTCTCTCGCTTCACCTCTTCGATGAGCTTTACGAGCACCTCGGTGTCGGTGTCACTCTGAAATACGTAGCCCTCCTCTTCGAGCTGCTCTTTAATCACCCCGTGGTTCTCGATAATGCCGTTGTGGACCAGCGCAAACGCCCCGTCCGAGCTCACGTGGGGATGGGCGTTGGTGTCGTTGGGCGCCCCGTGGGTGGCCCACCGCGTGTGCCCCACGCCGGTGGTGCCCGCCATCGGGGAACCGTTGAGGCTGTTGCGGAGATCGTCGACTTTGCCCTCCTGCTTCTCCACGTGCAGGTCCTCGTCGTCCACCGTTGCGAGCCCGGCCGAGTCGTAGCCGCGATATTCGAGGCGCTTCAGTCCCGTGAGGAGAAGGTCTTCGGCGTCTTTGTTCCCGATGTATCCTACAATGCCGCACATGCGTGTGTGGGTCGTTTTGACAAAAGAGATGAGGTGCGTGTGTCCCCCGGCCGGCTTCACCAAGCGCTCCCCGCCGGCGCCGTCAAGAAGCCGCAACGCAGAGTTGAACCACAAAAAGCCTACCAGGGACGCCCGTGGACGCGTCAGTATCGCTCCAGCGAAAACTTCTCGCCGAGGTACCGCTTGCGAACCTCCGGATCGGCCGCGAGCTCTTCCGCGGTGCCGTGCTTTAGGATTTGTCCCTCGTATAGTAAGTATGCGCGATCCGTGATTGCAAGCGTCTCGTGCACGTTGTGATCTGTAATTAATACCCCGATGCCCCGCTCCTGCAAGCCTGCCACAATGCCCTGGATGTCTTCGACGGCGATGGGGTCGACGCCCGCGAAGGGCTCGTCGAGCAGAAGGAACCGGGGGCGTGTGGACAGCGCTCGGGCGATTTCCGTGCGCCGGCGTTCTCCGCCGGACAGTTCGTAGCCTTTCGAGTGTCGCACGCGGTCCAGCCCAAACTCGCCGATGAGCGATTCCACGCGGGCGGTGCGCTCCTCGGCACCAAGCGGTTGGAATTCGAGAACGGCGTGCAGGTTGTCCTCCACGGTAAGCTCTCGGAAGACGGACGTTTCCTGCGCGAGGTAGCCCACCCCCCGGCGTGCCCGCTTGTACATGGGAAGGCGCGTAATGTCGTCGTCGTCAAGGTGGATGGTGCCCTCGTTCGGGCGGGTCATGCCCACAATCATGTGGAAGGTGGTGGTCTTGCCCGCGCCGTTAGGACCAAGCAGCCCAACGATTTCGCCCTGTTCCACCGCAAGGCTCACGTCGTCCACCACGGCGCGCTTGTCGTAGCGCTTGGTCAAGTGCCGTGCCGCGAGGGTGGATGGATCCTCGGGGAGGGATCGTCTTGAGGAGGCCGATGCGGACGCTGTGCTCATGGGTCGGTGGTGTTGGAAGACTCGGGAGGCGCGGCAGGGGACGCCCGGTTGCGGGCCGATGCGGAGTCGGCCGGCGCCGTAGCGTCGCGCCCTAGCGTATCGGCCGGCGATGAGCGGGCGGGGCGGGGCGGGGCGGGTAGAAGGCGGCGGGCGAGGGAGTCCTCCTCCCCTGTTTTCCGCGGCCGTGCCTCGGAGCGAGCCACCGGCCGCGGCGCGCGGAAGTCCACGTCAAGGCGCCGGCGCACGCGCTCGTCGTGAAGGAGCGTGCGCCGCGTGGGACGGCGGTCTGGCCCCCATTGGAAGCCGTCGAGCCGGAAAGGGGTCGGGATGTTGGCTGGTTTCCGGTAGTAGGTGGTCTGCGTGCCCCCGACGACGCTGATGCGGCGGACGGTTCCTTTGGCGAAACGGAGCTCGATGCGGTCGCCAGAGGTGCGGGCTGCGCCGTTGAGGGAGTCGTCCTCGGCGGCAAGGAAGCGGATGGCCTGCGCGTTGGGCTGGGCGCGGATGCGGCGCAGCGAGTCAGCCCGGAAGAACGCCGCCAGGTGGCGGGCTTTGAGCTGCTGGATGCGGTCGAGCGTGGAGTCGCGCTGGGCCGCAAAGGCCGCCCCACGCACAAAAACCGTATCGGGCTGGCGGGTGCGGGCGCGGACGCGGATGGAGTCCCCCCACACCTGGCTACCCTCAAACCACGTGACGGGGCTCCGGAACAGACGGGTCTCTTCGAGCGGGAGCGCGCTGTCGGCCTGGGCGGTAGGGGTGTCCCAGCGGCGCGTGGCCCACCGGGGACGCGCGGACAGGCCGCCACGGCGCTGCGGCCGCCTCGCGGCCGTGTCTGTCGACGCAGCCGGACGCCGCCTCGACTCGGAAGAAGCCCGGGCCAGCGAGTCGGGGCGGGGGCGGCGGGGCGCTGCAGAAGGGGGTCCCGAAGCCGGGGGTCGCGCAGCCCGTGCGGTCGAGTCGAGGGCGGGCCGCGTCGTGTCGATTGGCACTGCGGCGTCTGTGGCACTGTCGGGGGGCGTGGTGCCCACCACCCGGTCGTATACTGCCGAATCGGCCACGGCCGAGAGGCGGGGCTGCCAGATGCGCACCGAATCGACGGCCACGAGGCGGCGATGCGTGTCGGTGCGGAAGGCGTCGAGCCGACGAGCCCTCACCACGAGGGTGTCGGAGGGGGCTCCGGCGGAGTCCGCGCGGACGCGCACCAGCAGGGCATTGCCCTCCACGCGGCTGTACCGGCGCTGTTCTTGGTTGTCCACCCAGTCCCCAAACAGGTAGGTGCGGCTTGCGGCGTCGGGCTGGGCGGTGGTATCGGAGGGCGGTTCTTGGTCTCCCCGGCGGTCGACAAAGACATCGCCTCGTGCAATGGAGCGGTCTTGGGCCCGGTAGTAGGTGAGCGAGTCGGAAAGGAGCGTGGTGCCGGGTTCGGTCAGCCGAACTCCCCCTCCAAACTCGGCCCGCTCCTCGTCGGACCAGTAGGTGCCGCGGCGGGCCCGCAGCACGCGGCTGCTGTCGACGAGCGTGACACTGTCGGGAAAGACCGATCGCTTTTCGCGGGCGTAGTACGTCGCCCGGTCGGACCGCACGGTCACGTCTCCGTTCGTGAGCCGGACCCGGCCGCGGGCGCGTCCCACCTCAGTGGCCCGGTCGTACCGCACGGTATCGGCCCGCAGGGTGTCGCCCCGCTCATAGATCACCACCTCGTCGACAAAGAGCAGTTCGTCGCGGTTTAGGTACCGCAGGGCGTACTGCGACCGCAGGCGGGTCGTGTCCTGACGCACGAACACGTTCCCGAACAATTCTTGGAGCCGCTCCCCGCCGCGTTGAAAGGTACTCAGCGAGTCGGCCTCCACGAAGGCACG
>CAZFJR010000023.1:17493-23254 GCA_964519235.1 uncultured Salinivenus sp. | reverse complement strand
TCGGAAGTACTGGTGTCGGAAGTACTGGTATTGGGCGCAGGCGCAAGGGCATCGTCCGTGGGGAGCGGCTCGGGAGCCGCTGGCTCTACGCCCGAGGGCGCGGTCCGCGACGTGTCGTCGACGGCTTGTGCGCGTCCCTCCTGCACGGCGCCCGCCCCCAGGCCGAGACCAAGGCCCGCGACCAGAAGCAGTCGCCCTAGCCCGCTATACAGCCAAGCATTGGAGAAAGCATTCATACACACGCAGTTGTGGATGGTGGAACCGTGGAAACGCGGCCTGGGGCGTGCGGCTGGGTTTCCGGCAAAGGGCTACACCAGAGCAGCCAACTCGGAGTTCCCTGCTGCCCGCCGCCCTACGGCTGCGCCCCGCCGTCCTCCGGCTCCTCGTCCACCTTCACCTCCGCCGAGAAGCGCCCAATCTGGTAGGTGTCCAGGTCCTCGTCCGCCACGAGGCCGTTGCCCTGCACCACCTCTTTGGGCGTACGAATGCGCACAAACCGGCGTGTGCGGATCCTGCGGTCCGCCTGGCGCCAGGTCAAATGCTCGGTCTGGAGCCGCCTGCCGGTGGTCGTCGTCACCACAACGTTTCGGTACGCGTCCAGGATGCCCTTCCCGCTCTGGAAGAGGAGGCTGTCGGCCGTAACGGTGGCCGAGGAGTCTCCGTCCTCGTCAAAAAGATACATCTGCACCCGTGTGGTGTCTTGCATGGAGCGCCACACCGAATAGCTGCTGTCCGCGGCCTGGTACTGCTCCATACGGGGCGCCCGCAGGGTAGCCCGGGGGCGTCCTTCCTCCGTCATTGTGAACCGGGCCGTCCAGCTCACGTGCGTGGGAGCGGGCCCGTCGGCCCTCCTCGACCGGGGCTCGTCGGAAGGCCGGGTTCGGCGCTCGCACCCGCCCCCCACAAGCCCCCCCCCGAGCAGTACAGCCGCCAGGACGACCCGCCTCATCCATGGCCGCCTCCTCCACGAACGGGCGGCAGAAGCGTGCGTCATGATTCCTCCGTATTTCGCGACCCGCCGCCAAAGACGGCGGAACGCATCGTGAATTCCACTGATACGGTTGACTCGCAGGTCCATTGTGCGCTGCTTTAGGGGTCTCTTCTTCTCACGTGCAGGGCAGCCCACAAGAAGGCGCGAATGGCACGCCCCTGAGTTGCCCCTTTGGCACCGATTTTGCTTCCCTTAAATTCGGACGACGTTCTTGCTCACTCGTCGTTCTCTCGTCCCGTCGCCCCGCAATTCTTCTGTTTCCTTTTCCGCCCAGACGATTTCTCCACCGCCATGAGCTTCGACGTCGAAACCGCCGACTCCGAAACCATCATCATTCACATTGGGGAGGCGCTTGATTTCCGAAACGCGGACGAGTTCAAGGATACATTTCAAGAACACGTGGACGCGGGGGCGCGCCAGTTTATCCTCGACTTTTCCAACACCGAGGTGCTAGACTCGACCGGACTGGGCTCCATCTTTTCCCTCTACCGGGCCATCTCTGCGGACGATGGGAAGGTGGCGTTCGCGGACGTGTCGGAACCGGTACAGGTCGTTGTGCAACTGACGCGCACCTACAAAGTCTTTCGGCAATTCCCGTCCGTGCAGGCCGCCCGGGAGGCCTTCTCCGGATAACACTTCCCTCACTTGGGCTTGCCCTCCGACGCTGCTGCCTGCTGCCTCCATGGACGCCTTCACCCGAGCATACACGGACCTTGACCGGGCCATCGACGAGGTGCAGTCGCTGCCTGATGTCTGGCCGGCAACCACGCGCAACGGCACGCTCGACGCCGACATTGTCCACTGCACGTCCCTCGTGTTGCACGAGTGGATTGCCAACCTGCACCAGCACGCGGAGTTTCACACCGATCCGTGGGTGGAGGTCGCCCTCTCCCTTGAGGAGCACCGCGTGTGCTGCTCTGTACGAGACAACTCGGAAGGCTTTGCGCTCACGGACCACTTTCCGGGTGAGGACGACGAGATGGAGGCCTTCCCGGAGCGTGGAATGGGGCTGCTCATCATCGAGACCTGCACCGATGACCTCTCCTACACGACCACCGACGACGGGCTTCAACACTTTGATTTCACCATTCCCGCCGACCACGATCCATGGATGAACACACTATTCTAATCGTCGAGGACGACAGTACGGTTCGGGAGCTCCTGAAGTACCGTCTCGGGAAGCACTACGACGTGTTCACCGCGACCAACGGCGAGGAGGCCCTCGACGAGATTGAGGAGACAATTCCCGACCTCATTATCTCGGACATCATGATGCCGAAGATGGACGGGTTTGCGCTCCAGTCGTCCCTGCAAACGGACAAGAACACGCGCATCATTCCGTTTATTTTCCTCACGGCGCGGGCCGATGAGGAGGCCCGGCAGCAGGGACAGCGCAAAGGCGTGGACGACTACATCACGAAGCCCTTCGACATGGAAACCCTCCTCTCTCGGGTGGAACGGCTCCTGGAGCGTGTGGAAATGTTTCAGACGCAGCTGGACGCTGAAATCGGCCAGGACTTCTCCAACCGCCTGTTGCCCGACAGCGCCCCCGAGGTGGACGGATACGCGGTCGACTTCTATAGCGAGGCGCGACGCCAGGGCGGGGGAGACCTGTTCGACTGGACCGAAACCGACCGGGGAACTTATTTTCTTACCATCGGAGACGTGATGGGAAAGGGCCTGCGAGCCAAGTTCTACGCCTTCAGCTTTCTGAGCTACGTGCGGGGCACGCTCAATACCCTCTTGGAGGAGTCTACCTCTCCGGCTACCCTGATGACGAAGCTCAACGACATGCTCCTCAACGACGAAGTGCTGGAGGATACGTTCGCCACGTTCCTCCTCCTGCACTGGGACCCCTCCGCCCATACGCTCACCTACGCGAACGCGGGGCACTGCCGCCCCGTTCTCGTTTCTCCGGATGGCCCGGAGGTGCTTGAGCACAGCGACCTGATTCTGGGCCTGGAAGAGGAGGCAGAATTCTCGGAGGTCTCTCTCGATCTCTCCCCTGAAACTGCCCTCATGGCCTACACGGACGGGCTCATGGAGCAGCACACGCAGGCAGGCGACATGCTCGGGGAGGAGGGCGTTTGCGACCTTACCGCCGAGGCATACGGGCACGACGCCCCTCTTCACACCCTGTTGGATGACGCCCTCGCCCAGAGCCCTTCCGACCAGTTCGAAGATGACATCCTCGTGGTGTGGCTCCAGCGCACTGGCGCCTAGCCCCCCTCTGCCTCCCGGCCCAAAGCAGCCGCAGCTACGGGCCTGGGGGCTCCGCGATCGCTGCTACACGGCCGTTCCTGCCGGCGCCGGCGCCTCCATCCCGGCCCGCGGTCCACGGTACTCGGGCGCGAGCAACCCGTAGATCTCTTTGTCCCAGTACTGCCCGTCGCGGCAAAGGTGCTCCCGGACCGTCCCCTCCTTCCGGAAGCCCATCCCCTCCACCAGTTCTCGCCACGCCGTGTGGTACTCGAAGATCTCGGCGCTCACACGATGAAGATCGAGCGTCTCGAAGCAGTACGACAGCAGAAGCTCGAGGGACGCCCGCCCGTACCCCTCCCCCCAGTAATCTCGATTTCCAATCGTGACCCCCACGCGTGCGTGCCGATTGTGGGCGCTGATGTCGGTCGCGAACGCAACGCCGATGAGGCGCTCGTCGTCGCTGGCATGGATCTCAAAATTCCGGTGGGTGGGCGATGGGTTGTCGCACATCTGCTCGAACCGGCCCTTAAACTCCCCGAACGACTCCTCTTCGTAAGGCACCTCGCTATCGAGGCGGTTCAGCTCCGGGTCGTTGTTCCAGCGAAAGTGCGTGTGAATGTTCTCCATGTGCAGCGGTGTAAGTGCAACGCGGTCGGCTTGCAAGGATGATACATCGTGAACCGGGAGGGACATGCTCATAATTTGGAAGCGCTTCCAAAAACGCAGAAAAATGCGAAAGGACGTGGGCGAAAGGGTTTGGGAATGGGTGTATCAATCAAGCCACCGCCGTCCTGGAATGCAAGACTCCAGCGGCTATCCTGTCCGGTCGTTTTCGGCTCCTGCCGAGTGCTCTATGGTTCTCGTAGAACCGTGCCGCAATTTCCGGGCCCGGCGCGCCAACTCTTCACGGTCCACCTTCATCCGGCCCTGCACGGCCGCGTTGGGCAGTTCGTACATCGCGTCCGGAATTTTGAACCGGGGGAGGACCGTTTCCAGCCGGCCCTGCCAGTCTTCGGGCAGGCCACCGGCCGAAAACTGAACGAAGGCCACCGGACGCCGGCCGTATTCTGGGTCCGGGACCGGCACCACGACGGCCCGTTCGATGCCGTCGAATCGTTCGAGGGCCGCCTCAATCTCCTCCGGCTGAATGTTTTCCCCGCCCGAGATAAACTGGCGATCGGTGCGTCCCTGCACGTGCAGCCGCCCCTGCGCGTCGAGACGCCCCAGATCTCCGGTGGGCAGCCACCCGTTCGCCCGGGGATCGTGGGGGTCGTTTCCGTCGGCGATTCCAAGGCACAGGGTGGGCCCCGCCACAAGGATTTGTCCGTCGGTGTCAATGCGCAGGCGGCGATGGGGCAGACAGCGCCCGGCCGTTCGCAGGTCGGAGAGCGGGGCGCCGGGGGGCGTGGTGGTGATCTGCGAGGCCATCTCGGTGGAGCCGTAACTGGTGAGCAGCGGCCAGCCGCGCCCGTGCCCGCGCCGCAGGATTCCCTCCGGCAGTGGACCGCCCCCCAACAGCAGTCCGCGCACCCGACGCGGCAGCGCCTCTCGGGCCTCCAGGAGACGCCGAAGCTGCGTGGCGACGAGGGACGCGTGCGTAGCACCAGTCGCGCCCAGCGTGGCCGAGAGGGACGCGTCCCGGTCCGGCACCGCGACGGCGGCCCCGGCCAGTGCGCACCGCACGAGGATGGCGAGCCCGCCGACGTGGTACAGCGGCAGTGACAGCAGCCACCGGTCGCCGGGGTGCAGCGGCAGGTTGGCGTTGGAGCCCTTGGCGCTGTACAGGTGGTTTGCCCACGAGTGGAGCACCGCTTTCGGCGTGCCTGTGCTGCCCGAGGTAAAGACGAGGGTGGCCCGTCGATGAATCGGCCGTGGACTTGGGCGGGGCTCTCCCTTTCCCTCCCGCTTGACGAACCGATCGGGGGGCTCCGTGTGGAGGGCGCCCGGCTCCGTTCCCACCAGGGCTGCATCGCGAGTGACGAGGCAGGGCGCCCCCATCCGCTGCGCAGTGCGCCGGGCCTCCGCGGCGGGCTGACGCGTGCTAAGGGGCATGGCCACGTGCCCGGTCCGCCACAGCGCCCACAGTAGAATCACAAAATCGGGCCCCCGACGAAGCCGAATCGCAACCCGGCTCTCGCCCGGCACCTCGGCGGCTTGGAGTCGCCCACAGGTTGCCGCAATGGCCGCGTCGAGCTCCGCGTAGGTCCACCGTCGCTCGGGCGACCACAGGGCCAGGGCATCGGGCCGCGCCTGGGCGTGGCGGTGAATGGGACACGGGGCATGGGGGCCGTCAGGCATAAACGGGAGTCAGGCCGAGAAGGCGTCGAGGCGGTCGAGGCGGTCTGCGTCGATGGCTCCCCGTGGATCAACGACGGGCGCAACGTCGATCGTCGGGCCCTCCATCGGGAGCGGGGGCTGGAGCACGTCGGCGGCGAGGCGGTCGTACGTGGAGAGCCCCACGGGCACGTCGGGCCCGACGGCGGCCAACGCAACGAGCATGCGAAGCCCGACCCCCGATTCGTAAGAGGCGCTGAGAACGGGGGTCCCCCCCTGTTCCGTTGCGGCGCG
>CAZFJR010000023.1:0-17393 GCA_964519235.1 uncultured Salinivenus sp. | reverse complement strand
CCACCGACCAGGCCCGGTTGGCATCGGCCCGGAGCGCGATCGCCGCCCCCAGTTCCGCCCGCACCCGCCGAAGCGCGTCGACCTCTCGGTCCAGCGGCGCGCGGCCCACCTTCACCTTCACGGCCCGATAACCCTGCTCGCGGCACTGCCGCGCCTGTTCGGGACCCTCCTCCAGCAGATTGGTGATCAGGGCGTTCAGCCCGACCGTCGGGCGGGGGGCGGAAGGAGCCCCGTTCTCTCCGTCCGAGCGGAGGGCCTCCAATCCCTCCGGCACAGACAGTCCGCGGGTTGCGGCGAACAGGTCCACCCGGGCACTCTCCGTCGCGAAGCGGAACGAGGGCGGCGCGTCGCCTCCCGACGGGAGGGCTCGCCAGAAACGCGTACGGTCCGCTCCAGGGCCCGCGAGCTCCGTGCCGATCCACGGGGGAATGACAGCCCGCGCGTGGGCGATCACGTCCGCCAGCGACTCGCTGCTGAAACCCGGGAGGGGCGCCGCGTCTCCCCACCCGGCGGTCCCCTGCTCGGTGCGGATCCGCAGCAGCAGCCCCCGCCGATGCGCTACGGTCGAGGCGCCCAGCTGCAACGGGGCCGTGAGGGGCAGTTCGTACCGGTAGAGGTCGACCCTTGAGATCTTCACGCGTGCGGAAAGAGGAGTCAGAGGTTCCAGCCAATGCTAAACAGAACGGCCCACAGGAGGAGGATGCGCCCCGTCGCCCCCAGCAGCGGATTGAGCCGCTCCGGATCGGTCGTCGAGGCCATCGTACGGATCGGCTGGATGGCCAGTGGGAGCAGCGCGAGCGGTAGGGCCGCCCACGGACGCGGGGGCAGGCCGGAAGGGCCGAGGGCCAGGATGGCCGGCAGCACGAGGGCCCCCACCATACAGAGGCCGTACGCGAAAATCCCGAAGCGGCGCCCGAAGCGCACCACGAGCGTTCGCTTGCGTGCCGCGCGGTCCTCGGCCACGTCGCGCACGTTGTTGACCAGCAGAATGGCAATCGACAGGAGCCCGGGCCCAGCCCCCGCCACAATCACTTCTGGGGGCAGCGACAGGGCCTGCACGTAGTAGGTGCCGCCCACCGCCACGGGGCCAAAAAAGACGAAAACAAACAGGTCGGCCAGCCCCAGGGCCGCGAGCGAGTAGCGCCCGGCGGTGTACCAGATCGCCGCCCCGATCGACGCGAGGCCGACGACGAGAATGGGCCATCCGCCGCGCACAATGAGGTAGAGCCCGCTCACCACCGCCAGCCCGAACACAAAAATCGTCGCCCGCCGCATCGTCTCCGGCGCCACGAGCCCCGCCTGCGTGACGCGCAGCGGCCCTACCCGGTCCTCGGTGTCGGCGCCCTGCACGTAGTCGGCGTAGTCGTTGTGGTAGTTGACGCCGACCTGAATGAGCACGGCGCCCACGAGCGCCAGCGCTGCCGACACCGGGTGCCACATGCCCGCCTCCACGGCCATCCCCGTTCCCACCAGCACGGGCGCCACGGCCGCGCCGAGGGTTTTGGGACGGGCGGCCCACAGCCACACGCGCAGGGTGCCCGTATCGGGGGTCAGCGACTCGCTCATCGGTAGCAACGCGTTCAGGGCAATGGAGGGGAAACCCGCTATTCCGCCGTCTCGGGGAGGAATGGGTGGAGCACGTCCAGGAAGGCCGCCGGGCGCTCCGCGTGGACGTTGTGTCCGGCCTCCGGGATAACGACACGACGCGCCGTCTCGATCCGGGCCGCCACCTCCTTCGTAATGGCGGTGTACTTGTCGTCGAGCGCCCCCGCAAGCACCAGCGTCGGGCAGTCGACTTCATCGAGCCGATCCCAGAACGGCGTCTGCCGCCCCGGGCTCAGTCCCCGAAGTGCCCGGGCCAACTCGTCGGGGTCGTTCACGCTTCGCGTCCGCACCATCTCATCAACGAGTGCGTACCGGGCAAGCGACGCGAAGAGCGGCAGGCGGTACCAGTCTGCCAGGAACGCCTCCAGGTCGTCTTCAATCCGGGCGGCCCGCTCCGCATCCACCGTGCGCCGCTCCGCACGCTCCGGCTCAGTCCGCAGCCCCGGCGACGCGGATTCGAGCACGAGCCGATCGACTCGATCGGGGTGGCGGAGGGCCAGCGAGAGGGCCACGCGGCCGCCCATCGAGTAGCCGACGAGCGTGCAGGAATCGATGCCGTCCGCGTCGAGCCCCTCCACCACAGCCTCCGTCGCCCCCGCAACCGAGTACGCCTTCTTGGGCCGATTGAGCGACTCGCCGTGGCCCGGCAGGTCGATCGTCAGGCCGTGAAAGTCGTCCTGCAGGGCCTGCACAAATGGTTCCCAGTCCGCCGACGAGCCCATGAATCCATGCAGGAAACAGAGGGGCGGGCGCTCCGGTGCGCCGAATGTGTGACGATGGAGCATGGTCTTGGCGGCTTGGGGGCGTCGGTCCGGGTGCGTCTGGCAATCAAACGGCCCGACCTGTACGTTGAGCGGGGCGTCTCCGGTTCACAGATTTTCCCGCCCCATGCGTTCTCGCCGAACCTTTCTCAAACAACTCGGCGCGGCCGTTGCCGCCGCCCCCCTCGCGTCCTCCGTCGCCTCCAGGCTGGCCCGGGCAGACGGGTTCACGGCCCTTCGCCGCGGCGTGGGCACCTTCACGCAGCGCGGAGGCACCATCGGCTGGCTGGTGACGGACGACGGCCTCGTGGTGGTCGACACGCAGTATCCCAAATCGGCACCCGACTGCTGGAGTGGCCTCCGCGAGCGGTCCGACAGCCCGCTCGCGATGGTCGTCAACACGCACCACCACGGCGACCACGTGGGCGGCAACGGCGTCTTTGCCCAGTACACCGACCGCATTGTCGCCCACGCCAATGTCCCCGACCTCATGCGACCGTCCGCCGACGACGGTGCGACCGACGAGAAGACCTACCCGACGGACACGTTCGAGAACACATGGAGCGAGAGCGTCGGCGACGAAACGATCACGCTCCGCTACCGCGGCCCGGCGCACACCGGGGGCGACGCGATCAGCGTATTCGAGAACGCCAACGTCGTCCACGTGGGCGACCTCGTCTTTAACCGCGCCTACCCGTTCATCGACGTGGCGGGCGGAGCGGATTCGAAGAACTGGATCGCGCAGCTCGACACGATCCACGACGCGCTCGACGACGACACGATCGTCATCCACGGCCACGGCAACCCCGAGTTTGGCGTGACGGGCGGGCGGGAGGACCTGCTGGTGATGCGCAATTTCCTGGAGGCCCTCAACGAGTACGTCACCCAGCAGCGCCAGGCCGGCGCCTCCCTCGACGAAATGAAGCAGACGAAGGTCCTGGAAGGCTTCGAGGCGTTCAATTTTGACTGGGCGCTTTCGCTGTCCGCTTGCATCGAAGCGGTGTACCGGGAGCGGACGGAGGGGTGAACGTTTGGAAGTCTGGATGTGAGGAGGAAGAGGACTTCAGAGGTAACACCATTGCGTTCTCTCGGTCTACGCACTGTGTCGATGCTTCGATGACAGACTGCGAACTGAGCCTTCAGCCATGCCCGCCCCGTCGGTCCCAGCGTCGTCGCCCCAACCCCTCACCCAACTCGAAGAAACGGAGCTGTCCGGCCTGCTGAAATTGATCGAGGCGGTCCTCCCGACTGAGCTGGTGAGCGAGGTCGAAGAGCGCGTCGGGTCCCGTCGGTCGTCGTGCCCTGCAGTTACAACCACCTGCTCAATCCGCCCCACGAGGCGTTTGGTGAGGTAGGGATTGGTGACGCAGAGCCCTTTCCTGTCGACCAGCAGCTAATCCTCGACTGAGAGACTCATCCTCCGGGTTCAGCCCCTACCTCCGCCGCAATTCCTTCTTCCAGTTCTTCATGCACCCGCCGGTTGGCCTCGCGGTCGGTCTGCACCTCGATCAGCACGGACCCGCCGGACTGACACGCCTGGTCGTACGCAGCCCGAAAGGCTGAGGGCGTTTCAGGCCGGTGATAGGGAAGGCCGAAGGTTGCCGCCGCGTCTTCGAAGGTGCGCCCGTGGGGCGTCGTGAAGTACGGATCGAAGTCGTCGTGCTCCCGGATTGGGAGAAAGTGGAAGATGCCGCCGCCGTCGTTGTTAACGACCACCACGACCACCGGGCGGTCCTGGAGGAGGGCGAGGCCGTTGAGGTCGTGCCAGAGGGCAAGGTCGCCGATGAGGAGCGTGACGGGGCCGCCGCGGCCCGTGGCAACGCCTGCGGCGGTGGCCACGGTGCCGTCGATGCCACTCGCGCCTCGGTTGGCGTACGTGGGTCCGGCTGCGCCTTCAACAGCGCCGTGGCGGTTTAGGTCGCGCACCGGCATGCTGCTGGCCGCCACGAGCGCGTGGTCCGTCGGACACGCATCGCTGAGGAGCGTCGCGGTTAGGGGCTCGGTGAGCGTGTCGGTCTCATCCGCGTGTGTTTGCACGACAGCCCCGGCCCGGTCGCTTGCAGTCATCCAGGCACGCCGCCAGTCGGTCGCCCCGCCCCCGTCGTCGAGCCGGGCGATGAGCGCGTCGGCAAACGCCGGCACGTCGGCCTCGATGTGGTGCGTGACGCGGTGGTCCGGGTCGATGCGGGACGGACTCGGGCGCACCACGGCCCAGGTCTGCGGCGCGCAGTCGCGGAGGAAGAGGCGCAGTCGTTTCGACGCGAACCGTCCCCCCACCTGCAGCACCGCTTCCGGCGCGTGGGCCTCGCGGAAGGCCGCGGACGTCAGTACGAGGTCGGCAAACGGCACGCGCCCCACCTGCCCTCCGCCCCGCCGACACCGGGAGGTGATGTCGGGCACGAGCGGCCAGCCCAGGTGCGACGCGAGGCGCTGCGTGGCGTCCGCCGCGGCGGCACTGTCGAGGCGCCCCGCCACGACGAGCCCCTTCTCGGTGCCCCCGAGCGATTCGGCCAGCGCCTGCGCCTCCGGACCCGGAGGGGTGGAGACGGGCGTCGGGTACTGCGTGTACGGATCGGTGCCCGCAGCCCACGCGGTCACCGACGCGGAGACCGACACAGATTCCTCCGCTTCCACTGGCTCCAGGGGCTTGCGAAACATGCAGTTTACGTGCACGGGTCCGGCGGGGGTGCGTGTCGTGCGGTGCACCGCCTGGTTGGCCGTGGTCAGGACGTACGCCGGGTCGATCTTGTCGGACGGAGGCGGGACGTCCACCTGCCAGCGCGCGTAGTCGCCGAAGATCTTGACCTGATCGATCGTCTGGTTGGCGCCAGTGTCGCGCAGCTCGGGCGGGCGGTCGGCGGTCAGGAGAAGCAAGGGAACGCCATCCACGGAGGCCTCCACGACGGCGGGCAGTCCGTTGGCGACGGCGGTGCCGGAAGTGGTAATCCAGGCCGCGGGCGTCTGCGTGGCGCGCCCGCAGCCAAGCGCCGCGAACGCGTTGCCCCGCTCGTCCACGTGCAGCACCGTTCGGGCCTGGGGGTGGCGGGCCGCGGCAACGGTTAGCGGCGTCGATCGGGAGCCGGGCGCGACGAAAAAGGCATCGACCCCATTCCGGACCAGTTCCTCAACGAGCATCTGGGTCCAGAGATAGGTGCGATTCGGAGCGTCGAGGGCGGAGAAGCGATCGGGCACGGACGTGGCGGTAATTCATGCGACAGTTTCCGCGAGATCTTGAGGGGGAAGGCTCTCTCCTTAACGAATGCCCGACCTCCTGCACCGGCTCGCGGGGGTTAGACCGAGGCTGTTTCCGAGTCGACGACCCCCATGATGGCGGCAAAGTCCCCAATTTTCTGTTCGATCTCTTCCCACTCGCGATCCGGCGTGGAGCCGTCCACGATGCCCGCCCCGGAGAACAGCGCAATCTGGGATTCTTCCACCAGGCCGGCCCGGATGCCCACCGCAAATTCGGCGGCCTCGCGCCCCATCCACCCCACGGGCCCCGCGTACCACCCGCGGTCGAAAGGCTCCTGCGCCCGGATGGCCGCCACGGCGTTCTCGGTGGGCACGCCTCCGACAGCGGGGGTCGGGTGCAGCACCTTGAGCAGGTCGGTGGTGGTGGTTTCGGGACGGAGGGTGCCGGTGAGCCGGGAGTGGAGATGCCGCCCACGTGCCAGGGCCAGTTCGCCCGTGCCGTTGGGGCTCTGCACGGAGGTGCAGACCTGCTCCAGATCGCTGCGGATGGCTTTCTCAACAAACGCGTGCTCGCGCCGCTCCTTCGGACTCTCCAAGAGTTCGTTCCGTAGGGCCTCGTCTTCCGCCTCCGTTTCGCCGCGGGGCCGCGTGCCCGCCACTGCTTCACTCACGACCGTCCGTCCCTCTCGACGAAAGAGGCGTTCCGGCGAGGCTCCCACGAAGGCAGGTCCGTCCGCCGGACGGAGGGCAAAGTGGTAGCACGCCGGCGTGGCCGGTTCGAGGTGGCTAAGCACGAGAAGCGGGTCCATCGACTCTCCAAGCGCCAGGGCCACGCGCCGCGCCAGCACGACTTTGTCCAGCGCGTCTCCGTCGATGGCATCGAGCGCCCAGCGGACCATGTCGGTCCATCCTTCGTGATCCGGCACATCGTGGCGGTGGTACGGCCGCGGGAGCGGCGTCTGCTCGTCGGGAACCGGCAGGGCCACCCGCTCCAGCTGGTCCACAACGGCTTCCACGCGGTCCGTGTCGTGGGGCCGCACGACGTTGCAGGCCAGGTGCAATCCCGTCTCGGTAGAGACCAGTTCGAAGCGAGGCAACACGAAGCGATAGGTGCCAAACGGAGCCCAGCGGCGATCCGGCCGGTTTGCAGCGGGGGGCTGTGCTGCGTCGAACCGGACGCCGCCGTAGTAGCGCACCGCAGGGGCCACGCCCCGGAGCCGCTCGCTCACCGCCGTGCCCAGTGTGCCGTAGTCCACCGGAGCGGCCCTGCTCGACACCACGTCTGCCGCTCCCACGGCCGCCACTGTGCGCGTCTCTGCGCGCCCCGACCAGTACGCCGTCTCGGACCGCGCCTGCGCCCGCACCCAGTCGATCAAAGACACCGACGCAGGCACCGGCACGTCCACCCGCTCAATGCGGGTCCCGTTGGACTTCGTTTTCGCGGCAGCGCGGATACGGTCGGCCAGGGCCGCTCGCACGTCTGCGGCGGCGTCGATGTCCCGAATGACGGCAGGGTTGAGGTCGAGCATGTTCAAGATGATGCAATGCGGACTGCGGTTGCACGCGCCAGGGCCGGTTCGTGCCCGGTCCTGTGCGCTCGGCGGCAGGCACGCCGTGGGCCTACGAAGAGGTCGATGCCGCGGCGGACGAGAGGTGGGCCGTGCAGTTTTGGAGCTCTGCCCAGGCCCGCCCTTCCTCGCAGACGACGCGGTTCACACAGGTGTTCGCGTGCCCGAGATCTTGCATGTCCCCAAGATCATGCCCTTGAAGAAGTGTTGCGAGTAGCACCCGAAGGTACCGCCCGTGGGTGACCACGAGCGCCGTGCGGCCTTCCTCCCGCCGAAGAATGTGGCGCAGGGCGCGCCGGGCACGCTTCTGCACATCCCGGATTGACTCGCCGCCCTCGATGGTGCGGTTGTAGTTGCCCGCTCGCCAGTCGGCCTTGATCGCGCCCATTGATGCGTCGCGCTCCTCGGATGGAGGTTCGCCCTCAAAAACCCCCCAGTCCATCTCATTCAGGTCGCGAAGGTGCGTTTGGGAAAGCGGCTGGTGGGGCCGCGCCAGAATCGTCGCCGTCTGTCGGGCCCGTTGAAGCGTACTGGCGTAGAGGGCGTCCACCGGCGTTGACCGCAGGCGCCCAGCAAGGGCTCGGGCCTGCGCCCGGCCCGACTCGTTCAATTCGCTGTCCACCCCCCCGCCCTGGATGATGCCCCGTCGGTTGTGCTCAGTCTCGCCGTGGCGAACCAGGTACAGGGTTGTGCGAGCGGTTGGGGTGTGCGGGAATGCGTCGTCCATGCCGAGGGGGCAGTTGTTAGAGGGACGCAGAACACAGCGCGAGGCGGCGCGAACCCGAACTAGTCGGTGTTCGAGTCCTGTTGGTTGTCCAGGTTTTCGATGATGTCCTTCGTGATGTCGTCGACCTGTGGGAGCGAGAGGCGGTGCTTGAGGGCCACCCGCACAATGAGCGCCCGGAGCACCTGATCGGCCACCGGGAGCGGATAAAGCATTCGTCGCAGCGGGCGCACGGCGTGCCCGGCCGCCCATTCGACCACGCCCCACCGAAAGAGCACGAAGCCCCCAAGCCCCACGCCGAGAGCGCCGTACAGCTCGGCGGCGGCAAAAACGCTCATCGTAAGCACGTAGTAGAGCGACTGGGCGAGCACGGAATCGAGGACCGAGACCACGCGCACTGCAAGAAGGCTCGGGAGCGCGGGACTTAGCAGGGCCCATCCCAGAAACAGCACAAGCGTGCCGCCTGCGGCCCAGGCTACGGGCAGGCCCCACAACAGGGCCGGGAGGCTCCAGAGGGCCACCGGACGGGCCGAGTCAATCCATGTGTCGGCCCAACGCAGCAGTTGCTCCAGTGGCACGTGCTCCAGCACGGCACCGGCGTAGTTCTGCACGTCTTCTTCCGTTACGTGATACCACCGCCCCCCCTCCGTCAGAATGCCGTACGGCGTGTCGACGTAGGGAGAGGAGGAAGAGCCCTGCATCCGGACGGTCGTGGGCAGTTGTGCGGAAAACGCCGCGGGTCGTGTCCAAGGGGCGGTTCCGCTGCGAAAACAGCGGGTCAACGGAAACGCGATGAACGTACACGGGACCAGGGGTGCGGTTTCAATGTAGACTGAAAGTTGCAGAAGGAGCTTTCGGGACGCCCCCCTCCATTCACCCCCTGGCACCAGCGCCCCACTCGTGAGCAGGAGCGCCCTCAGCCCGCCAAGGGCAGCGCGGCGCATCACGCCCACTGGAGTGCCGACGGGGTTGTGCATCCGATGCGCATGGGCCGTCGCTACAGCCCCAGCAGCAGAAGCGCGAGGCCAGCCAGCCCCAGCCCAATCTTGTTCGGGCGCGAGAGGCGCTCGCCCCACACGGTCACGCCCAGAAGCGCCGCCAGGGTCATGATGGCAATGTTGTTGACCGGAAAGACGAACGGCCCCGGCAGCGCCTCAATGGCCCGCAGCAAAAACTCGAGCGATCCGTAGTTGACCACGCCGAGCACCACGCCCCACCCAATCGTCCGGCCCGAGGGCCACACTCCGCGCTGCACTCCACGCCGCAGCACCGCCACCGCCCCGACCAGAAACGCCACCCCGAACGCCAGCATCAGGAAGAGCACGCGGCTGTTGCCCACGCCGAATCCCTCTTCGAACGTCTTCATCGATACGTCCACCGCCCCGCCAAGGCAGAACGTGAGGGCCAGCACCCCCGCCGCCCGCCAGTCGAC
The DNA here is from genome assembly GCA_964519235.1 of uncultured Salinivenus sp. GTDB lineage: Bacteria > Bacteroidota > Rhodothermia > Rhodothermales > Salinibacteraceae > Salinibacter. Next base: position 8,111 of record CAZFJR010000023.1, on the reverse strand, counting down.
CGAAGACGCTGCGACCGGCGCCGTCGGGGCACTGCCGGAAGAGGGCCCCGCCGCAGCCGGCACCGGCTCCGGCGACGAGCGCCGGTGCGCCAGCAGGAAGAAGGCCCCCGCCGCCAGCACCATTCCCACGCCCTGCGCCCCAGTGGGCACCTCCTCCCACACCAGCCACGACGCCAGAAACGGCACCACCACCGACACTCGCATGACCCCAATGGCCAGCGACATGCCCGCCACCTCCGTGGCCCATGCCAGTGCAAAGAACCCCGCGATGAGCACCACGCCCGTCCCAATGCCCAGCGCCAAGAGCGCGGGCGACAGCGTAAGCCCCTCCTCCACCGCCCGTCCTCCCACTCCCAGGAGCACGCCCGCCACGCCTACAGCCGCCGCATAGTTCACCGTCAGAAGCGCCGTCCGGTCGAGCTGAAGCTGCCCGGCGTGCTTAAAAATCACACCAATCGTCACACTGCAAACAACGGCACACGCCAGAAAGACCATAGATCAGGCACAAAGGTGAACAGACAACGGACGGAGACCTCATGGGCCGCCCCTCTAGCTGCCAGACACGAAGGTGTAGTAGCGGAGGCGGGACGGCATGGGCTCGGGATCACGAATCAGAAGGTTGGGGGGGACGTGCACCCGAGGCGTCACGTACCCAGTGGTGTCGGAGCGGATTTGGTCGTACGACACGGTGGCGAAAAACTCCGACGAGCGGCGGGCCTTAAACATGTCCCGGAAGAGAACACGGTAGCGAATGCGGATGGTGGACGGCTGCAGGGACACCAGATTCTGGCCCGACGGGACCCCGGTTACCTCCACCCCTACCTCCTGCGTCTCTTCGACGAATCGCCCCGCTCGTGCCGTAAGGGTAACCGCCTCGGGCGCAACGTCTACGAGGCCCTCCAGGGTATCTTCCAGTGGCACTTCTACTTCAAGGGTGTCCTGCAGGTCGGCAATCTCGGTCTGCTTCGTGGGCCAGATGTACATCCCCTCGATGACGGATCGCGCCCCTTGCACCCGCACCGAGTCGGGGGCGAGCTCGGGGGGGCCAATCAGTTCGTAGGCCTCCGCCAACTCGATGCGCACCTGGCTGCGAACCGGCAGCTGCCGTGTTTCCAGGGCGTCCAACTTGATCTGGAAGGACGACGGAGTCACGCTTTCCAGTTGGACCGACGAGCCCTGCGGGAGGTTGATTTCCTCCTCCACGCTTACCTCTCCGGTGGTGGCACTTACCGTAACCACCGGGGGATTGTAGAGCAGACGGATGAGGTCAAGGCCCCGGCCTTCGAGGCCCACCTGCACGTGGGAGGGAGGCCGCTCGGCTAGGGCCTGTCCCTCCGGTGTCTCGACGACCTCGACGGGCAACCGAAGCGTCTGCGAGCGCTCTTCGCCGAGTGTCAGTGAGAGCCAGAGCACAACCGAGAGAAGCACGCAGACCGTAATGGCGAGGCCGCGGTGCGGGTCCGTGTCGCGGCCCGGGTTGTCGCCGCCATCCACGAGGGGACGCAACCAGTCCCAGAACATGGCGCCTTGGGAATCGCTCGACGAAGCCACGGCTGCGCGCGCTGGTTGTGGTGAAGAATCGCATCGGCGCTACACGCACCGTCCCGCGCAGTGTTCGTGCCACCGCCTCAGTCTTCCATCCACCGCGGCGCGGCGGTGTCGCGGAGCGTGTGGCCTGCCCGCAGGTTGTGGATCGTGCGCCGGCCCCATCGAAGGGCCGCCGCCCCGAGCCGCCGCAGGACCCGCGCGAGGAGGGCGGGCCGCCAGTTGAGAGGCGGGCGGGGATAGCCGTACGTGGCGAGCCACCGCCCCGCCACCTGCTCTACAATGGCGCGCTCCGCCTCCGGCATCTGCGTGCGCCACTTGCCCCGGTTCGTCGGGTCGATCTGCCGCGCACTCTTCGCTTTCCAGGGCTCCCGCTCGGCATCGAACGGCTGCGTGGGGCTGCCGTCCGGCGCGCCCAGCATGCCCGGCGCAAACGAGGTGCCCAAAAACGCGCAGACGTCGCGGAGCGTGGCCTCGGGCGCAGCAAGGAGGTCCTCGTAGCGCAGCGCGTGGAACCGTTCGCCGTACGCGTGCCGGTACTGCTGCGTCCGCCGGGCGTAGGTGCGCCACGTCCAGGCCTGCTCCGGCAGCGTGGCGCGGCTCCAGGGCATCGACCGGAGCGAGAGGCACACGTCGCGCGGATCGCGGGTGATGGCGACGAAGACGGCCTCGGGGAACTGGCGGGCCATCTCGGGGACGACGCGGAGGTGGTCCGGCGTTTTTTCCCCCCAGGCGGGCGCGCCGGTGCGGGCCGCGTAGGTGTCGAGCAGGGCGCGCAGCACGTCGGCGTGCGTGGGGGACGGTGCGGTGCGAACGCGCTCGCGGATGCGCTGGGTTTCGTCTTCTGTAAGCGCCATGTCCTGCACGCCGGGCTGCCGCAGGAGGCGGTCGAGCATGCGCTGGGCCGCGGCCGCATCGGCAATGGGGGCGCCCTCCCAGCACCGCGTGAAGTAGTGCGTCTCCGGGGCCACGACGAGGGCCGGGTGCGCGCCGAGCAGGCGGCTGAGCAGGGTGGTGCCGGAGCGCGGCATGCCCACCACGAAGACCGGATGGCGCGGCACGGCGGGATCAGGCATGGGCACGACGCACGCGACGGTACAGCTGCTCGGTCTGGCGGGCCAGGCGGGGCCAGGCGCGGTCTCGAAGCGGCGCCCGTGCGGGGCGACGAGCGGCCTCGGCCCAGTCCATCGCCGCAGCAAGCGTATCGGCGGTCAGGGTGCCCTCGTACGTGCGCACCCACGCCGCCCCCACCTCAGCCTGCAACTCGCCCATGGCCCCGCGGCTCGGCACCAGCACCGGCCGGTCGAACGACAGCGCCAGCAGCGCCGTGCCGGACTGCAGAATATGCCCGTAGGGCAGCACAACCAGGTCCGCGGCGCCGAGCACGGTTGTCAGTTCCTCCGGCTCGATGAACCGCAGGTCCGTTCGGATGCGGTCGTCGCCCGCGGCTCCACTCAGAATCTCATCCCGCACCGTCTCCGAGACGGGATTTCCCGCCACCCGCAGGCGCGCCGTATCGTTGTCCCACTCCCGGAATGCCCGGAGGAGACGCCCCACGTTCTTGTACGGACGAATGCGCCCCACGTACACAACGAGCCGCGCCTGTGGGGGCACCCCAAGGGCCCGACGCGCCTCGGGGCGGGGCACGGGATCGGGATAGGCCGGGCGATAATGGCCGTGCGGCACCACGGCGCGGGGCACGGAGCGGAGCGTAGGGAATCGCTGCAGGGCCTTCTGCGCCGCCATCTCGCTCAGGGTAAGGACGCCGTCCACCATCGGCAGGAAGAGACGCCAGAAGACGCGTTCGAGCCCGGGGTGCGGCGACTCGTGCGGGCCGAGGTCGTGCACCGTCCACACCAGCCGCGCTCCGCGGGCCCGGGCCCACGCGAAGAGCGCCAGCTCGGCCGCAACGTACGTCATCGCCGTTGGCAGGGACGGGTAGCTCAGGAAGTCGTCCGGCCAGTGCACGTGCCAGATGTCGTGGCTCCCGGTGAGCGCGCGCCGCAGGGTGATGTACTCCACCTGCGCGTCGGTCTCTGCCTCCATCGACTCGTAGAGCAGGCGCGTGTAGGGGTTGCCTGTTTTGTTCTCAAATGCAGGCCAGGCAAGAACTTTCAACGTCGATTTGGGAATTCTGGCTGTCGAGTGATCATGAGCCTCCACTCCGCCCTCGCAAACCGTCTCTCCTCCGCCGTCATGGTTCGCGCCAGTGCGAGAGGTCGCGATCCAGGAGCTCTTCGAGGCGGTGTACGTGGGGGCGAAACGTGTCGACCAGGCGCGCCCGCACCGCCGGGTCCATCGGGGGCTTGTCGAGGTTGCGATTTTTTAGGGCGTTCACCCAGTCGACCACTGCATCGGGCAGTAGAGGCACGACGGCCTCTCGCAGCGGCGCGGCGGCCGTGAGGAGCGCGTGCAACACCCGCGAGCGGGGCACGCCCGAGGCGTTTACGCGGCGGGCGTCCGGCTCGAAGGCCGGATCGACGCCGAGGAAGCGGTACAGGTCGCACCGGATGGCCCCTGGGTCGTCCACGAAGTCGTCGAAGAGGTACACCCGAAGCTGCTCGCGGGGAAAGCGGTTGAGGTACCGTTCGAGCTGCTCGTCGTAGCGGCCGCGGTCCACGTACCGCCCCAGCGCCCAGTGGTTCGCAATGCGCTCTGCTTCTGCGTCGAGCGCCGCGGCAAAGTCGGTGAGCGGCTCGTCCTGGTCGCGCACAAAGTGCAGAAACTCCGAGTAGGCGCGCTCCACGGGGTTGCGGAGCATCACAACGAGCTGTGCCTCGGGCACGTACCGCCGGATGTGTTTCGGGGCGTCGGGGTGGTAGAGGTACCAGTGGGAGGCCTCACCGCGGGCAGCATTCGGGGGCGCCCCGGCGAAAAGCTCCTGGTAGCGATCGAGGGTGGTGATGGAGGCCTGATTGACGCCGTCGGGCCGCTGGTCGATGGGGGCCTGGAACCGGGGCTGCGTTCCGGCGAACGCGAAGAAGTTCGGCTCCTTCACCGGGCTCATAAAGACGTCCGGGTGCTGGTCGAGGGCGGTGTAGAGCGCGGTGGTGCCCGCCTTCATGGCCCCGAGGACGAGGAAGGTGGGCAGGTGCGCGGGATCGACGTCGGAAGCGGACGGGGGCATGGCTACGCGGGCTCCAGCCAGTGCGACAGGTTGCGATCGAGCAGGGCCTCCAGGCGATGCACGTCCTCGCGGTACGCGTCTACGAGTCGCCGCCGGGCGGCGCGGGACATGGGCGGCTTCTTGAGGTTGGCGTTCTTGGCGGAGGTGAGCACGCGGTCGCGCACCCATTCCGGCAGGACCCGCCGGGCGGCGCGGCGGAGGGGGTGGCTGGGGGTGTGGAGAAACTCCTGAAACCACTGCCATCGCGGATAGCCGGTGGAGCGACGCGGCGCCCCGACGCTCGGCGCAAACGTGTCGTCGATGCCCAAGGCCCGGTAGACGCGTTGTGCAAACGCGACCGGGTCTGCCTTAAGGCCCTCGAAGAGATACACCTGAATCTGCTCGTCGGCAAACCGCTCCCGATACCGGGCGAGTTGGTCGTGGTAGACGCCCATGCGGCGGTAGTGCCACGACCACTCCCAGCCCTGTTCGATCCGCTCCGCTTCGGCGTCGAGGGCCGCCTCGAAGTCCCGGAGCGGTTCGCGTCCACTCCGCACGAGGTGGAGGAAGTGCGAGTAGGCGCGCTCCACAGGGTTGCGGAGAAGGACAATCAGGGTCGCGTCGGGGCAGTGCTCCGCAATGAGGCGGGGCGCGTCCGCGTCGTAGAGATAGACGGGCGAGGCCTCGCCCACGACGGCCTCGTCGGCAGCGCCCTCAAACAACGCGCGGTAGTCGTCCATCGTGTACACCGCCCCCGCCTCTCGATTTGATTCTTCGTCGCCCGGCCCGACCATCGCGGGCGGATTCTCCGCGTAAGCGAAGTAGCGGGGCTCCTTCACCGGACTCATGTACACGTCCGGGTGCTGCTGGAGATAGTCGTAGAGCGATGTCGTCCCCGCCTTTGCCGCCCCGATAATCAACGTGTTCGGCAACCGTGCCATCCTACAACTCGTCTTGACAATCTATCGAGCGTCTCTGTCTCTACGGCGCAACAGCCCTCAACAGTCGCGAGCCACACCACGCGCAACCGCATCATCACGCCCCCCACCCCGAACCCTGTCCAGTTCGTCCGCGAGTCGCTGTGCCTGCTGTACGCGATTGTGCACCTGAATGTCCCCCCACGTCGCCCCCGAACGCGGATCCCCGTTTTGCCACGCCTCGTAGTGGGCCATAATGACGTCCATCATCCGCTCCACGTCGCCCCAGTCCACCACCGCCCCCGCGTCGTGGCGGCGCAGGAGCGCGTCCGCGTCGCCGCCCGGCGGCCCCACGCCCAGCACCGGACGGCCACTGGCGAGGTACTCGTAGAGCTTGCTCGTAATCATGCCCACCGCCTGCGCAAACGGCTCGATGGTCAGCAGGAGCAGCGTGCTGCGGGCCATGCGCCGGAGCGCCTCGTCGTGCGGCACAAAGCCGTCCACCGTCACGATGGGCGCCAGGCCGTGGCGATCGATGGTGCGCCGCACCGCCGGGTCCACCGCGCCGGTCAGGTGCACGCGGAGGGCCGGGATGCGTCCGTCGTCTCGCAGCCGGGCCAGCGCGCGCCACAGGGCCGTGGGATTGCGGCTCGCGTACAGCTTGCCCACGTGCGCGAGCACAAAGTCGTCGGCCGGCGCGGGCTGCACCGATTCGAAGTCGTTCGGATCGAATCCATTCTCCACCACCGCGTACCGGTTTGGGGCCTTGCCGGCGAAGAGGTCGGCCCACGACGGGCTCACGGTCGTGACAGCGCTCGCCTCTGCCAGGACGGAGCGCTCCAGGCGGACGTCCAGCCGCTTCGCCCAGCGGGTGTGCGGGAACTCGTCGTAGTAGCTGATATCGGTCCACGGGTCGTGCAGGTCGGCGATCCACGGCGTGCCGGTGGTGCGGTGCAACGAGCGGCCGATGAGGTGCACAGAATGGGGCGCCCCGCTGCTCACCACCGCGTCGTAGGCGCGTTGCCGCAGCAGGCGGCGCCCCCGCCACACCGCAAACGGCCACCAGCCCACTCGGGCGTCCGGAAGAAACACATTTGCCCGAATCCAGCGGGCGGCCTGCTCCAGAAGCGAGGACGCCTCGCCCAGCGACCCGGCCGGAATGTCGTCCGTGCCGCCCCCGCGCAGGCGGGCGTAAAGCGCGATGGGATCGAACGACGGCGTGCGGTGGACTGTCACCGAGTCCGGCACCGCCGCCCGGAGCGACGGGTCGCGGTTCGGGTACGCGCCTTCCCGCACCGTCAGCACCTCCACGTCCCACCCCGTCGCCGGGAGATGCTCAATAAACTGCAGGATCCGCTGCGTGGCCGGGCCGCCCGCGGGCGGGACGTAGTAGGCAACCAGCAAGACGCGACGCGACATGCGGCGGGCGAAGGGGAAACGTGAAAAACGCTGCGCACGTGGGGGATGGGGCTGCGGGCAAAAGAAGCAACTTCAGTCGCTGCCAGGTGATCCCTCCCCGCGCGCTGCCATCGGGGCGAAGGGAGCGGCAATCGCCCGCCTCCTTTGGCAGACGGGTTCTACGCCCGAGTTCGTGTCCGCCGCGTCAATCCTCCACCAAAACCGCGCGTCGCTCTCCACCCCGTCGCGTCCGCTCAATTTTTTGGGACGGAACCCAGACTGTCGGCCCGCATGACGGTCTCGGTTTCCCTGCTTGCTCCTCTGCCTCTTCTCTTTCTCTTCTCCCATGGCGCCCCCGCCCCCGAGCGAGGCCTCTGCCCGCTCCCCGTCCGCCCCCGACGATGACGGCGACGCGACCCGGTACGCCGACCGCATTTTGAAGGGCGGCGGCTCAGTGTTTTCGGGGTCGATGGTGGCAAAGGCGGTCGGGTTTGCGCTGCAGATCGTTCTCGGGCGCAGCTTCGGCAAGGCGCTGTAGGCGTGTACAGCTACGGGCTCACGATTCTTCGCGTGGTGCGGGAGCTCGGCACGCTGGGGCTGCAAAATGGGGTGGTGCGGTTTGGGGCGGAGTACCGCGAGAGCGGGGACACGGCCCGGGTGAAGGGAACGTTTTTGGCGGTGGCCGGGCTAGGGCTGGTGGCCGGGCTGGGGCTGGGCGTGGGGTTCTACCTCGCCGCGCCGTGGCTGGCGGCCCGCACCCTCGAAAATACGAACGATCCCCTGGTTTTTCAGCTCTTTGCGGTGGGGCTGCCCTTCTACATCTTTATCTACCTCGGCTCCCGCATGCCCCGTGCGCTCGGCCGAATGCGGGTGGACGTGCTGCTGGATTCTCTTCTGCAACCGGCGCTTTTTCTGGTCCTCACCGGAGGGGTCTTGCTTGTAGGACAAGGCTTTACAGCGGCCCTGTACGCGTTCGTCGCTTCTACGGTGCTGGCCGCTGGGGGGGCGGTCTACGCCGTCTACCGGCTGTTTCCACCGCTGTTTTCGGCCCTGTCGCCCTCGGTCGATCTTCGGCGGCTGCTGCGCTTCTCGCTCCCCATCGTGGGCGTGAGCCTGGCCAGCATGGGCCTCTCCCGCGCCGACCG
>CAZFJR010000022.1:0-28082 GCA_964519235.1 uncultured Salinivenus sp. | reverse complement strand
CCTCGGCGAGGAGGTGGGCACAGGCGCCCCCCCGGCCGCCGAGAGCGAGGCTCCGTCTACCGAACGCGAGGCTCCGGCCGCCGAGAACAGCCAGGCCGGTCGGTTTGCCAAGCTGATCGAGCGGGGCGGGCACCGCCTGTTGGAGACGCTCAACGGCGTGCTCAACCTCTCGAAGCTGGAGGCGGGCCGGATGGCGCTCGACGCCGCCCCGGTCGATCTTGCCGAGCAGGCGCGGCGGGCCGCCGAGGAGATGCGGCCGCAGGCGGAGGCGAAGGGCCTTTCGCTGGAGGTGGAGACCGGCGCGGCGGCAGCAGAGACCGGCACGCCAGCGGTAGAGACCGGCGCGGCGGCAGCAGAGACCGGCGCGGCGGCGGTCTGGGCCCGGGCCGATGCCGGCGGCGTGCAGATCGTGCTTCAGAACCTCCTCTCCAACGCCATTAAGTACACCGAGGAGGGCCGCGTGCAGGTGCGTGCTCGCTACGAGGAGGACGCGGCCGTCCTGGAGGTGGAAGACACCGGCATTGGGATGGACCCCGAGCGGGCCGAGGAGCTGTTCGAGCCCTTTCGGCAGGCCTCCGAGGGCATCGGGCGAGAGTACGAGGGCAGCGGCGTGGGACTGGCCGTTACGCAGAAAGCGACCGAGACGATGGGCGGCTCGGTGGAGGTCCAGACCGAGAAAGGGGAGGGCAGCCGGTTTGCCGTGCGACTCCCCCGGGCGGAAGAGGAGGGGCGCTGAGGACAGGCCCGCGCCTGAGAGCAGTGTCGTCGCTCCTTGGTCTCTCTGGCGGCCGGGAGCATTGGATCCGCCGCGCGCATCCGGCGGGGCTCTACGGCTCGAAGGTGGTAATTACGAAGATGATCAGGGGCTGATCGCCCGCATTGCGCACCGCGTGCAGGGCGCGGCCTCGAATCGTTGTAATGGTCCCCGCTTCGATCGGGACGCTGCGCGGAGTGGCCTCAGCGTGGTCCTTTTCCAAGTACGTGCCCCGGCCGCGCATTCCCACGTACAGCTCTTGTTCCTCTCGGTCTCCGTGGGTGTGAAAGCCGACGCTGTCTTCCCGGGTGGGAAGCACCATGTAGGCGCCGATGCGGTTGTTGACGAGCTCTTCCTCCTCAAACATCTGCAGGAGATAGGTGGTGCCGGAGCCGCCGTACATCTCCTCGCGCTTGTCGTAGCGGACGGCCGAGCGTGGCTCTGTGCCGTAGTGATGAACCGTCGTGTCGAGGTGCCGGTCGAGCAGGGCGTCGAGGCGCTCTTTTTCGGTGGGGGAGAGCGGGAGGCGCGTGCGGGCCATGAGGAGAGAAAAACAAGAGGGAAAGACGGGGCACCAGAAACGGCCGTTCCTGGCAGGGTTCCGAGACGCGTACGCCCGTGCACCTTCTCCGGGCACGCGACCCTGGCGCCTTACGGCTGAGCAGCCCCCTCTCCCCATGGCCGTCCGCCGAACAAGTTGTCGGAACGAGCGGTGCAACGAAGCCGCTGCACCTGCAGGCCACGGGCTCGTGTTCGGAACCCGGCCCGAGCCCTGGCGCGCGCCGTTGTTTTCCGAAGACCCCTAACGATCACAGCCCTCTCAACGAAACGTTTCCACGCATGACTGCCGACGACCAATCCGCCCAGACCTGGCTGCTCGATATGGATGGTGTGCTGGTGCACGAAGAGCACGCCCTTCCCGGAGCCCAAACATTTATCGATCGGCTCCGGGAGCACGAGATCCCGTTCCTCGTGCTCACCAACAACTCGATGTACACCCGCCGCGATCTCTCCGCCCGCCTCGCCCGCGCCGGGCTTGATGTGCCGGAGGAGCAGATCTGGACCTCGGCCGTGGCCACCGCGCAGTTCCTCTCCGACCAGGCGCCCGAGGCCTCGGCCTACGCCGTGGGAGAGGCCGGGCTCACTACGGCGCTCCACGAGGTTGGATACACGCTGACCAACGCCGATCCGGATTTCGTCGTGCTGGGCGAAACCCGCACGTACTCGTTTCAGAACATCACGGCGGCCGTCCGGCTGATTGACGAGGGCGCGCGCTTTGTTGCCACAAACCCAGACGCCACGGGCCCGTCGCCGGAGGGCCCGCTCCCGGCCACCGGATCGGTTGCCGCGCTCATCCAGAAGGCAACCGGTCAGGCGCCCTACTTCGTGGGCAAGCCCAATCCCATCATGATCCGGAGTGCGCTCAACCGGATCGAGGCGCACTCGGAGACCACAGCGATGGTGGGCGATCGGATGGACACGGACATTGTGGCAGGCATGGAGGCGGGGCTGACCACCCATCTGGTGCTCTCCGGGTCGACGCGCCGTGGGGAGATCACGGAATTTGCCTATCGTCCCAACAACGTTGCCGATTCAATCTCGGACCTGGTTGAGGAGGTGTAGGTTGAGGGGGAAAAGGGGATGGCGGGAAATGGCGCGGGAAGACAGAAGCGGACCCGTTTGCTCGTCCAGAGGAATGGAGCACGAAGAAGAAATGGGAATTGTGCCCAGGTCAGTTGGCGGTAGATGCGCATGGCCCCGCCGCCTGCTCTCTCGTATTCTACACTTCCGCCGTACCGGATTGTATCGGAGGCGCGTGCGCCCGCGACACTTCCGACCCGTCCATTTCCGGTCTTGTGGGTTGGGCCGCGCACTGCGTCACGTGCCCTGGCGTCTCTGGACCTCAGCTTGACTCCCAATTCCCCCTCCTCCCATGGCCGAGTGTGAGGTATGCGGAAACGACTACGACAAAACATTTGAGGTGCACCGGGACGGAGAGCGTCACGTTTTCGACAGCTTCGAGTGTGCCATTCAGGCCCTTGCGCCTCGATGCGAGCACTGCGGCGTTCCCATCGTCGGGCACGGCGTGGAGGGAGAGGCCCACGTATTCTGCTGTGCCCACTGCGCCGAGCAGTTCGGCGTGGCCGGCCTTCAAGATCGGCTCTCCTAGCCCGGGACAGTCCTCCAGCACGTTCCGTTGAGCAGTTTACCTCTGGGCAGTTTACGTCTCGCTGGACGGATCCACCATGTAGTGCGCGCTCTCCCGCTGAAGCACCTGTCCGAACCGTTCCCAGCTCTGGACGTCTTCCGGAGAGACGGGGACACGAAATGCCTTCCGGGCGGACTCGTGTCTGCTTTTCCCGATGAGTCCGCCCGCACACCACGCCACCATCAGGGCGCTCTCGGTTGCGTTTCGCACGTACTTGTCTCCGACGTATCGGGTGGCCGACGCGGCCGGAAGATCGGTGGGGCCGATGGTTTCCCTTTGCCGCTCGATCAGTCGGTCTCGTGCCTGTTCCGCGGCCTGGATGGCGGTGTGAAACGAGCCGACCCGCCGCCCCGCGCCGAAGAACTGATCGGAGGCAAACATCTCCTCAAGAGTTTCGGAGAGCACGTAGGCGTCCCGGGCGATCAGCGGGAGCGCGTCTTTCTCCTTCAACGTGTCGACGCGCCCCCTGGCCGACTGGAACGCGCGGACGGCTGTGTTCTCCACCTTTTTCGCGTGGATGCGCGGGCGCCGCTGGTCGTTTGGCCGGTCGCGCGACTGCGCTTTGTCGGGGGCGGACGTTGGGGCGTCCGGGCGTGTTGCCGTGCTGCCGCCGAAGGTGTAGTACGCCAGGAGTGCCAGCACGGCGGCGGCGAGAAGAAAAAGAAGCATGGACGGGGCGCATCTCTCAACCGGAGGGAGCAGTGTGCGAACGCGAGAGGGGGAAGCCGCAGTTCCCGGGTCGGCCGTCCACGATTAAAGATCCGTTTCAGGCTGGCGATAACAGGAGACGTAGCAAGTGCAGGTGACTGGTCCCCGTCCGTGGAGAGGCACGCCCATCCAAGGCTGCAGGGCATCGTATCGGTGTGGGGCGTCACCTCTTTTTGCCCGCTGGCTTTCTCCAACCTCCATCGCTGTGCCAAGATGCCCGATCCGAGCCCCCAGCCTACCTCCCGTGCCCCGCGTGCCGCCCCCGACCCGTCTTCCCCGGGCGAGGAGGCAGGTGGCGCGACCGACACGCTCGACCCTGACGAGCAGAGCGTGCGCGAGCGCCTCCAGCAGTACCTGCGCTCTACCTGGACAACTGCGGGGCGTCGGTTTGCACTGCTGCTGGCGGTGCAGTGGCCGCTTTCCATCCTGGTGGCGGCCCTGGCCTCCCCAGAGGCGTGGGCCGGGGCCGAAACCGCGCCGGGAGGGTACGTGTGGACCGCCCTTCTCGTCGGGGGCCTCATCACGGGTCCGTCCGCCGCGGGGGCCTGGGTCTATCCGCAGGCTCGCGTCTCGCGCCACGGCGTCGCCGCGGCCCAGCTGCTCATGTCCGGGCTGCTGATCTACCTCGTGGCGGGACGGATCGCGATGCACTTCCACATTTTTGTGTCGCTGGCCTTCTTAACGCTCTACTTTGATTGGCCGGTTCTCGTTACCGGCGCGGTTGTGACTGCTGCCGACCACTTCCTGCGGGGCATCTACTGGCCGATGTCGATGTTCGGGGTAACCCACGCGGCTCCATGGATGGCGGCGGAGCACAGCGCCTGGGTGGCCTTCGAGGTTGGGTTCTTAACGCTCGGGTGTCTTCAGATTGTGGGCGCCTACCGGGAGCGAGCCCGCCAGGAGTTGGAGAACGAGGCGAAAAACGACCGGATGAGTGCCCTCATCGAAGACCTGGAGACGGCCGAGGCCGAAGCCCAGGAAAAGCAGAAGGAGGCCGCCCGCCTGGCGGAGGCCTCGCAGGAGAAAAACGAATTCCTCCGGGCGGAAATCGAAGACCTGACCAGCCGCATCGACCGGCTGGCCAACGGGAGCCTGACCGTCTCCTTCGCGGCCGGGGGGACGGGCGCCTCCAGCCCAAAGACCGACGAGGCCGCCCAACTGGTGGGACAGCTCCGGGCAACGCTCGACGAAGCAATTGCGTCGGTGCGTACCGCACTGCGAGACGTGGCCTCTGCCTCCGACGAGACAGCCACGGCGGCCACGCAGATTAGCGCGTCCTCCGATCAGATGGCCGCCAGTGCCGAAGAGCAGTCTGCCCAGGCCGAAGAGGTGGCTGCCGCCGTGGAGGAACTGAACCAGACGATCAACGAAAATGCCCGCAGCGTCCAGCGGGTTGCCGACGCCGCCGAGGCTGGCGGTCGCGAGGCACGAGAGGGCCAGGAGGTTGTGCAGACGGCCACCCGCAAGATTGAAGAGATTGCCGAAGGCGCCCAGCGCACGGCCACCACCATCGAACGGCTCGGGGCGTCGAGCGAAGAGATTGGACGGGTTGTGGAGCGGATCGACGAAATTGCGGCCCAGACCAACCTGCTGGCCCTGAACGCAGCCATCGAAGCGGCCCGGGCCGGCGAAGGGGGCGACACCGGACGTGAGGGGCAGGGATTCGCGGTGGTGGCCGAAGAGGTGCGCGAACTGGCGGAGGAGGCGGACCAGGCCACCAGCGAGATTGGCGGCATGATCGAAGACGTGCGGGAGGAAATTGAGGAAGCCGTGCAGGCGGCCCGCAAAAGCCGAGAACGAGCCGAGGAGGGCATCCAGCTCTCCGGCCGGGTAACCGAAGTGCTCGGCGAGATTGTGTCCGCCATCGGGCGAGTGGAAGAGATGACCGACGAGATTGCAGCCGCCTCCGAAGAGCAGTCTACCACCAGCGAAGAGATTGCCCGGAGCGTGCAGTCGATCTCGACAGCGGCGCAGCAGTCGGCCCGGGGCGTGACCGAGGTGTCCGGGGCAGCCTCCGACCTGGAAGCGATCACCGATCGGCTCCGAGAAAACGTGGGGGCGTTCACGCTCGAAGAGGGTGCACCTGGCGAGCACGGGCGCACAGATGTCCCCGTGACCGCCGAGAGTGAGACGGCGGGAGACGGGGCGACGGGCGCCGCCGAGCGGGGCCGCCTTGAGGCACACAACCTCGACGGGGACGCCTTCAAAGACGGAGGCGCGGACCGGAACGGCGGCAAGCTCGGGGGCAATGGCCACGCTTCCACTCGTTAGCTTTGAAGGCAGCCGGGCTGTGCTCCTTTGCCAAGTGCGAGGGGCGTGTCGTCGCTGGCTTCGAATGCACGCGGGCCGGCGATGAGCGAGAGCTCTAAAGACGACGCACGGGGCGGTATGCAAGAGGGACGAGGGCCAGGATGGCCGTGCAAAACGCGCCTTGGGCCGGATGCCGGCGGGGCCGTGGGCTCAGCGCTGGCATCCCGCCTGTTGGAACAGAGAGTGCATTCAGGGCGAGCAGCCTTGGGGCTGTAGCGGCGGCGCCACGGCACGGCTGGGCTGTCTTGTGCAGGCCGGAGCGGCTGCCTGGGTCTAGTCGGGTCTGCGCTCCGCTTCGTCCTCGCTGTCCGAGGCGGAAGCTGTCCCCTGTGACGCGTCTTTGGAGGCAATGTCTTCCGCGTCCGAGCCCTGCGGGGGCTCCGCGGGGGCCCCTGCTTTGTCCTCGTCCGTCGTTTTGCCGGAGGCCCTGCCCGTTCCCGCGGCCCTGCCTGCCGCCTGTGTGGAGCTGTGGCTCATGATCTGCCGAAGGGCCTCTCGCACGGACGATTCGTACATGCCCGCGTCCCCCTTCGGCGCCTTGCCGTCGTGGACCTGCCGCGCCAGAAACTGCACGAGAGCCGCGTCGGGGGCGTCCCGCTGTCGCACAAGGTAGTCCCGAAACAGGTGCTTGTACTTGAGATGGTGCGCGGTCGACAGGATCTGGGCAGCATCGAACGCGGGTTTGGACAGGGGCTTCAGGTCCTCGACCGCTTCCGAGGAATGGTCCAGCACGTTGAAGGTCAAGAAGGGACGCTCATCGAGGGAGGCCTCTCCCTTCAACACCGCATAGAACCGCTCCAGGTCGGCGTAAAAACGATAGTCCACCCCGTCAGTCAGCACGCCGATACGGGCTTCGGAGTGCTCAAGGCACTGCCGCAGCGACGCGGGGTCGTAGGCGCCGAGGGAGGTCCCAACCGCCTCGCACCGGAAAAGCATGGCCGGAGCTCCGTCTTTCTTCACCGCGTAGTCGAAGTGGCGCTCGCCCCCCTCCGCCATCGCGACGGTGAAACTCGGCTCTACCTCCCGCACGTCGAAGGGGCGGTACCCGAGTGTGCCGAAAAAGGGAAGGACGAGGGCGTGCTGGCTTTTCTCCTTGGTGTCGAGAAAGGGAAGCTGTGCCTGTGCCCGAGACCGGAGGGCAGAAATGTCGTCGTGAAAACCCATTGTCACAACCGCTAACGAGGCAACCTGACGCGCATCGAGAATAATGGGATCATAAAATTCTAAAAATGTAATCTTATAGAGCACAGGCCGTTGACTTCTGACGAGGCTGCCAGTGGATCTGCGGTGCGTTCGGGGGCGGAAGTGCTCACGAAGACGGGGCACTTTGTCTGTGGCGACGTCCTCAGGTTCTCTTGCCTCAGGTTCTCTGATCTCAGGTTCTCTGATCTCAGGTTCTCTGATCTGGGGGTGGATCTTGTCTGGGGGCGGAAACTGGAAGCTGGAGATTGAGGGCCAAACGCAGGTCCCAATCATTGCTATGGTGGGACATCCCCCATCTGGCCGCCGCTGGATTGCAGCGGCCATTCTCTGAAGGGGCTTATCTGTTCTTCATTCTGCTTGATGTTCGACACGACCTCCAGGCGATGCTCGTTGTCATCGGAACGGTGGGGTGTAGCGGCGGGGTCGCCAACGGCGGTGACGGGGTGACGGCGGTGGAAGCGCCGAGAGCGATCCGTCCAGGGAGGTCGCGGCAACGCCCTTTTCCAGCCCGCCGAGCCGGCCATAGCCGGGCGCACCCCGCCGGGGGCGCGATGCGCTTCTGTGGAGAGCGTCTTCGCCGGTCGCGCCCCCTGAAAGGCAGGCCGACGCGAGAACCCTCCGGACTTTCGCGCGGGCTTTCTCTACGGGCCACGCCTCAATGAATCCTCTCGGCGTTGCGTCGGTGGAAAACCTGATGTTAGGCCGAAGTAGCGGCCGTAACCCACTGAGGCGAAGGGCCTCCCGGGTGCGACTGTTGTCGCTTTCCCCACCCCTGGAAGGTGCTTGGCGGCTCCGATCTGGTCCTACACCGGCGCGTCCGGGACTGGAGGCGCATGCAAAATTCCGTGCAGCAAGGAAGGCCCCACGAGATCCGTCCCTGCATGAGGGACGCTCATCTCGCCGCCATGGTCATTGCCGCTGGAGGAGCCGCTGCCGTTCGGCCTGCGCTCACTGGGCGGTGCGAGACGGAGGACGCTGCAGATGCGAGGATGTGCACCCCACGTCGCCTCGGAACCGCGCCGCGTCGACTCACAGCTTCGACTCACAATCGTCGAATCGAGCTTGGCCTTCGGAGGTGCCGCGCAAGCATGGCAGAAACGACGGTAGACACGACCGGGACGGACGCTAAGTCCCTGCTGGCACAGTTCTTTGATCGGTTCGGGCTGGCCTTCGTGATGGTGGCCAGCTACTTCGGCTCTGGGTCCGTATTCATTATGAGCAGTGCCGGGGTCCGGTTCGGATATGCACTGGTTTGGCTGGTGGGGCTTGCGGTCCTCATCGGGATCATGGCACAGGACATGAGTGCACGGGTGGGCATCTTTGGCGACTCGCTGGGCCAGTTTGCCCGGCGCAAGTTCGGGAAATCGGGGGCAACGGCCCTGCTCGGGTTCATTTCCATCGGGTGCGTGCTGTGGGGCCTTGAGCTGACGGCTGCCGTGGGGCTTGGCACTCAGATCCTCCTTGAAAGCGTACTGGGCATCTCCATCAGCTGGATGCCCCTCGCATTCCTGACCGGGGTGCTCGCAGCGGGAATGGGCGTGCTGCAGTACCGAGTCATTGAGTACCTGATGACGGCCATGATGCTGGTGCTGTTTGTGGCGTTCGGCATCGTTGCGGTCGTGAGCAACCCGGATCCGCTCGCGGTGCTGGCCGGGGCGGTGCCGGGCACAGACGTGTTGGACCCGGGGGGGCTGACCCTTGCGGCGGCGATTCTGGGGACAACGGCGCTCTGGCCCAACTTCTTTCTTGAGTCGCTCTTCGTGCAAGAGAAGGGCTGGACGGGCTCCGCCGACCTTCCGGACATGCGCCTAGACCTGAGCATGGGGTACGGCCTCGGCGGATTGGCATCGGTGGCCATCGTCGTTGCAACCGCGGCGGTTCTGCGTCCGGCGGGCATCACAGAGCTGGAGTCGTTCATCACGCCCGGACGGGCGCTGACCGATGTGCTCGGCACCTGGGCGATGCTTCTGTTTCTTGGGGGAACGCTCGTGGCGGCCTTCAACAGCATTATTCCCATCCTCTGGACCCCGGCCTACATTTTGCAGGAGGCACGCGGGGCCCGCATCCGATCGTCGGATCCGAAGAAGGCACGGAGCTCCTTTCGGGTTCTATTCGTAGGGCTTTGCCTGATCAGCGGCCTCTCGCCGCTGGTGCACCTCCTCGGGGGGCTGAGCGTGCTGGACATGGTCGTTCTCTTCCCCGCCTGGAACGGCGTGTTTGGGCTTCCGGTGTCGGCGGCCCTCCTGTTCTGGGCCGTCAACGACTCGGGCACGATGGGGACGCACAGAAACAGCGGCTGGTTAAACGCGGCCAACATTGTGCTCGTGATGCTCGCCGTCGCGCTATCGGTCCTTTCGGCCCGCGATGTGGTGGGGGCAATCTTCGGAGGCGGCCTCTAGCAGGGGGGCTGCTCGGCAGTCGCACGGCTAGGGGGGCGCTCTCCGAGCCCGGCGCTCGACAGCGCACAGGCACAGAGGTGCACGAATGACATGGATAGCCGGAATGCTGCTGGGGCTGATTGCGCTGCTTGCTGGCGTGGGAATTACGACCGTCGGCCCGGGAGGCGTGTTTGTGACGGCTGCGCTGTTTGGGTTCACGGACCTCTCATCGGCGGCCGTGGCCGGGACCGCTAGTGCAACGTTTGTCGCGACTGGACTGGTGGGTGGCGGGGCGTATCTCCGGTCGGGAGAGCTTGCGACGAGGAGGTCGCAAGAGGCGGCGCTCGCGCTGAGCGGGGCGGGCATCGTCGGGGCGCTGATTGGCACGCGCCTGAACCTGCAGGTGGGGGAGCAGCTGTTTGGTGGCCTGCTGGGAACCTTTCTCGTGAGCGTTGCCGGCCTGGTGACATACCGTGAGCATACGGGCGGGGCGGCGGAGGGCATCCTGGATGAATCCGGGGGGCCGCGAAGGATGCTTCTTACGGCGGTCGGGGGCGGGGTGGGAGTGCTCGGCGGGCTACTCGGGGTTGGCGGACCGGTCGTCGCCGTTCCGGTGCTGGTGGGACTCGGAATGCCGATGCTCCGGGCCGTGGCCGTGGCGCAGGTGCAATCGGTCTTTCTGGCACTCTTTGCCGCGATTGGGTATGGAGCAGCCGGGGCGGTAGACTTCTCGCTGGCGCTGCTGGTAGGCGTCCCCCAGCTCGTTGGGGTCGTCGTAGGATGGCGTGTGGCCCACCTTGTCTCGCCGCGTCGGCTCCGCATTGCGCTGGCCGTCGTTCTGGTTGGGGTGGGGGCCGCCGTTGCGCTCTAGGCGTCTTCGCCAGCCCGAGATGAAGCGCTTCAACTTCTCGGGCGTGTGCGGGTTAGCTCCGGAGGTTCCCTGTGGGAAAAGAGCACCTTCTTACAGAACCGCCCGCCGGCTCCGAAGGCTCTGAGGAATGAACCGTGTTCAACATGCAACGTGCAGCTGCCATGCTTCTTCTTGCACAACCGCCCGCCCTTCACCGCCCGGACGCAGGGGCCTCGTCTCTGTGCAGGCTGTCCTGGTGGGGGGGCGGGATGCTGCTGGGACTGATGATGCTCGGGGGCGGAGCGGCTCCGGCGGCGGCCCAGCCAGACACCACCGGGGCGCCAGGCCCGCCCCCCGCACCAGTCGAAACCGACCTCGTCGAAGAAGACACCCTCGACAAGGACGTTCCGTTCGTGTCCACCGAAGAACGGATCGTGCGGCGCATGCTGCGGCTCGCCGAGGTCTCGGCGGGCGATGTGGTCTACGATCTGGGCAGCGGCGACGGGCGCATCCCCATTATCGCGGCAAAAGAGTTCGGGGCGCGGGGGGTTGGGGTTGAGATTGACCCCGAACTGGTCGCGAAGGCGCGATCGCGGGCCCGTGCGGCGGGCGTGGCAGATCGGGTGGAGTTTCGGCAGAAAGACCTTTTCGACGCTGACGTACGGGACGCGACGGTCGTGACCCTCTATCTCTGGCCCGAAATCAACGCGCAGCTGCGCCCCACGCTTTTGCGGCAGCTCGATCCCGGGGATCGCATCGTCTCTCACGACTTCCGCATGGGAGTGTGGGATCCCCACCGCACGGTGGAGGCCGGTCCGGACAAGACCGGAACGGCCGTTCTGTACCGCTGGACCGTGCCCGAAGAAGTGCCGCCGCGGCTTCTGCAAGCCCCCTCGTCGCCCTGACGGCAGCCGCCGCTCATCTCGCCATGAGGCGCCCGTGCAGCGCAGGGAGAGCAGACTCTCGTCAGGGGCTCAGCTCAGAGACGCTTTGTGCAATCGCGTAGGGAACGGCCACCAGGAGCAGCCCTAGTCCCACCACGGCCACCTGCTGGTCTCCGCTCCGCGCCACCCAAAAGTGTGTCGCAACAAATGCGCCGGCCCCGACCGATGCCAGAATGGTGAGCCCCCAGCACAGCGCACGAATCCCGCGTACGATTTGGGTCAAGAGAGACGGCCCACTCTCTTGTGGCCTTTCGCGGGGCGGGGCGTCCTGCGAAGGAGAGCCGTCGGAGAATGCGTCCTCGGAAAGTGCCATGGAAGCGGAAACAGTTGGAAAACAAACGGAGGGAGCAGAGGCCGTCTGTCCGAAGGCCTGGGAGGAGGCCGGGCGGCGCGCCAATCGGGCGATGTGCCAAGGGCTATGCGCCACTGTCGAGTGCGTGGCGTCCGAGCCAGTCGAGCACGTCAATGGAGCTGATAATACCGGTCACTTCGCGCTGCGTGCCAGGCCGGACGACGAGGAGCCGGTGCAGGTGCCCGCGGGCCATGCGAGTGGCGACGTCGTAGACCGAGGCATCTTCCTCGACGGCGAATACCGCGGGCATCATAACATCGCGCACTGTGGCGGGCGTGGGGTCCTGGGGGGGCTCTGCCTCTGTGCCCGGGGCCTGGTTCCTTCGGCCGAGATAGAAGGCAGGGGGAGCTCCGTCGTCCGTGTCTTCGGGGACGGCTGTAGACGCCCGCCCGCCCGGCGGGCCGCTCTCGCTGTCGTGGCGCACCAGATCGCGGAGTGACACCACGCCAATTGCGCGTCCTTGGTCCGAAACAACGGGGGCGCCAGAGATGGCGTGTTCTGTCAAAAAGTCGGCGAGTTCCCGAAGCGACCAGTCGGCGCGAACCGCCAGTACGGGGTCGGTCATCAGGTCGCCAGCAGTGGGCGTGGGGGAGGCCATGGGAAGGGGGAAGCAGTGAGAACAGATCGACGAGAGGACACGGACCGCCCTGGTTGCGGGTGCCCTGCAAAGCCTCCCTGCGTGGGCATCGTGCGTGTCCAGGGGGTCTTCAGGGCGCAGTGGGGAGGCGGTCCGGGAATGCAGGGGGGCAAGGCACTACGGCAAGCAAACCGCCGTCACCCCCAAAGTCCAGCCGGCCGAGACAAACGCTCCGTCAGTCGAGGGCGCGCTGTTGCGTTGCGCGGGGCGGAGGCGTGATTCGGGGGCTCGTTCCAGAGAACGCGGGCACGCCCTGTTGGATCGATGCCCGCGGCGGGCAGGGCAGGTAGGAAATGTTCGCATCCCAAAACACAAAGACTGTGGGCCCCCCAATCCGGAGATTGCATGTTCTACGGGCCGCCGTCGCCCCGTATCCTTACGGGCGAGGCGCTATGGCACGCACTGCAGCCCGACGCGTTCTCCCGGCACTGGCCGCCCTGGAAGGGATGGTGGCCCTTCTTGACGGTATGCCGCCGGGAGAGCAATGGCATGCCGGACGGCCCGTGCCTGCCGAGCGACCCATGTCTTGGCATCTCATTTCTGCCACAAGTGCCCGGTCTTCTTGGTGGGGGCCGGGCATTTTTTGTGGCCGCAGGTTTTGTGGCCGCAGGCTCTACTCGCCGAGAAAGGGCTCGGTTGGGGCCTGCTTTGTGCTCAGGCCGTGCCCCTACGCCGTTTCCACGCTCACCCAATCGGCCGGGACTTCCACCTTCATCGCCTGGCGGATGGCGTTGACGCGCACCAGGATGTGCATCTGACCCCGGTGCTCGCGCACCTCGCCGGTTAGGCCCTGTAGCGGCCCGTCGGTGACGGTGACGGTCTCCCCAACCGGCGGCCGCAAATCGGTAACAGAGAGGCGCCCGGGGGCCTGCTGAGCGGTCTGGAGTTGCTCGACGGTTTCCGCACGCAGCCGGGCGGGCTCGCCGTCGAAGTGAACACACCGCACGATCCCTTTCGTGCGAAGCACACGCAGCCGATCCTTCTCGTCTACCCGCGCGAAGAGGTAGTTGCGGAAGAGGGGGACCGTGACCTCCTTCTTGCGGTCAGACCACTGGCGGATCTCCTTCTTCTTGGGCACCAGCACGTCAATGCGCCGGTCGTCGATGCGCTCTTCGCATTTTTTCTCGGCACGGGCCCGGGTGTAAAACACGCGCCAGAGGCGGCGGGAGGAGTCGCTCATTGCTAAAGACGCCGTCTGTTGAGGCTGTACGAGGAAAAGGGCATTTCGACCAGAAAAGGTGGATCTCGGAAAGAGATAGACAGCGAAAGGTTTCGGGGGAGCGCGCGCCCTCCGCCCACAGAGGCCGCTTCGAGAAGAGGCCTCTCGGGCGCTTGGGCATCGTCGCGTTCTACGAGGAGGCGCGCTGTTTCCGGCCGTCCTCTCGGAGGGCCTGCGAACTTTGCGCATCGTTACACCGGGGCATTCCCGATAGAAGAAGCGACGCATTTTCAGTATTCATCGTGCGCGCCAGTGGCGTACCTTGGAAAAACACAGGCACACGTTCCTCCCCCTCGGTGCGGTGATTGAAATGGAGTGGACGCCCATTCGCAAACAGCAGTCGAACGGCGCCGTGGAGCCCAACCTCCGTGACTACAAGGCGGCGTGCTCCGCGTTTTCATGGGCGTCGGTGCGGGACAAGATGGACGGCCTCCCAAACGACCAGGGTCTGAACATCGCCCACGAAGCCGTAGACCGACACGCGGCGGGCGAGAACGGAGGCCGCACAGCGCTGCGCTGGCGGGGCACGGACGGGGAGACGCTCGAGCTCTCGTACCGCGAATTGAAGAAGCTCACCAATCGCTTTGCCAACATCCTTCGCGACCTAGAGGTGCGCGAGGGACAGCCTGTCTTTTCCCTGCTGGGGCGCGTGCCGTACCTCTACGTCGCGGCCCTCGGCACGCTCAAGGCGAAAAGCATCTTTTGCCCCCTCTTTTCGGCGTTCGGGCCGGAGCCGGTGTATCAGCGGCTGAGCCGGGGCGAGGCCGCCCTCGTCGTCACGACCGAGCGGCTCTACGAGAAGCGCATTGCCGGGCTTCGCGACCGCCTGCCTCACCTCCGGCACGTCCTGCTGGTGGACACCCAGGAGGATCGGAACGAGGCCGTGTGGTCCCTCCCAAAACGCATGCGGGAGGCCTCCGCCTCGTTCACCATTCCGCCCACGGATCCGGAGGACCGCGCCCTGCTGCACTTCACGAGCGGCACCACCGGCATGCCGAAGGGCGCCCTGCACGTGCACGAGGCGGTCCTCATGCACTACATGACGGGCAAATATGCCCTGGACCTGCACCCGGACGACACCTTTTGGTGCACCGCGGACCCGGGGTGGGTTACCGGCACCTCGTACGGCATCATCGCCCCCCTCCTTCACGGCGTCACCAATGTGGTCGATGAGGCGGACTTCGACGCCGAGCGCTGGTACCGCATCCTCGAAAGCGAAAAGGTGACGGTGTGGTACACGGCCCCCACGGCCCTCCGCATGCTGATGCGCGTGGGGGGAACGCCCAAGGAGACCTACGACCTGAGCCGCCTGCGCCTTGCCTGCAGCGTGGGGGAGCCGCTCAACCCCGAGGCCGTGGTGTGGGGCCAGAAGAACCTGGGCCTGCCCATCCACGACAACTGGTGGCAGACCGAGACCGGCGGCATCATGATCGCCAACCTGCCCGCCCTCGACATCCACCCCGGCTCCATGGGGCGCCCCCTGCCGGGCGTGGAGGCCGAAATCGTGAAGAAAACGGACGGCCACGTGGAGGTCCTGCCGCCGGGCGAGGAGGGCGAACTCGCCCTCCGCAAAGGATGGCCGTCGATGTTTCGGGGCTACCTCAACGAGGAAGAGCGCTACCAGAGGTGCTTCGTGGACGACTGGTACCTCACCGGCGACCTCGCCCGCAAGGACGAGGACGGCTACTTCTGGTTTGTAGGTCGGGCCGACGACATCATCAAGACCTCGGGCCACATGGTAAGCCCCTTCGAGGTCGAAAGCGCCCTGCTGGAGCACGACGCCGTCGCCGAAGCCGGCGTCGTGGGCATCCCCGACGAGATGAGCGGGGAACGGGTGAAGGCATTTGTGGCCCTGAACCCCGAGTACACTCCCAGTGATGAGCTTCGGAAGACGCTTCTCGGCTCCGCGCGCACGAAGCTGGGGGCGGCCGTGGCGCCCAAAACGATTGAATTCAAAGACGACCTGCCCAAAACCAAAAGCGGCAAAATCATGCGCCGGCTTCTCCGTGCCCGCGAACTTGGCGAGCCGGAAGGCGACCTGTCCACCCTCGAAACTCCCCCCTGATCCCATGACCCTTCCCGGATTCTCCTCCCAATCGCAGGGTGTGGTGGCTCGCAGCAAGAAGGCCCTCGCCCGCACCATGAAGCGCCTCACCGGATCGGGTCGCAAGGATGCGCGCCGATCGCGCCTGGAACGCCTGGGCACCGGGATCGCGGCAACGGCCGCCACCGTGGGCGCCTACCGATACGTCGTTCAGCCCTGGCACAAAACATGGGGAGCGACGGCCGTGGAGACTGAGAAGTCGCTCCCGGGCGACGGGCTGGTGCCGGCCCCCTCCTACCAAACCACCCGCGCCCTCACCATCGACGCGCCGCCGGAGGCCGTGTGGCCGTGGCTCGTGCAGATGGGACAGGGGCGCGGCGGGTTTTACAGCTACGACTGGCTCGAAAACCTCTTCGGGCTCGACATCCACACCGCCGACCGGATCGTGCCGGAGTGGCAGGACCTGGAGCCCGGCGACACCGTGCGCCTGGCGCCGCCGGACCAGTACGAGGGTCGGGCAAAAATGCGCGTGATCGACCTTCACGAGAACCGCTCTCTGGTCTTCGGGCCGGTCGTGGACTCCGCCGAAGACTTTGAGGCCGCGGCCCGCACCGGGGCCGGAACGTGGGCCTTCGTGCTGGAGCCGCTCAACCACGGAAAGACCCGACTGCTCGTCCGCACCCGGAGCCGCCCCTGGCAGGCGCCCCGGGCGGCATTCTACCTGTACGACCCGGCCCATTTCCTCATGGAGCGCAAGATGATGCTCGGCATCAAGCGCCGGGCCGAGGCGGCCCCGAAGGAGCAAGGCGCCCCGCCCCGCGAGGACGGGCAGCAGGCCCGAAAATCTGCGGAGACGCGTCCATAAGGTCATTCAGCCCCGACCGACCGATGGAAGCCGAACAGACGTCCAACCAAGACCGCCCCCAGGTAGCCCCCGAGCACGCGCGGCACCTGCTTCGTCAGATGGTGCGCATCCGGCGCCTCGAAGAGCGGGCGGCCGAGCTGTACACCCAGGAGAAAATCCGGGGGTTCTTGCACCTCTACATCGGCGAGGAGGCGGTGGCCGTGGGCGTAATGGAGGCAGCGCGCCCGGAGGACGCAATCGTGGCCACCTACCGGGAGCACGGCCACGCGCTGGTGCGCGGCATGTCGGCCCGGGCGATCATGGCGGAAATGTACGGCAAGCAAGAGGGGTGCTGTCGGGGGCGCGGGGGGTCGATGCACCTCTTTAACCGCGATCTCAACTTCTACGGCGGCAACGCCATCGTCGGTGGCGGGCTGCCCCTGTCCGTCGGACTGGCGATGGCCAGAACAATGCAGGACGAGCCCGGCATCGCGGTGTGCTTTTTTGGGGAGGGAGCCGTTGCCGAGGGCGAATTCCACGAGTCGATGAACCTGGCTGCTCTCTGGCAGCTGCCCGTGCTCTTCGTGTGCGAGAACAACCTTTACGCCATGGGCACGGCCCTCGACCGCTCCGAGTCGCAGACCGACCTCGCCACGAAGGCGGAGAGCTACAACATTCCGGCGGCGACCGTGGACGGCATGGACGTCCTGGCGGTGGAGACGGCCGCCACGAACGCCGCCGAGGCGGTGCGGGCGGGCAGCGGGCCACAGTTTCTGGAGTGCCAGACGTACCGCTTCCGGGCCCACTCGATGTTCGACCCCGAGCTCTACCGCGACAAGGCGGAGGTGGAGGACTGGAAGAAGCGGGACCCCATCGCCACGTTTGTCGACCGCATGCAGGCGGAGAACCTGCTGGATGCCTCCGACCGGGAGCAGCTGGAGCAGGAGGCCGCCCAGGAAATCGAGGAGGCCGTCACGTTCGCGGAGGACGGCACCTGGGAGCCGGTCGAGGACCTGACCCGGTTCGTCTACAGCGAGTCCGAGGCGCCCGCGATGGGCGCCGACGGCCAGACTTCATCCCCCACGTCCTAATCCGCCATGGCTCACATTCTCATTCTGTACAGCACGAGCGAAGGCCAAACCCGCAAGATCGCCTCGTTCGTCGCGGAGCAGCTCCGCGAGAAGGCGCACTCGGTGGACGTCATGGACGTGTCCGCGTTCGAGGGCTCGCTCGTAACGGACGGGTACGACGGCGTCATCGTCGGGGCATCGGTGCACAGCGGTCAGCACCAGGCCGCCGCCCGGTCCTTTGCCAAACGCCACCGAAACGTGCTGAGGCGGCGTCCCTCTGCGTTCTTCTCGGTAAGCCTCGCCGTTCTGGACGACGAGCACCACGAAGAGGCCGACCGCTACGTGTCCAACTTCCTGGCCGAAACCGGGTGGTCGCCGGACGAGGTGGCGACGGTGGCGGGCGCCCTCCGCTACACGCAGTACGGCTTCCTCAAGCGCTTCCTCATGAAGCAGATCAGCAAGCGGAGCGGGCGCCCCACGGATACCTCGCGGGACTTTGAGTTTACCGACTGGAAGCAGGTGGCCCGGTTCGCCGACCGCTTCCGGCAGCACGTCGAGTCGGCAGCGGCCAATCGCACCCCGTCCCCTCAATCGACCTCCCCCTCATGAGCACCGACACCGCCACCACGACCGAGATGACCTACCGCGAGGCCGTGCGGGAGGCCCTCCGCACGGCGATGCGGGCGGACGAGCGCGTCTTCCTGATGGGCGAGGACGTGGGGCGGTACGGCGGCTGCTTTGCCGTGAGTAAGGGGCTGCTGGAGGAGTTCGGGCCGGACCGCGTCCGCGACACGCCCCTCTCCGAGTCGGCCTTCGTGGGGGCCGGAATTGGGGCCGCACTGGGCGGGATGCGGCCCATCGTTGAAATCATGACCGTCAACTTCAGCCTGCTCGCCCTCGACCAGATCCTAAACACGGCCGCCACCTTCCTGCACATGTCCGGCGGTCAGTTCAACGTGCCGGTCGTCATCCGCATGGCGACGGGCGGGGGCAACCAGCTCGCCGCCCAGCACTCGCACAGCCTGGAAGGGTGGTACGCCCACATCCCGGGCCTGAAGGTGCTCACCCCCGCCACCCTCGAGGACGCCCGCGGCATGCTCCCTGCGGCCCTCGATGATCCCGATCCGGTCCTCATTTTCGAAGGCTCCTCACTTTACAACCGCGAGGGCACCCTGTCGGCTAATGCTGGACCGGTCGACATTGAGACTGCAAAAGTGCGCCGCGAGGGAGACGACATTACCGTCATCACGTACGGCACCAGCCTGCACAAGGCCCTCGCGGCGGCAGACACGCTGGCAGAGGACGGGATTGAGCTGGAGGTGATCGACCTGCGCGTGCTCCGGCCGCTCGACGAGGCCCCGTTTCTGGAATCGGTGGCGAAGACGCACCGGGCCATTATCGTCGACGAAGGGTGGCGGAGCGGGAGCCTCTCGGCGGAGGTCAACACCCGCATTACGGAGGGCGCCTTCTACGAACTGGACGCGCCTGTCGCGCGCATCTGCAGCGCCGAGGTCCCCATGCCCTACGCGCGCCACCTGGAGCAGGCCGCCCTCCCGCAGACAGAGACCATCGTAGAGACCGCAACAAACATGATGGAGACCTATGGGTGAGTTTCGCATGCCCAGCATGGGCGCCGACATGGAGGCGGCCACGCTCGTGGAATGGAAGGTGGAGCCCGGCGACCGCGTGCGTCACGGCGACATCATTGCCGAGATTGAGACGGAAAAGGGCGACATCGACGTGGAGGTGTTCGAGGACGGAGTGGTGGCGGAGATCCTCGTGGAGCCCGGCAAAAAACTGCCGGTGGGCGCTCTTATGGCCCGTATTCGCGAGGAGGGCGAAGACATCCCGGCAGACGCGGCCCCGGCCGGCGGAAACGGCGCAGAATCCCCCCACGCAGACGAGCCGGAGCTGACGGTGGCGCGCCCCAAGGAGCCCCCCCCAACGTCCCCGCCGCGGCGCCACGTCCGCGCCTCCCCCCTCGCCCGCCGCGTGGCCGCCGACCTGGGCATCAACCTGTCCGAGGTGACGGGCAGTGGCCCACAGGGCGCCATCCAGCGCGCCGACGTGGAGCGCGCCGCCCAGAGACAGGCCCCACCCGAAGCGCCCACGCCTCCCGAAGAAGAACCGCCGGAGGAGCCGCCCACAGCAGAAGCCCCTGCCGAGGAAGCCCCTGCCGAGGAAGCCCCTGCCGAGGAAGCCCCCGCCCCCGAGGCGCAGGCGCCGTCTCCCAAGCGCATGCGGCAGGCCATTGCAAAAGCCATGGCGCGGTCGAACCGCGAGATTCCCCACTACTTCCTGGAGACACCAATCAGCATGCAGCGGGCCTTCCAGTGGCTGGAGGCAGAAAACGAGGATAGATCGGTGCAGGAGCGCCTGCTTCCCGTCGCCCTCCTGCTCCGGGCCGTCATCCGCGCACTCGACGACGTGCCCGCCCTCAACGGATACTGGCGCAACGACCAGCATGAACCGCAAGAGGCCATCCACCTCGGCGTGGCCATCTCGTTGCGGCAGGGCGGGCTGGTGATTCCGGCCATTCGCAACGCCGATCAGAAGACCGCCGACGAACTGATGCAGGCCCTCGACGACCTGATCACACGGGCCCGGTCGGGTCGCCTCCGCAGCTCTGAGTTGACCGAGGCCACCATCACAGTCACCAACCTGGGAGACCTCGGTGTCAAGACGGTTCACGGGATGATTTACCCGCCCCAGGTGGCCCTCGTCGGCTTTGGCAAAATCACGGAGCGCCCCTGGGCCGAAGACGGCATGCTGGGCGTGCGGCCCGTCGTGACCGCCACGCTGGCCGGCGACCACCGGGCCACGGACGGGCGGCAGGGCGCCAAATTCCTCGACGCGATCAACGAGCACCTCCAACACCCCGACGAGCTATGACTGAGTCCGACATCACGGCCACCCTAAAGACCGTGCTGGCCGACATCGCCCCGGAGGCCGACCTCGATCGCGTGGGCCCCGAGGAAAACCTGCGTGAAGAGCTGGAACTCGACTCGATGGACGCCCTGCACGTCCTCGTGGGGCTCAGCCAAGAACTGGATGTCGAGATTCCTGCGAAAGACTACGGTCGCCTCACCACCAAGGCCGACATCGTCCACTACCTGCAGGCGCGTGTGCCGGAAAAGCAGAGGGGAACGTAAGGCAGCGGTCTGAGGGACAGGACGAAAAGGCGAGGCAACACCCGGTCATCGTTTTAGCGCAGCGAGAGGCGCGTTCCAACTCCCAGAGCAAATCGGTCGCCGTCAACATGGTTGTTGAGGGCACTGACCCACACCGGGGTAAGCACAACAGGAATGGGGCCCGGCACGACGACAGAGAGCCCGAGGTTCAGGTCTTGGCCGTACCAGGTTGCCGACAGGCTTGTCCGCCCCAGCACTTCTACGCTCAGGCTCCCGAACCCCCCAAGCCGATTTTCCCCATCCGTAAGGTTGCTCATCGTGTTAAAGCGCCCGTCACCCACGCCCAGCGTAGCGGACACGGCGGTCAGTCCCGTGCGCCCAGTTTGAATCGTCTGAGTGGCCACCGCGTAGGCGCTCCGGCTGATCCAGTCGCCGTACCGGAGGGCGTCCTCGAGGCCGACCGCCACAGAAAGGCCGCCGTGAATGTGGCGGTGAAGCTTCAGGCTGAGGCTGCCGGTGCTGAAGGCGTCCCCCGTCACGTCGTATGTAGCGTGCGTGATGTCAATCCCGACGGTCGCGTCCGCGTCTCCGACCCCAACCCCGACGAACAGCGCGCCGTCGTTGCGTTCTCCGGTGGGAATGCCGGGGGCCAGGAAGCGCTGATACGTCGTCCCCGCGAACACATCTCCGAACTCGGACCCGTGCGCCGTCGGGATCCCGTGGGCGATGGCGGGGCGCAGGCGGTTCGGCCCACGTGCGTCGCCGGCGATTTCGCTGCCGGCCTGACCAGTTCCCGCAGCCTCGTTTTGCGGGTACGGGAGTTGGGTTTGGGCGGACGCCACACGGGCACCCAGCGCGAGGGCTAGGACCGCCAGCAGAATGCGTCGTACTGCGGTGCGCATGGTACTGGGGTGAGAGGAGAAGAGCGGAAAGGAATAGACGGGGCAAAAAATGAGCCTCGTCCAAAAAGAGCACGTCCCCCGAGAGGAGAGGAGTCCTTTGGAGCAGTCCACCCTGAAAGAATTGGCGCGGGTTGTGCGGCGGGGGCGTGGGGAACCGCAGTGCGGAGGGCAGAAGCCGTCAGTCGAGGGAGGCGGCTCCGTGCTGCGGCCCGACGCAACGAGAGCCAGTCTACCGGTACCGCTCGAACCAGGCCAGCACATGGTCCACCTTTGTGATGAGCTGGCTGGGGCGGCGGGAAATGGCGTGGGAGGCGCCGGGAATCTCTACGTAGGCCGTTTCCACGCCCCGGACCTGGAGCCCGTTGTAGAGTTGCTTTGCCTGCCAGGGCGGGGTGCGGAGGTCCTCGGCGCCCACCAGCACCATCGTGGGCGTGCGCATGCGGTCGAGCAGCGACACCGGCGAGACGTCCCAGTACGCCATCGGGTTCTGCCAGGACTGCCCCGGGTACCGGTAGTCGGCGTACGCGTAGTAGTTGTCCGCCGCCATGGTCTTGCTGATCCAGTTCGTCACCGGCTTCTGCACGGCCGCGGCCCGGAAGCGGTCGGTCGTGCCCACGATCCAGGCGGCCGAGGTGCCCCCGGCGCTGCCCCCAGTCACGTACAGGCTGTCCGGCGCCACAATGCCATCGTCGATGAGGCGGTCCACCCCGTCGATGATGTCCTGGTACTCCCCGCCCGAAAAGTCGTTGTAGAGCAAATTGCCGAACGCCTCGCCGTAGCTGGTGCTGCCGCGGGCGTTGGGGTAGAAGACGACGTATCCGGCCGCCGCGTACAGTTGAATCTCGGCCGAGAAGCGGTCGCCGTAGTTGCTGATGGGGCCGCCGTGGATTTCCACCAGCAGCGGGTAGCGCCGGTCGGGGGTGTAGTTCGGCGGAGTAACGACCCACCCGTGCAGGGGGCGTCCGTCCTTCGAGGAGCGGTAGCGAACCTCCTCTACGGTGCCCAGGGTCCGTCGATCGAGCAGGTCGGCATTCAGGTCCGTGACCTGTCGGGCCGGCCCACTGCGGCGGGCCACGACCAACTCGGCGGGGTGCTGCGGCGTGGTGTGGTTGAGGGCGAGGCGCCCGGTGGAGGCGACCGAGAAGTGCCCGCCCCCGTACGGCCGCCCGATCGACGTGCCGCCCAGCTGGGTCGCCACCACCGTTGTGTCGCCCTGCAGGGTGGTGTGGCCGAGCGTAGTGGTGCCTTCGTCCTCGTACTGCAGATAAAGGCCGTCGCCGTCCGGCGCCCAGGCAATATCGTCCACGGAGCGCTTCAGCCCCATCTCCACGCGGCGCACATCGGCGCCGTCCGCGTCCATCACGTACAGATGAGTCAGCTGGTAGGTCTGCACCGCGTCGTCGTAACCCAGGTAGGCCAGCCGTTCGCCCGTGGGAGAGAGGCGGGGCGTGTGGTCGGGCCCAAAGCGGTCGGTGAGGGGGACAATGGAGCCGTCGGAGAGCGAAACGCGGTAGAGCTCCGTGTTGCGGCGCTCCCGCTCCCAGTTGTCGTGGCGGTTGGCCGAAAAGATGAGTGCGTCCCCGTCGGCGGTCCAGACAGGGCGCCCGTCGTGGTGAAAGTCGCCAGTCGTTACCTGCCGGGCCGTTCCGCCGGTGGCGGGCACGACGAACAGCTGGTCGTAGCCGTAGTCGAGCACGCCCACGCCGTCCTGTTCGTGGTTGAGGCGCGTTTCCACGCGGGGCGGCGCGGCCCAGTCGGCTCCCTCGGGCCGGTCCGGTGGCGTGACGAACTGCGGCTCCGGCGCCGAGACCTTCGCCGAGAACGCGAGGTGTGTGCCCGCGGGCGACCACGAGAGGCCGCGCGGGGCATTCTCCAGGTTCGTGATGCGGGCCGTCCGCCCCTCCGCGAGCCAGTGGACGTACACCTCGGTCCCGTGCGTCTCGCTGTCGCTGAGGAAGGCAAGTTTCGATCCGTCGGGCGACCAGCGGGGGCTGGATTCGGAGGCGGTCCGGTCGGTGAGCTTTGCGTGGTCGCTGCCGTCGGCGTTCATCAGCCAGAGCGCCCCGGTGCGCCGGTCGGTCATTACGTCCATCCCGCGCCGGACGTACACGATGCGGGACCCGTCGGGCGAGATTTGCGGGCTGGCCACCCACTCCAGCTCAAACACATCCATGCGCGAGAAGGCGGGCGCCTGGCCGACGGCGGTCGAGAGGCCGGCACAGACGAACAAGAGCAGAACAGCGGCCGAGGTGCGGGGCATGAGGGCACAGGCAGATGGGGAAACAGACAGAGGGGCCCTCGCAACGTACGAGGCGCCGCCGCCTTCGTCAATGTCTTTTCACCGCGAAAGTCCCCGGAATGCCCAGGCGCACAGGACGGAACAGATCCCCCCCTGTCCGGTGGAGAGCAGCGCACAGCACATTGTCCCGATTCCCCGAGATGCCAATGATTCGTCCTTCGTCTCTTGCGCCAGTCCGGAGCGCCCGGCACGTCCTGATTCCCGCCCTCGTCCTCCTGCTCGCGGCCTGCGGCGGCACCGACTCCTCCCCGCAGCCATCGGCCGACCAGCAACAGACGAGCGAGCCCGCACCGGCCGCCGCGACGGCGCCCGACACCATCGAGGTCACGATGAAAGACTTCGCCTACGCGCCCGACACCCTCACCATTCCTGCTGGGCAGGAGGTGACGCTTCAGTTCACCAACACCGGCGCGGTGGAGCACTACTTTGTCGTTGGCAATACGATCACGGGCGACAATGACGGGTTCGAGCAAAACCTCTTTCGCGGCGTCGCCCTTGAGAAGAACAAGCAGACGGAAGGAGGCGACGAAGAAGCACACGAGGAGGAAGAGGACGATCACCCGAACGAGTTCGAGCTTCCGCCCGGCGGCAGCGGTTCCATCACGTTCACGCTTCCGCCCGAGAAGGCCGGCACATACCAGATCGCCTGCTTCGAGGTGACCGGTGGGCAGAAGCACTACGAAATGGGCATGGAAGGAGCGCTGACCGTGACCGCGTCGGATACGAATTGATGGGGCCGGAGCGTTTGGAGAAAAAGGGGCCATCCACACAGCCCTCGACCGGTTCTGAGCGTAGCCGAAGAGGTACGTCGCGGTGACGTTGTGCGGCCGCCGATCTGTTTGTGGGGCTGTCCCGATACAGTTTTGAAAACATTGCCGCGTACGGCGCACCTCTTGAAGGTTTATTCTCCAGACCCTCCGCCCGTCATGATACACCGCACCCTTTTTTCTCTGGCACTCGTTCTGTCGCTGTTGGCCCTGTCGGGGCCCCCTACGTGGGCCCAGCGCCCCGGCATGATGATGCGTCCCGACACCAGCGCCCGCCCGATGGGCATGGGGCCGGGGCGGATGATGGGTCCAGGCATGGTGCAGCGCATGCAAGGGGTGCACCGCCGCATGATGCAGCGCCCCCTGCACCGCACAAGCATGGCGGCGTTTCTGCTTCCCGCCCTGGCCGATACGCTCGGCCTCTCGTCCCAACAGACGGAGCAGCTCGGGCGCATGAAGCAGGCCATGACGGCGCGTCACCGAGAGCATCGGCGGCAAATGCTTGCGCGTCGCAGTGAGCTCCAATCGCTGTTCGAGGACGAGGCCCGGCCCGATGCCGAAACCGTCCGGGAGCACCTGCGCGCCGTGGCGCGCCTTCGGGCCGAGCAGCGTGCGCTCGTGTACGAAACCGGGCAGTCCATGCGCGAGGTGCTTACCCCCGAACAGCGAGAAGCCTTCGACGCCCTGACGCCCCGGCAGCAGATGCGTGCGCTGATGGCGCGCCTGACGGTGGCGGACATGATGCAGATGCGGCGCATGATGCACGGCCCTCGCAGGGGGCGGGGCCTGGGGCTGCAAGGAATGGGGCCCCGAAGGATGGGGCCCCCAGGGAATAGACCGAGAATGCGGAGGGGGCAGGGGCCAGGAAACCCGTGAGGACGGGCCTCGGGGACACAA
Source organism: uncultured Salinivenus sp. (assembly GCA_964519235.1). Taxonomy (GTDB): domain Bacteria; phylum Bacteroidota; class Rhodothermia; order Rhodothermales; family Salinibacteraceae; genus Salinibacter. The sequence continues at coordinate 2,564 of CAZFJR010000022.1, read as the reverse complement.
AGAGAAACGGGACGAGTACAGAGGGCCTTCTGTGGTCCCTCCAAGCCTGCTGCTTCCGTGGATGCCCCTCCCGAGCCGCCCCGACAAGACCCCACTGTGCCCCGACAGTACGACACGTGGGCCCGGGTGTACGACCTGATCTGGGCCTGTTACGTGAACAAAACCCTCTCCGTTCTCCAGGGGGCGGCCGAATGAAAAGGTGCTTGACCTTGCCTGTGGCACCGGTGAATTTGGGCGCCGCGTGGCGGCCACAGTGCCGCGGGCATGCCTCGTAGGAGTCGACCTCGCGCCGGCCATGGTGGAGCGGGCTCGCGCCAAGTTTCGCGGGCAGCCCAGCGTCCAGTTCGAGCAGGCCGACGTGCATGCATTGCCGTTCGAAAACAACGCATTTGATGCGGCTGTGTGTGCCAGCACGTTCCACTACCTCACCCATCCGAGACGCGTGCTGCGAGAAGCGCGCCGGGTGCTTCGCCCAGGCGGACGCCTGGTGCTCCTCGACTGGTGTCGCGATTCTGGACGTGTCCCGTGATGGGCGCGGTTCTTCAACGCATCCATCCTGCTTACGAGCACTGCTATGCGCTCTCAGAACTGCAGGCCCAGTTGAAGGACGCCGGCTTTTCGGTTCGCGGCCCGTTTCGGTATCGGTTCGACCTCGTCTGGGGCATGGTGGGGGGGAAGGAAGAGCGCAGTGACCGGAGAGACAGGACCACTTAGATCTCCTTCGACTCTGTGGTGCACTCCTGCCGGGGCTCGATGGGCGTGCGGGTGTAGTCCAGCGTCGTGTCCGGAAGGGCCACTGTGAGCGTATCGGCGTTTCGGGTCACGCCCCATCGGGTGCCCGCGGAGTGCAGCAAGGCTTCCTCCCTCCAGCGCACGGTGGAGGGCATCATCATACAAGCACCCTGGTCGCTAACGCGCCAGACCGAGAGCATGGGGGCGCGGAGCTGAAGGTACACCGTATGGTCGTCGAAGCGGTGCACCCAGGTCCCGTCCGGCTGAGCGGCGGCCGGTGTAGGGGCGACGAGCCAAAAGGACAGACAAAGCGCAAGAAGCAGCGTGAGTCGGGAAGAGGGGAGAGGGCGTCGGGGCATGCCGCTGGACAAGTCGAAGGAAAAGACCGTGAAGATTCCGCCTGGTGCTGCACCGCTCGCAGTGGCGACCGTGCCGTCGCAGACGAGGGACGGGCTGCATCGTTGCCGTCTTTTCCCGATCCGTCCATCCGAGGCTTCCGAGGAACGCCCAGCGGTGGGGCACGGCCCCAAAGGTGGGTCTTCCAGTCAAGGCGCGTGTCTTGCCGGGGGGACGTGCCGTTTCAGGGAGCGCCGTTGAGGAAGGGGGCAGAGCGTCACGCCACAACGGCGTCGCGGTGTACCCGATCGGCCCCGCGCTCGGTGAGAATAACGCTGGGACTGGCCCCGTCCGGAAACCCGAGAAGGAGATCATCGTCCGAGCGGGGCGTCTCGTTGAGCACCTCGTAGAACAGCAGTGCGCCCCACCCGTCCAGGTCGTGCTCCGCAACGGGGTACGCGGCCACCGGGCACGTGAATCCCTGGGCGTAGAAGGCAGCACGGTCCTGCAGGGGATCGCGAGGGGGGAGGGGCGCATCCACCCGGCATCGGCGTTGGGACCGGGCGGCTCTGCGGTTGGCCACGGCTGCCTTCTCGGCGGGGAGAGGCTCGGAAGCCACCCAGAGTGGTGGGTGGTCGTCGGACGTAATCGGCTGCATCGGAAGAAGAAGGCGTGGGGTGAGACACTGTGAGCGGAGGGGATGGGCGAGAAGTGCCGGATCAACTTTCTCCTCCGAAGATCTCGTAGTCCCGCTCCCCCAAACCGTTTCGTCGGCCACGTTACCCCCGTGAAAGAAGTACGAAAGAAGTGCGGGCGAAAGCGGTATGCTGGCTCTCCGCCGCAGCGGGACCGTTGCGAGACCCGTTCCAGACCGGTATGTTAGAATCTGTTTTCGCGAGAGAACGCTCTGACGAGAGACGAATTCCCCGCGGCTCCAAAACGTCGGGGCAACGACTTTGTTATACGCCTTGCTCTCGAAAGCATGTGCCCCTCAGTTCTGGTCTCGCCTACAGGTCCCTTTCGCCCCATGCCTGACGATGTCGACGAACGCCCAACGATTGACGACCTCCGTGAGCGCATGGAGGCCGAATCGATCGAGAGCAAAGAGGAGGCCGAAGACTTCCGCATCCAGTACCTCGGCCGCAATCAGGGCGCGATTCCGGCCCTGTTCGACCAGATTGGCGACCTGCCCCCCGAGGAGCGCCCCGAGTTTGGCAAGCGCGTCAACGCCCTGAAGGAGCGCGCGCAGGAGCGGCTCGACGCGGCGAAGGCCCGACTGAAGCGCGAAGAGCAGGCCGGCGGGCCCGACATCGACCGTACCCTGCCGGGACGGCGCGGCTTCCGCGGCTCCACGCACCCCCTCACGCAGACGCTCGACGAGATCCTGCGCATCCTGCAGGGGCTCGGCTTCTCCACCTACGAGGGGCCAGAGATCGAGACGGACTGGCACAACTTCACGGCCCTCAACTTTCCGCCCGACCACCCGGCGCGGGACA
>CAZFJR010000021.1:0-28747 GCA_964519235.1 uncultured Salinivenus sp. | reverse complement strand
GTCAAGCTCAGAGCGACGGTGTAGGACGTTGCGTAGTTGATGCGATTGCCGTGCCGTTCGGGCTGCAAAGCTGTGTGGGGGACGTTCTGTGGCCGCCCCGGTGAGAACTCGGCGCTTGGCCCAGCGCTGCGACTCTATAGATCTCGCCCACTGTGTATGCTCGGCGGCACCTCGTCGGTCGTTGCGCTCGTCTCGGCGAAACATCAATCCGCTAAACAGCTTCTGAGTCTGATGTTGCCAAGGCCGCGCTCCCCCCGTGTGGCCGTTTTTCATAGTTTTGCGAGGCTAACTTTTTTCGGGAAGCCAACGCGAGCGCCACGACCTGCCCATTGCGCGTCTGCGTCTGTTCTGTCGGCACTGCCACCACACTCATGACCTCAGCGCTTCGGAGTCTGGGATGGATGGGAGGACTCCTGCTTCTCCTGGTTCCCTGTACGGGCTGGGCGCAGGGGGGCACGCAGCTTGGGGCCGACCTGTACGGGGTGACGTACCGTCCCGACGACGCGGAATATCGCATTGCGGAGGGGGAGCACTTTGACATGATCTACCAGGTGGGAACAGAGGACGCGGCGTGGCGCATCCGGCGGTCTCTTCGGGAGAGCCGGGCTGGCACAGATCGCCTCGTGGGCCTTACCCCCCGCCCCATCGATATGCCGGTTGTCGTGGACGGCTTCTCGGACCGGTCGAATGGATTCGTAACGCCGTTCCCGTTCAAGCAAGAGATTGAGGCGCCCAGTCTTCGGAACGATCCCCTCGTGGCCCGCTCGGCGTCCTGGCCTGCCATCGTGGGGCCGCACGAGCTTGTTCACGCCATGCACGGCGAGGTGGAGGCCGGTGGGGGAGTCGGGCAGATGCTGCGTGTTTTTGCGCCGGACGCGGCGCGGGCCAGCAACCTGACGGCGCCCCGGGGCCTTGTGGAGGGTGTGGCGGTGTACCGCGAAAGCCAACTCGGAGACCGGGCCGGGCGCCTCAATGCGCCTCTCTTCACCATGAAGATGCAGGCGGCCATGCTGTCTGAAGATCCGTGGTCGCTCACGCAGATGCTGGAGCCTCCCCGGTATACGCAGCCGTCTAACCGGTTTTACATCGGTGGGGCGCATGCCTTTCAGGCGTGGGCGCAGCGTGGGGACACCACGAACGCGGCGTTTTTCCGCGACGCCGTGGCCCTGCACAACCGGGTTCCGCTCTTGGGGTTTGGGGTGGGGCTCCGGGCCGGACTCGGGGCGTGGCCCGGTGCGCTCCGCGACCGCCTCCGTACTACGCTGCGGGCCCGTTACCGGCGCGACCTGGAGCGCCGTCGGCCGTTTACGGAGACGACGACCATCGCCGCCAAGAAGGGCCACAACTACCGGCGCCCCTACTGGATCAGTGCCGATACCCTGGTGACGTATCTGCACGGATACGACGTGCGCCGGGGGTTCTACCGGGTCTCCGCCGAGACGGGCAGGCGGTCGCTTATTCGGGTCCAGACCATCACCGAGGATTATGTTTACAGCTTGGGGCGCGATACGAGCGCCCTGTACGCGTCGCGCTATGTTCCGGACCCCTGGGTGCCCACCCAAGATGTGGCCGAGGCCGAGCGGGTGACTCTTGCCACTGGGGCGGCCACTCGGCTCACAGAGCGAGGGCGGGTGTTTGCCCCCGTAGAGGCCCCTACCGGTGCCGTTTGGGCCATCCAGAACGATGGGGCTTTCACCCAGTGGGCAGTTGTGGAAGAGGGCAAAGCCCGTGCGCACACCCGCTTCGACCGGGCTCGGCTCAAGCAACTCGCCCCATCGCCCGACGGGCAGACCGTCGCGGTGTTGCTGAACGTGGAAGGTACCCAGCGCATCTACCGAGCCGCCTCCCAGTCCCGTGAGGCCTTCCGGCTGCGCCCTTGGCTGGGGCTGGAAGACGCGACGATTTACGACATGTCGTGGGGGCCGGAGGGGCGCTACTTGTTGTTCTCCGCCGACCTTTGCGGCACGCCCAACGTGTACGCGTTCGACACGACGACACGCCGCGTTCGCCGCCTCAGCAACGTTCCGTTCGGGGCGTTTGAGCCGGCACTCTCGCCCGATCGGTCGTCGGTGGCGTTCGTGGCGTATCGGCACGAGCGCCATGTGCTGGCCCGCATGCCCTTTCGGCCAGAGGCAGCGCCGTCCGTCGATACGTCGCGCGTGATCCTGGGCACTGCGCAGCCTCGTCCGCCGGCACTGCGCTCGCAGGCGAGACGAGGCCGCCCGTACTTTCCCGAGTCCCGTCCGTACCAGGCCTGGCGCCACCTTGCTCCTCGGGCCGTTTACCCCACGCTCGCGTTCGACACCGACGAGCTGGACGGCCCCTCCGGATCCCGGTACGAAGAGCTCGGGCTGGGGGTGGGGCTGGGCCTTGCGGGCAACGATCCGCTGGGACGCTGGCGGTACCGGGGCACGGCGTCCTGGCAGAACGGGCGTCTCTGGGGGACGGCCACAGTGCAGTCGGGGCGCTGGCGACTGCGCCCGTCGCTCACGGTGTTCAATACGCCGGAGACGGTTCCGGCACGTCTCCAGACGCCGACCGGGACGCAACCGGGGCGGATTGGGTTCGAGGAGCGGGGCGTAGAGCTGGGGACGCGTCTCCCTGTGCGCCTGCAGTCCAACGTCTACCAGACAAGTGCGGCGGTGGGACTGGGGGCAGAATATCGCCAAACCCGCTTCTTCGGCGATCCCCTTGCCGCCATCGACCCTGCTCGGGCCCGTGCGCTCCGGCAGTGGCGCGACCGCGTCACCCTCACGCCCCAGGCTGTGCTCGGCTATCGCCTGCAGCAAAACCCACGCGATCTCGTGCCCAACCAGGGGCTCATTCTCCGCACTCTCGCCGAGGTCGATGCGTGGACCGACGGCGTGGCGGCACGGCGGGCGCTGCGCGCAGACGCCGACCTATACCTGCCGCTTGCGCTCCGCAGCCATACGGGGGTTCGGCTCGGGGCCGGCCTTCTCACTCAAAACGCGGGATCGGTGCTCGCCACACAGCGGTTTGTGCCGCGTGGCTACAACGACATTGCCCTCGGGGCGGGCACGTTTCTCCGGCTGGGAGCGGAGGTCACGCAGCCGCTCTGGTACATCGACGACGGATCAACCCTCGTTCCCTTCTACGCGAAGGCGCTCTACGGATACGGGTTTGGGCAAACCTTGGCCCCGGTTGGAAGCGGGGCGGGGGGAACGCGCTCCGCGCTGGGGGCCGGAATTGGGCTGCAATTCCGGTTCTTCTACGTCCTCAACTTCGATCTCCGACTCGGGGCTGCGTTTCGGGTGGAGCCGCAAGACACGGAGGCCGTTTGGCGGTAGCTCCCACCACGAACGGCCGAAGAGAAGGACCGCACAACGGTCGCCGCACGAACTTTGACCGGCAGAGCGCGTGCAAGTGGGCACTTTGCACTCACCAATGCCCCATGCGCCTCATGGAAAAGCTTCACTGCAAGACCTGTGGCTGTGAGAGCCTACAACCAATGCAGGTCGCGCTCGACGAGGAAGATGCGGTCGACGACTTGCTCGGGGGCGAGCAAGAGTCTCGGTTTTACAGCTGCCAGGTGTGCGGAGACAACTGGCTGTCGGTCAAGGAGAAAACCCCAGACGGAGCGTGTACCATCACGTTCGTCCACCAGATGGGCACCTCGCCTGTACTGAAACGGGTGGCTCACATGTCCAATCCGGTCGTGATTTCCGACGAGAGCGTCGACGAGTGGGAGTACTTCAAGGGCGACGAGCCCGTCGACGAGTCCGAGTGGGAGTCGGTTCTGTCCGATCGCCGCGATACCCTGAAGGCGACATGCATGAACTAACATGCAGGGGCCAACACGTGCATCCACCGGCACGTGCGTGTAGAAGACGGCCCTAGGCGGGGTTCAGGGTATTTTCGATGGCGTCCGTCAGATCGGCCCGGGTAAAGGGCTTGCTCACGTACTCGTTGAAGCCCTTTTCGAGGAAATCCTCTCGGTCGCCCGGCATGGCATAGGCCGTGAGGGCCACGGCGGGAACGCCCGCCATGCTGTCTCGCTCCCGAATGAGGTGCAGAAGGTCGGTCCCGGTCTGATCCTCGCTGAGATTGATGTCGAGGAGGAGAACATCGAACGTGCCATCGTCGATCGCGTCGAGGGCTGCCTCCACCCCTGGAACCACCTCAACGTCGTAGGATCCTTTCAGCAGGTGCTCCAGCAGAAGCTGGGTTTCCGAGTTGTCTTCGACAGCCAGGATGCGCGGGCTCTGGGAATTGCTCATGGGCTCGTACACAGGTGGGGAGACAACCGAAAAAAGGCCATTGACTCTGTAGGGCGTGCGGTTCGGCACGTCCGTGATGGATCGGTGCGGCCGCATCACGCGAATGGACGTGCAGGGCCAAGGATCCACGTAGAATCATCCGATCAATCACCGTGCCAGAATCTCGCGGACGGGTTCACACGGATGCGCACCAGCACGGCCGCGTGCATGGGACGTTTTTACAAGGTCCACCGAAGTTGGGTACGAAGTCCGCGCCGGCTGGTCCCGTGGTAGGCGTTTAGCCCTGAGCCGATTATGGAGGGGACGGCGTAGGTGGTAATGCCGTACTTGGCTTCGAGTGTGAGTGAGGGCACGGGGGTGTACCGCGCAAGAATGTACGAACGGCGCCCCCGGTCGAAGAAGACCGGAACGGAGAAGCTGTACCGGAGATCGCGCTCGTACGCGTAGATGCGGCCCGCAAACCCGTCGGTGTCGAAAAAGGCCAGGCCGCCGTCGATCTGGAGCGAGGGCGTGGGCGACCAACGAAGGCCCTGCGACAGGTAGAAGCCCTGTGCCACCGTACCAGGCGAAGCGGCCCGGGTCACCTCGATGCGGGTCTGCGCGGTGAGGACGTCGCTGAAGACGTATTCGACGTGGCCTCGGAGGGAGAGGCGGCGCTCTTCCTGGACGGCCTCTAGCAACCGCCCACCGGGGCCGGGGCGCTCGGTCGCCTGTTCTTGGCCCTGGGCCCGCCCCTGCAGGTAGGCGGAGAGCCAGGGCCGCGGGGCATACTCTACCACTGCGCGGCCTTCCCAGCCGGTGGTGGGGCGGGGCACGTTGAAGCGTAACCAGGGGCTGCGAAATTGATCGAAGTACATGCCCAGCGTCCACTTCTCTGCCACGCGGAGACGCAGGCCGGTATACATTCCCTGTTCGTTCTGAGGGCGGCTGCCGTCTCCGAAGGCGTTGCCGTAGAGGCCCGCAAGACCCGGCGGGTACCAGCGGCCCAGCAGCACGGCCTCGGCCCAGGGGCCATCCAGCGCCGCCCCCGCCAGGCCGCCGTACGTGCCGCCCGGAGCCCACGCCCCCTCGCCAAAGAGCGTGTAGTCCGCCCACGTGGCGGTGGCGTACACGCTCGCCCGAGACGTGTGGCGTCCGGCTACGCGATACCGCCGGCTGGGCCGGTCGCCGGGCCGGAGGGGGCGGCCGAACCGGGCGTGGTACCCCGCTGCGCCGACGTGAACCTGAGCGGTGCGGTAGTCGAGCGCCCCTCCCACCGTCGTTTCCCCGAAGGTGCCTTTGCGAGCGATTTCCGATGGGGTCCGGTGCTGGCCGCTTGCCGAGAGGGACCGAACAGGCAAGGGGCCAGAGGGCGCTCCGAGGCCGGTGCGGGAAGAGTCGATGGTTGCGTCGCGGTGGCGGCGCGAGGCGAAAGCGGTCAGGGCAAGCCCCGCCGGCAGCGCCACCGTCGCGGCGGCGCCACGGAAAAAGTTGGCTTCCGAGGCCGAGCGGTACGGCCCGATGCCCCGCCCGGTCTGCAGGATGGGCGACACCGGGTCGCGCCCCTTCCCGAAGCGGAGGCCCTGCCACAGCGCCACCCCTTGCCCAAACTGAGCCGTAAAATCCCCCAGAACGAGCGTGCGTACCGGCCCAAGGTCGCGCAGAGTGAAGCTTCCCACGACGTGGTCGAAGCCGTAGGTATCTGCCGACGGGGCCCATCGGAGCGGCTCCCCGGGGTCCTTGTCAAGGGTCAAGGCGATCTCCAGCCGGCGCTTGTGCCGCAAGCGCAGGCGGGTGGTGAGCCGCCCGGGCGAGCCGACGAACCGGCCCGTGCGGTGGCCCCGGCCGAGGTCGAGAGAGCGGCCGTACCGCTGCGTCAGGCTGAAGGACAGATTCGAGGCGATTGTGCGGAGGCTGGGAAAGAGGGAGGGGCCCGGGGGGGACACGACGAGAAATGGACGCGCTGCCCGAAGTGCTTCCGCCGAGAGCCCGTCCACCCGGCCAAGCTCCCGCCACGTCTCGTATGGCCCGTGTGCGCGGCGATGGCGGACGAGGCGACGGGCGTCGGCTTCGGAGAGGCTGGGCAGTACAGCCAGTGCCGCGGATGAGGCCCGGTTGACGTTAAGAGGATTGGCGGAAAGGTCGGCAATGCGCTCTGCCGCCTGCGCCGTCGTCCGGTTCTCTCCGCCGAAGAGATCGAGAACGCGGTCTAGAGGCGGCGGGGCCGTGGTGTCGATGGCTACCGAGTCTGCCATCTGGGCGTGTGCGGCATGTGGCCCGTCCATGGGGCCGTGCAGAACGGCCCACGCGACAAACCAGAGCGTCCAGTAGAGTCGAGACATGGGGGGGATGAGAATGTGAGACACCGTAGTACTGCCCCTCGGCCTACCAGTACACTTCGAGGGCGGCCGATGGCGACCAGCCGAGCGTATTGTGCTGCTCGGCGGCAACGTGGGCGTGCAGGCGTCCCAGGCGAAGGCCGACGCCTCCGGTGAATCGCACCGGGGCACTGGTGACGCCGGCACGGAGCGCAAGGGCGGAGAGGGGACGAGCTTCCAGTCCTCCGCGCACCGAGGCCGGAAAGGAAAGGTCCTTGAACACGTCGCCCACGACCCGCACCGAAGGCCGCACCCGGTACTGGAGTCCCACCGCGAGGGTCTGGGGCAGAGGCTCGCCGTCCGTAAGGGCAGGGGCATTGACGTTGGTGGCGTGCGCGCCCAGGTAGAGGGTGGGCAGAAGTGGCAGCAGCACCCCTAGATGCACCCCCATGGCCCCTGCGCCCCCGTACCCGTCGATGCGCGTGTGGTAGTAGCGGCCCAGGAGCCCCACGTACACCGACCGTGTGGTGCCCAGCTGAAACGCCCGCGCGTACCCGAGGCTGTAGTGCACCTCTCGGTATCCACCGCCCCCAAACGTGCTTGCCCCACCCGACACCGCGCCCCAGCGCGCCGGCCACACGCCCGCCGCCGATCCGTACCGGAGCGCCGATAGCCCAAAGCTTTGGCGGGCAAAGAACGACACGCTCCTGCGTTCGCGAAGGGCACTTCCCGCCGGGTTGGCGTGCACGCCCATGGCGGAGGTGAGTGCCGCCGACGCCTGCCCGAGCCCAGCGGCACGGGCACTTCCCAGACGGTCGTATCCAGATTGCCCGAGCGCCGGCTCGGTGCTTCCGAACGCCACCGCGAGTCCGCCAAGGAAGAGCCCTACCAACCACCGCATCGCATCGCTCCGAAAATGAATATGAGAAGGATTTGTACGATACACACCGCTTCCAAAAGAATCAAACGGGCCGCGAAACCTCCGGCCCGGCCCAAAGTTGCACACGCCGCTTGTCATTTCCCACCGCTTCGACTCGTCGTTTGTGGACTGGGTGTGCCCACCGTCCTGGCTGCTTGCACTGCCGCTCCTGGGGCTCGTCGTGTCGCCCGTGGCCGTGCCCTCGGCGGAGGCGCAGGAGCTGAACTGCCGAGTGCAGGTCGACGTGTCACAGATCAGCGGGGCGGAGTCGGAGTTCGCGTTTCTGAGCGACCTCGAACAGAAAATCCGAGAGTACCTGAACACGCGGTCCTGGACCGACGACGAGTTTTTGCGCCACGAACGCATCGACTGCTCCATGCAGGTGGTCGTGCTGGAGGCGCTCAGTCTCTCTGAGTTTCGGGCGCGGCTCGTGGTGACGGCCCGGCGGCCCATTTACGGCACCTCCCAGTCCTCGGTCATCGCGCGCATCAACGATCCCGAGTGGCAGTTCGACTTCAGCCGCGGCTCGTCGCTCACCTACGACCTCAACCGCTACAACTCCCTCACGTCGGTGCTCGACTTTTACGCCTACCTGCTCCTCGGGTACGACTACGACACCTTCAGTGCGCTCGGGGGCACGCCGTACTTCGAACAGGCCCGCACCGTGGCGGACCAGGCCGAAGGATCGGGGGACCCAGGATGGTCGTCCGTGGGCACGCAGCAAAACCGCGTGCAGCTGCTCTCCAACCTTCTCGACCAGCGCCACGAGCCCCTGCGCCGTGTCTACTACACCTATCACCGAAAGGGCCTCGACCGGTTTGTGCGTGAGACGGACGCGGCCCGCACGCAGATGCTGGACCTGCTCGGGACGCTTCAGTCGCTCAATCAGCGCCTCTCCCGCTCGTTTGCGCTCAACGTCTTCTTCCAGACCAAGTACCAGGAGCTCACCGCGCTCTTTTCCGGCAGCGATCGGGCCAGCCAAGCGCACCGTGTGCTCGTGCAGGTGGACCCGTCCCACTCGTCCGAATACGACAAGCTAGTGCAGTAGTCCTCTGAGGCCCGCCACGAGGGCGACGTGAGATGCAGAGGCGGCCGCTCTGGAAACGGTCGGCGCGCTGCATCGTCGAATTGCATGTCCAAAACATGTGTTGCCACGAAGGAACGGGACCAACCGTCCGTCGCTTCCGTTGAGGGTTGCGTCTTCCCTAAACGCCCGGAGCCACGTTAGATTTACGAGCCGGGTGTGTCTAACGGGGCAGCGGCCCCTTCCGGAACCCGACCGGCCCGGGACGGCGGCGGTTCACGCGCTCTCTTTGATTCAGTCGCGCCAGCTACGATATGTCAGACAAGGACGGAGAAGCGAAAGAAAAAGCCCTCGACCTCGCCGTAGAGCAGATACAGCGAGAGCACGGGGAGGGGTCAATCATGCGTCTCAGCGACGACCCGCACCAGAAGGTAGAGGCGATTCCCACCGGATCGCTTGCCCTCGACAATGCGCTGGGCGTAGGGGGCGTGCCCCGTGGACGCATCATCGAGATCTTCGGCCCGGAATCCTCCGGAAAAACCACCTTGGCCACCCACATCGTAGCCGAGGCGCAGAAAAAAGGGGGAACCTGTGCGTTCATCGACGCCGAGCACGCCTTCGATCCGAACTACGCGGAGCAGCTGGGCGTGGACACCGACGAGCTGCTGATTTCGCAGCCGGATACGGGCGAGCAGGCCCTCAACATCGCGGATACCCTGGTGCGAAGCGGGGCGTTGGACGTTATTGCCATCGACTCTGTGTCGGCGCTCGTGCCGCAGGCGGAACTGGAAGGCGACATGGGGGACACTCACGTGGGCCTGCAGGCGCGCCTGATGAGCCAAGCGCTACGTAAGCTGGCTGGCACCATCAACCGTACCAAAACCGTCCTGATCTTCATCAACCAGATCCGCATGAAAATCGGTGTGATGTTTGGAAATCCGGAAACGACTTCCGGGGGCCGGGCCCTCAAGTTCTACTCGTCGGTGCGGATGGACATCCGGCGCGTAGGGGCCGTGAAGGATGGCCAAGACGTGGTAGGCAACCGCACGCGGGTGAAGGTGAAGAAAAACAAGGTGGCCCCGCCGTTTCGGGAGGCCGAGTTCGACTTGATCTACGGTGAGGGCATTTCGTCACTCGGAGAGATCATTGACCTTGGCACCGAGCATGACATTCTGGAAAAGCGGGGGTCCTGGTACTCCTACGACGGTGAAACCATTGCGCAAGGCCGAGAAAACACGAAGGAGTGGTTGGAGGACAACCCCGAGCAGCTCGAAGAAATCAAGTCTGCGATCCGAGGCGAAATTGGGCTGTCCTCTGACGCGGAAGAAGACGAGGTGGAAGAAGACGAGGAGGCCGCAGCGGCGCCCGAAGAGGCGTAGTTGCGAGACGCTCCTGAGGCGTGCTTGGGGACTGGTTCTTCTTGGGGTCGTTCTGGGAACGGGCAGCGTGGCCGAAACATGGGCGCAGCGCCGTGCGGCGCCTGGTCCTCCGGCCCCGGAACCCGCGGCCGTGGAATCCGAGACGCGCTTCTGTGCGCGGGGCCCGTCGGGCGCGTCATTGGACGGACGCGGCCTTGCGCTCGTCTACTGTGCGTCTTCCCCGGTCCTCACGGCTTCCCTGCGGGGAGCGCACGCCACGGCACGACCCGTCTTCTATGGCGCGGTGCCGGCTGCATGGGTGGCGGCCGGCCTTACCCAGCGCACCGCAGCGGCTGCGGCGGCGTACCGCCTGACGTTTACGCAGGGATTTGCGTACGGCCTCATCGTGGGCGCCAAGCACGCCGTTGGGCGTCCCCGTCCGTACGTCACGCGTCCGCTGCAGGCGCGTGCGCGCCGCCATCCTGCGCCTGGCCGTGCGCAGCTGTCGTTTCCGTCGGGGCACGCCGGTCTCGCGGCGGCCCTGGCCACGTCATGGGGCCTTTCGCATCCGCGCTGGTACGTCGTTGGGCCCGGTGCGCTCTGGGCCACCGGCGTTGCCCTGAGTCGTCTCTACCTGGGGGTGCACTACCCGAGCGATGTATTGGCGGGAGCGGCCGTGGGGGCGGGGGTGGCCCTGCTGGTGCATCAACTCCGACGTGTCCTCACGCCGCCTCGCTTGCAGGCAGGGGCACACCCTGTACGCCTGCAGGCGCCGCCCCTTGTCCTTCGACTGCAGTTTTGAGGCGAGACGGGGCCCGCGCTGACGAACAAACCTGCGCTGACGAACAAAGAGGCCTGAAAAAGAGGCCGCCGCTCCTCAGCCTCCCTGCTGACCGTTTGCGTTGAAGTCGCTCGGGTCCACACGGCCGAGGTCTAGCACGAGCCGGGCCTCATCGTTCTGGCCGAGGACCCGCAGCGGAGAGGTGTCTTCGTCCGGCGCCACGATGCTGGCGAGCACATCAATGGCCACCTCCTCGAGGCCGCCGTGAAAAAACGAACGGAGGGTGTTGAAGGTGGAAGAGGCCGAAGACCGGAAGTCGAAGCGGCAGTTCTGAAACGCGCACTCGTCCGCGGCGGTGGGGCCGTCGCCGTGGTAGATGATGGAGCAGTCTTGGAAGGTGCACCCTACGTATTTGTGGTAGTCGAGAATAACGTCTTCCTCGCGGAAGGTCTTCTGAGTGGTTACGTTCATCGGAGCGGGGGGCTGTAAAACAGATGGAAGAGAAGAGGGGGCGCGAGGCCGGGCCCGGAGGGACAAGGGAGGAGGGCCCGGTTCCCGAGGTGCGAATGCCTGTGCGTGGACACCTATGCTGGACCGACGTTATAGGCGCATTGCGGGCAGGGGTTCGGTGTGCGTCTGCACGCCCTGAGTCCTATACTACACGTGTTGTCTTTGCTTCGAACAGAGCTTCCGTCCGATGGCCACCCTTCTCCCGTTTCGGGCCGTGCGCCCTCTTCCGCAGCACGCCGCAGAAATTGCCTCCGTTCCGTACGACGTTGTGGACCGCACCGAGGCGCGGGGCGAGGCGGAGGGCCACCCCCGCAGCTTTCTGCACGTGGCACGCCCCGAGATTGACCTCCCGCCCGAGACCAGTGAGTACGACGATGCCGTTTACAAACAAGGAGCCATCAACCTGCGGCAGTTTGTGGAGGCGGACTACACCACCCGCGAGGCGGGGCCGGCGGTCTACGTGTACCGGCTTGCGGCGCAAGGACGGGCCCAGACGGGCATTCTGGGCTGTGTGCCCGTTGGCGAGTACGACGACGGCACCGTTGTGAAACACGAAGAGACGCGCCCGGACAAGGAGGACGACCGCACCCGCCATGTCCTCGCGCAGCAGGCCCATGCTGAGCCGGTTATGCTGACGTACCGAGACAAGGAGGCCATCACGGCGCACGTGGAGCAGTTGCAGGAGGAGCCTCCGCTCTACGACTTTGAGGCGGACGATGGGGTGCGCCACACCGTTTGGAAAACCGAGGCCCCCGATCCGCTCGTGCAGGCCTTCCGGCGCGTGGAGCATCTCTACATTGCGGACGGCCACCACCGCTGCAAGGCAGCCAGCCGTGCGGCCGCGACGCTTCGCCACAGTGAGGAGATGCCTGCCAGAGACGACGTGCCGGGGTATGAGATGTTTACGGCGGTTCTCTTCCCGATGAGCCACATGCACATCATGGCCTACAACCGCGTTGTGAAGGCCCTTCCCACGTCCCCGGCCGCCTTTTTAGACCGACTGGAGGAGGCGTTCACGTTAGAGCGGCACGTAGACGATCCGGTGCCGTCCGAAAAAGGCCGCGTGTGTCTCTACCTGGAAGGCGCCTGGCACCGACTGGTGCTGCCCCCCGCTGAAGGGAACCGCACGGTGGACTGCCTCGATGTCTCGCGCCTGAGCACGCACCTTCTGGAACCGCACCTGGGCATTACCGATCAGCGCCGGGATCCCAACATCGACTTTGTAGGCGGCATCCGGGGCACCGACGCACTGGAGGCTCGCGTGGACCAAGGCGATGCCCAGCTGGCCGTCAGCATGTACCCCACGAGCATCGAAGAGCTCGTTGCCGTGTCGGACGAAGGAAGCCTGATGCCCCCCAAGTCAACGTGGTTCGAGCCGAAGCTGCGAAGCGGGCTCCTGGTGCACGACTTTGCGGACGACGTCCCGCACGACCGCTCCGTGACGCCGGCGGTGTAGAGCGTCGTCTCTGGGGAGAGCGTCGTTTCCGGAGAGGGCGTCGTTTCTGGCCCGGGGCGTCTCCTCTGGGCGGACCTCCCTCTGCGCGAACGGCTAATCCGCGAAGAGAAGATCGATCTCGCGGTCCTCGACGCTTGCGCTTGCTACTTTTACCGTTACCGAGTCGCCCGGGCGGAAGGTCTTGCCGTTGCTCTCGCCCCGCAGTGTGTACGTGGACTCGTCGTAGGTGTAGTAGTCGTTCATCTCGCGGACGTGGACGAGACCCTCCACGAGCAGGTCGGTGATTTCTACGAAGACGCCGAACTTGGTGACCCCGCTCACGACGCCCTCGAAGACGTCGCCCACGTGGTTTTTTACGTATTCGACCTGCTTGAGCTTTACCGACTCCCGCTCGGCCTCTTCTGCGTTGCGCTCCTGCTCCGAGCAGTGCTCGCAGCGGGCCGCGAGCTCCTCAACGTCCGCCGGGCCTTCGCCGCGAGCGTAGCGCTTGAGTAGCCGGTGCACGATGAGGTCGGGGTAGCGGCGGATGGGACTCGTAAAGTGGGTGTAATGGTCGAACCCGAGGCCGTAGTGCCCGATGTTGCCGACGGCGTACTTGGCCTTGGACATGGCCTGGAGCGCCGCCCGCACAATTACCTGCTCCTCCGGCTGGCCCTGCACCGCATCGATAAGGGCGGCTAGGTCCGACGACCGCACGTTGCCGTCCGTAATGGGGAGTTCGTGCCCGAACACCCGCACGTACTCGGCGAGCTGGCGAATTTGCTCACCGTCCGGCGTGTCGTGCACACGGTAAATGAAGGGAAGCGGCTCGTCGTCGCCGTTCGAACGGTGGCGCTCCAGATGCGTGGGATCGGCAATATGGCTGGCCACCGTTCGGTTGGCCAGCAGCATCAGCTCCTCGATGAGGCGGTTGGCCCGCACCCGCTCCTTCCGGACGATGTCGGTGGGCGTGCCGTCGTCATCGAGCATGACCTTCACCTCGTCGGAGCCGAAGTCGATGGCCCCTTCACGCATCCGCCGCTTCGTGAGGGTCTTGGTAAGCCGGTTCGCCTGCACCACGTCCGCCGCCATGGTGTCGTTGGGGTACCCGCCTTCGATGTAGTCCTGGGCACGGTCGTAGGTGAGGCGCTCCTTGGAGTGGATCACCGTTTCGCAAATCTCGTAGTCCACCACGTTTCCCTGCGGGCTCACCTCCATGAGAATGGAGAACGCGAGCTTGTCCTCGTGCGGGCGCAGCGAGCAGACCTTGTTCGAGAGCTTTTCGGGCAGCATCGGGATGGTGCGATCCACCAGATACACGCTCGTTGCGCGGTCCAGCGCCTCCTCGTCGATGGCCGTGTCGGGGCGAACGTAGTGGCTTACGTCGGCGATGTGGACGCCCACCTCGTAGTGGCCGTTGTCGAGTTCCTCGATGTGGATGGCGTCGTCGAAGTCTTTCGCGTCGGCCGGGTCGATCGTGAAGATCGGCTTGTCGCGCAGGTCGCGCCGGCGGTCGATCTCGCGGTCGGGGATGGCGACGGGAATTTCGTCCGCCTCCGCCTCCACCGCGTCGGGGAAGTCGGCCTTCACGTTCATGCTCATGGCGAGCGAGAGGACCCGGACCTTCGGGTCGTCGGCGGAGCCAATCACGCGCAGGATGCGGCCTTCGGGCGAGGCCTTGCGGTCATCGAACCGATCGATGGACACGACCACCTTCTCTCCGTCTTTGGCGTTGCCCGTAGCGCCGGGCGGCACGTACACGTCCTGCAGGATGCGCTGATCGTCCGGCTCCACAAACGCCACGTCTGCCCGCTGGCGGTAGGTGCCCACGACCTGTGTGCAGCGCCGCTCCACGATGTCGAGCACCTCGCACTCCCGTTTCTTGTCCGCCCCAGCATCGGCGGGCCGGGCCGCTACGGCGACGCGCACCAGGTCTCCGTGCAGCGCCTCGCCCATGTGCGGCTCGCGGATAAAGAACTCTTCGTCGCTGTCCACGGCCTGCACAAAGCCGTAGCCCTGCGGGTGGCAGCTGAGGAGGCCGGTGCGGTGGCGCGTTTCGCCCTTGGCCTTGTACTTTCGGCCCTTCCGCTTTACGAGCTTCTGGGCCGTCATTTCGGCGAGGACGTCGCAGAACTGAAGGTACGTTTCGTTGTCCTCGATGCCCAGTCCCTTGGCAATTTCGTGGGACCGGTGGCCCTGGTTGGGGTGCTCACGCAGAAACGCGAGGATGTCTTGGCGAAGGCTGTCGGCTTGCGTCTTCGAAATGGTGGCGGTGTGGAGTTGTGAAGGCAGTCGGAGAGAAGAACCACTCAGAAATAACGACCGGCCCGTGCGCGGCGTTCACACCGCACGAAAAAGTCATACAAGGCGGTGCGAGCATCGCCGGGTCGTCTGCCGCCTGCCAGAGAGAGCCCCCGTCAGGGCCGGGGCGGAGGGGACGAGGTCGAGTCGGCCGGGGCTGGCGTCTGCTCCGCCACTGGGGGTGGGGCGTCCCCGGGGGGCTCCGGGTCGTTGTCGGGCAGGAGCCATCCGAAGAGGCGTTCGAACAGGGCGCGCCAGGTGGAAAACTGGGTTTGGTACGACACGCCCGCCCCGCGGCTGCTTGTGAGCGACTGGTTGCGGGTGAGCTCGTCGCCGTCCCGGCGGTAGAAAATCTTGGCGCTTACGCTGGAGCTGAGCCGCACCTCCACCACAAATTCGCCCTGCGGCCCTTCTACCTGTTGGGCTTCGGTGTCGTCGCTGGTGTACACGCCCTCGCCCCGGATGATGAGGCGTTCATTGAGCAGGCGCAGGGCGACGCCGTAGATAAGGTCGAGGTTGTCCGGGTCCTCGCCCTGAACGCCGAAATTCAGGTCGACGTTCGGAAGGGCCCGCCCGAGGTATCGGTTGAGCTGGCTCGACACGAGTTGCGAGACGCTGTTGAACGCAAGCTGGTTGCCCGCCGTTGTGAGGCGGTTCTCGGAGCCGCCCTCCCCGCCGCCGGGCTGGGTAAAGGACTCGGTGGTGAGGAGGAACGTATTGGTAAGCAGCACGCTCGTGGCGTACTCGGTAGTGCGGGCGGGCTGGTTGAGAATAGCATCGAGCGACTCGGACCCTACGAGGTTGCGCTGCTCGCTGCGTGTGAGCGAGAGGCCCAGGTCTACGCGCGGAGTGGCCACCCGCCCGGTGATGTCGAGCAGAACGGTGACTGGGATGCGGCCCCGGGCATTCTGGAAGCCGGGCAGGCCGGACGGGGAGGCCCGGGTGCGATACTCGGCGTCGAGGTCGAGCTGGGCGTTTGTGGGGTCGCCGTCCCAAGTAATGGTGCCTTCCGCAATCGAGAACCGACGCACGAACACCTCGCCGGCCGTAAACAGATATGTGCCGCTGGTGGCCCGGAAGCTTCCGTACACCGAAAAGTCGCCTTCCTTGCGCTGCAGCTGCACGCGCCCGGAGCCCACGACGGTCACGACGTCGCCCACGACAGGGTCGAACACGAGGTTGACGGTGGAAGCCTCCGGCGCCGTGACATTGAAGTCGAGGTTTAGGCCTTCTACGAACGACGGCACGCCCTCGGGCCGGTCGGCCAGAATGTTTTGGCGTCGGGTGAAGGTGGAGACGTCCGGCGCCCGTCCCGTCGAGTCGGCAAACACGATAAAGCCGGCGTCCTCCTCTACGGTTTCGCTCGTCACCGGGATGAACAGCTCACTGTCGGGGGTGGTGCGGGCCGCGTCGGATCGCAGGGTGGCGTCCGAGAGGGGGCCGGTGAGGCGCAGTGGGCCGGAGGCGCGAATGGTGCCGTAGAAGGGGAGATCCTCGGCCTGGGACACGTCGATCACCGTAAGGCCGTTGAGCCGGGCCGACAGGTCGAAGGAGAAGTACTGGTAGTCGTTGAACAGGATGCTTCCCTGCACGGTGGCGCTTCCGTCGGCGTCCTGCACCGACAGCCCCCGCGCATGGATGCCGCGCCGGTCCACCGCCACCGGCCCCTCCACCTGGTACTGCAGCCCAAAGAGCGGGAGGGTCACGCCGCCGTTCACGATCTCCAGATCCGCGTCGAACACGGGGTCGTGAAACGCTCCCCTGATGCGGAGCTCGCCGGTCGTAAAGCCCCGCACCCGAGAGACTCGTTCCTCAAAGATGTACCGGAAGAAAAACAGATCGGCCCGTTCGAGGTCCACCGTTAGGTTCAGCGCGTCGTCCTCGGGCGGGGCGGCGGTCCGGGCGGGGGCGCTGCGCAGCCCCCCGGGCACCCGAACGGTGCCGGACACTGACAGCCGGTTCGGGTCTACGCTGCGCACCGGGCCCGGGACGAAGGCGGGCCCGGTGAGGCGGTCGGCACTCGCGGGCGCCCCCCGGAGCGTGCCGTCTAGGGACAGCACGGGAGAGGAGGGCGCGTACGAGGCACGGAGGCGAGCGTCTCCGAGAATGCGGCGGTCGTAGGAAAGGCGACGAACCGCAACGTCGGTCGACACCAGGGGCTGGCCCAGCCCGCCCCGCAGCGTGGCGCGGCCGCTCAGGTTTCCGCCGATCAGGTTGGGTGCGTCGACGGCCCGGGAAAGTGGCGGCAGGTACACGTTCTGGGCCGTTACCGAGAGGGTATCGGTGGGGGAGGCGGAGAGGGTGCCGGCCACCTGGAGGCGCTGCAGAGACGGCACCTGCGGGTGCGGCTGTTCCAGACGAAAGGGCGACAAAACGACGCGGTCGGCGTAGATCCGGAGGGCGGCCGGGGCCGGGTTGGTCCACGCCGCCCCGTTGAGGGTCAGGGCCACCGTCTGGAGCCGCAGCTCGTTCGTGTGGGGGGTAATGCGCAGGGCGCCGTCAATCCGCAGAGAGTCCGCAACGCCTGCGCTGTCGGCCGAGAGGCGGAGCGTGCCCCTCCGGTCCTCGTACGCAAGGCCCGCCGAGAGCCCGTTGAGGGGCGGTCCTCCCGCGGCGAGGCGGCGGGCCGACACGGTGGCGGTGGCACGAGTGGCACGGGCCAAGGGGGCCCCTAGGCGGCTGGCCACCTCGTACCGCGCCTGCACGCGGGCAGCGTCGTAGGCGGAGCCCCGAAGCCGCTCCGCCGAGATCTGCCCGGATGCCCGAATGCTGTCCGGCGTGAGCGACAGGCGGGCCTGTGCGGAAAGGCGTTCCGCGCGGCGGGGGAAGGCGCCCCACCATGCGTGCAGGATGTCGGGGCGATGCACGCGCAGGCTTGCCTCGGCACGCACCGGCTTCTCGGACGACGTCCGTGCGAGGCGGGAGGGGGGCTGGGCAGCAGAGGGAGGGGCGGGCTCCGTGGCGGCAGAGGGCAGGGGGCTGGCGGGAGACGGCTTGTTGCGCTCGCGTCGGTACGCATCGCCGAGGGCCTGCGCCCAGGTCCGTGCTGCGGTCCACAGCGACGGCCCCTCCGGGGGGGCGTCCACCGTGAGCGTTCCCAACGATCCTGTGACGGTGAGCCGCGGGGCGTCGGCGCCACGCTCGGCCAGGCGGAGGGTTGCGGTGTGGGGGGAAAGGGCGACGGTGCTGTCGCCGCGGACGAGGGTGGAGGAGTCGATGTCGGCGACCACGGTGCCCGCGAGCGGGCGCCATCGGGTGCCGGCGCCCCGGAGCGTCACCCGGCCGTTCAGGGCCGTTGAGGGCAGTCCGGGTACGATCGAGGAAAGGTCGAGGTTGGAGCCCGTAGCGGCGGCCGTGTAGCGGGGACGGGACGCGTTTAGTTGGTCGACGGACCCTTCCACGAACACAGAGCCGCCCGCCGCCTGCTGCGCGGAGAAACGCCCCTGCGCCGAGCTGTCGTCGAACGCGATCCGCCCGTTGGCGGAGGCGAGGGGGCGCCCTGCCACGACGGACGAGTCGAGGGAGGCGCGAATTCGGCCCTGAAAGGCAGGACGCTGCACGCCGCTTCCCTGCGCGTCTACCCGTCCGGTGAGCACGCTAGCAAGTGCCGGGCGGCCCGTAAACGGGGCCAGGTTCAGGCTATCGGTTGTGAGTGTAGCGCGGTACCGGAGCGGGGCGGTGTCCTCCCGGGCCACGTCCAGCGAGCCCTGCACGGCGCCGTGGGGGCTGCGCATCGCCAGGGTGGCCTCCAGGTCGAGCCCGCGGCGCGCAGGGCGGGGCCGGGCTGCCGTTCCGCGAAGGGTGCCCTCCACGCGAAGGGGGCCGAGGTCGCCAGGGAAGCGAGAAGGAAGCCCGGGCCAGACGTCGCGCACGTCGCGCAGGGACACCGTGCTTTCTTGGAGCTGCAGGTCCACCGCAAAAGCGCCCGGGGTGCGAGCGATGGTGCCCGCCAGGGTGGCGGCGGAGGAGTCGTGCGTCACGGTGATGCCGTCTGCCCGGAGCCGCTTCAGGGTGCCGCCGATCCGGCCTTGCACCGTCACCACGTCCGCGAAGGGGAGCTGCGGGACAAGCTGCTTCAGTTCGGCGTGGTCCACGCGGCTGCGATCGAGAACTAGCGACACGGCGTTGGGGGCCTCGTCGGGCGCGTCGGTGTCCAGGGAGGCGCGTCCCCGGAGGCGCGTGGTGCCTAGCGACAGGTCGAGGTCGGCGACGGACCAGCCCGTGGCAGTGCGGCGCAGGCGGCCCTGCAAGAGGGAGGGCTCCAGGTCCAGGCCCGGCAGTGCGAACGAGGCAGCATTGAGGGCGAGCAGGCTCGTGTCCCCGATCCGCTGGGCAGTTGCGCGCAGCGAAATGTCTTGGATGCGCGTACGGGTGTAATCGAAGAGCCAGCCCTCCTGCACGATGTCGGGAGGAGGACCCGCCCGTGCCGTCGTGAGGGCGCCCCGCCGCACCTGAATGTCCGCAAATGTGAGGTCGAAGGGGCGGCTGGCATCGGCGGACGACGCCGTGGGCTGCAGGGCCCGCCGGGCATTCCAGGTGCCGGCGGTGTCGCGCTGGAGGCGCAGGTGCGGCCCGTAGAGCGTGAGGGTCCGCACTGCGAGCTCCGCGGTAAGGAGATTGGCCCAGCGCGGAACAGCCCGTACCGAGTCCACCGTGGCCACGAGGCCGCCGGAGGGGGTTTCGAGGCGGAGGTCGGTGGCCACGACATCGTCGATGAGCGTCCCTTGCAGCGTCCCAATCGACAGCTGCCCCGCATACTGCTGATTGAAGGCGGCCTCTACCTGATCGCGAATGGCGTCCCGGCCCGCCTGGGTGCGGGTAAAGCCCACCACGAGGACGATGCCCACGAGCACCACGATGACGGCCACGCGGAGCGACCGCCAAAAGGGCTGTGTGGGAAACCGACGGGGCGAGGTGGACTCGGGCACGAGAAGGGCCGTGAGGGGGGCGGGCGTGCAACCGGGCGGAATGCGGAAAGGCTCTGACGCAAGAACGAGCTTTCTTGCTACACGACTCAGTTGGGGCCGCGTTTCAGGAGGAACAGGCGAAGGCCCAGGCCCGGCGCGCTTCCTCTTCCGATACGTCGCCCGTCACGTACGCCTCCCCCAGCGCCCGCAGCAGCACAAACCGAATCGTATCGCCCCGATTCTTCTTGTCGGACGCCATCGCCGCGTACAGGTCTTCGAACGCAACGTCCTCGGGGCGTCCGGGGACCGGAATCGCATCGACGACGTGGTCCAGGCGGTCGCGGTCCAGGGCCTGCGGGTGACGGCGGTGCGACAGGTAGAGCCCGGCCCGCATCCCCAGGGCCACCGCTTCGCCGTGGGTAAAGGCGCCGTACCCGGCCGCACGCTCCAGCGCATGGGCAAACGTGTGCCCGAAGTTGAGAATGGCGCGCCGTCCCTCTTCGCGCTCATCGGCACTGACCACGTCGGCCTTCACCTGCACGGCGCGTTCGATCACGTCCGCCACCACCGCGCGGTCCGTACGGGTCATCACGGGCACCAGGTGGGCCTCCAGGTGGGCAAAGAGCGCCGGGGCCTGGATGAGGGCGTGTTTCACGACCTCGGCCATGCCGCTGGTGTACTCCCGCATGGGAAGGGTGTCGAGCGTGTCGGGATCGGCACACACCAGGGCCGGCTGGTAGAACGCCCCGATCAGGTTTTTGCCGGTGGCGTGGTTGATGGCCGTTTTTCCGCCCACTGAGGCGTCGACCTGGGCAAGGAGGGAGGTGGGAAGCTGGACGAGAGGCACGCCGCGCAGGAGCGTGGCCGCGGCAAACCCGGCGAGGTCGCCCACAACGCCGCCCCCCAGGGCCAGCACGGGCGTGTCCCGGTCGATGCCCCACTCCAGCGCCTCGTCGTATAGGGTGTGCAGGTGCGAGGCCGACTTGGTGGATTCGCCCGGCGGCAATACCACGGGGCGCACGGTCCATCCGGCGTCGCGGAGGCCCTGCACGAGCGGCGAGCGGTAGTGGGCCGCCACGTTCTCGTCGCTCACGAGCAGGCACCGCCCGGGCGACAGTCCCGACGACGCCCGGGACAGAAGCTCGGGGACCGAGGCCAACGACTGAAAGTGAACCGTGTAGCTGCGCGCGCCGAGGTCGACGTCAACGGCCATGTGGATGGGATGCCTGTGAAGAGACATGTGCACTCCACAAACGCCCCACGCGCAGCCTCCTCGTGGGTTCTAAGGGCGAAGAGAATTCGTCGGATTGGGTACAGTCTCCGGCGCCTACGGTCGTCGGCCCGTGCCGCCCGGATCCATCGTGCCGGGCGGCAGGTACCAGTTCTGCTCTTCGCAGCGCACTGGTTTGCCGATTCCGTCATGGCCCTCCCCTCCATTCTGGACGCGGCGCATTGCTGTGCGGCCGAAGGGCTTACGAGGGGCGACCTGGCCATCGACGCGACGGTGGGCAACGGGCACGACACGTTGTTTTTGTTGCGGCAGGTGGGGGCGTCGGGGCGCGTGCTGGGGGTCGACATTCAAGCCGACGCGCTGTCCGCGACCCGCAAGCGAGTGCACGAGGCAGACGCCGCACTCCTGGACCACCTTCGCTTGGTGCACGACGGGCACGAGGCGCTGAGAGAGCACGTCGACCCTGCCGATGCGGGGCGCGTGGGGGCTGTCATGTTCAACCTGGGCTATTTGCCCGGCGGCGACCATCGCATTACGACCCGGCCGGAAACCACTGTCCCGGCGCTCCGCGCGGCCTTCGATCTCCTGCGGCCGGAGGGAGGCGTGCTGACGGTGGTGGTGTATCCCGGACACGAGGGCGGGGCCGAGGAGGCGGCCGCCGTGGCGGAGTGGGCCGCGGGTCTGTCCCAGGCGCACGGCCGCGCCTTCTGGTACCAGTTTGCCAACGCCTCCGGCGCCCCGCCCCGCCTACTTGCCGTGGAGAAACGAGCGCCGTGACCGCAGAGGCGGCCGCCCCCGTCGCCGCGCCGACGCGCCTGTAACGTCCGGGCCCGTCGCACGACTCACTTCATCCCCGCCTTCCCTCATGTGCCTCATTCTGTTCGCGCAAAATACGCACCCCGACTATCCACTGGTCTTTGCCGGCAACCGAGATGAATTCTACGAGCGCCCCACCGCCCCGGCGTCGTTCTGGAACGACGCGCCCTACGTGCTCGGCGGGCGCGACCGCAAAGCAGGCGGCACCTGGCTGGGCATTACCCGCCGCGGCTACTGGGCCACCGTCACCAATGTGCGCGACCCCCGCCCGGCCCGCGATGCGGCGCCGTCGCGGGGCCACCTCGTTGCGACGTTTCTCCGCGAGGAGCCCGATCCGGAAGCATACCTGGCGTCGGTCCGCCCGCGTGCCCACCGCTACAACGGGTTCAACCTGCTCGTGGGCACGCCCCGCACCACCTACTACCTCTCCAACCGCGACGGATCCCCGCGTGCGGTGGAGGACGGGGTGCACGGAATGAGCAATGCCCAGCTCGACGATGCCTGGCCCAAGGTGGAGCGCGGCACCGCCCGCCTCCGCTCGATCCTGGACGATACCCCGACCCCCGACCAGCTGCTGGACGGACTGGACGACCGCCGCCCAGCCCCCGACGATCGGCTGCCGCAGACGGGCGTGGGGCAAGAAACGGAACGGATGCTCTCGCCCCCCTTTATCGAAAGCGACCAGTACGGCACCCGCGCCTCCACGGCCTTCCTTGTCCACCGCTCCGGCACCGTCACATTTGCCGAGCGCACCTTCGACCGCGGAACGCCCGTCAAGACCCGGCGCTTTTCCTTCGACATGGCGCCCCCCGCGGCGGGGTGAAGCGGCCCTCGCGGCCGCCGTTCCCGTGCCCATTGTTCTGCACCTGTTTGTTCTGCGCCTGTTCTTTTCGCAATCCCCTCTGTCCCCATGCCGTCCGAGAAGCTGACCTTCCACAACCCCGAAGGCACTGCGCTCGCCGCCCGCCTCGACCGCCCCGACGGCGCGTCCCCCTGCGCGTACGCCCTCTTTGCCCACTGCTTTACGTGCTCCAAGGACCTGCGGGCGGCCCGCGCCCTCAGCCGCGCCCTCACCCGGCACGGCATCGCGGTGCTCCGGTTCGACTTCACGGGCCTGGGCGAGAGTGAAGGCGACTTCGCCGACACGAACTTTTCCTCCAACGTGGATGACCTGGTGGTGGCGGCGGACTTTCTGGCGGAGCACTACGAGGCGCCGCGCATCCTTGTGGGGCACTCGCTGGGCGGCGCTGCGGTGCTGCAGGCAGCCTCTCGCCTCGATGCGGTGCAGGCCGTTTCTACCCTCGGGGCGCCCTACGACCCGGAGCACGTGACGCACCTGTTGGAGGATGCGACCGAAGACATTCGGGCGACCGGCGAGGCGCGCGTGACCCTGGCGGGCCGCACCTTCACCATCCGCAAGCAGTTTCTGGACGACCTGGCCGCCACGCGCATGGAGGAGACGATTGGGGCGCTCGGCCGGGCGCTGCTCGTGTTTCACTCGCCGGTGGACCGCACGGTGGGCATCGACAATGCCAGCCGCATCTTCCAGGCGGCGAAGCACCCCAAGAGCTTTGTGTCGCTCGATGATGCCGACCACCTGCTCACGACCCGGGCCGATGCGGAGTACGCCGGGGTGGTGCTCGGGGCCTGGGCGGAGAAGTACGTCGACCGGTCGCGCTCCGAGCGACAGGCGCCCGAGGGGCAGGTGGTCACCCGCACGGGCGAGGCCTACCGGACCGACATTCAGGCGGGGCCGCACGCCCTCGTGGCGGACGAGCCGGAGGACGTGGGCGGGGACGACGCGGGCCCTTCGCCCTACGACTACCTGCTGAGCGCGCTGGGAAGCTGTACGGGCATGACGCTCCGCATGTACGCCGACCGCAAGGGGTGGCCCCTGGAGGAGGCGATCGTGCGCCTCTCACACGCGAAGATTCACGCGAAGGACTGCGAGCACTGCGACACGGATACGGGGAAGGTCGACCGGATTGAGCGGGAGATTGAGGTGCGCGGTGCCCTCAGTGACGCCCAGCGCGAGCGCCTCCTCGACATCGCCAACAAATGCCCGGTCCACCGCACCCTCCACGGCGAGGTGCAGGTCCGCTCTGCGCTCCGAAATGCCCCGCAGCAAGAGGCGGCGTGAGAGCCGCCCCCGACAGGGGAGCGCATGCGCGTCACGGAGATTCGGAACGGGTCCGATCTTTGCTCTAGAGAGGCCGATAAACATCCATCTGGCCAAGTGCCCGTTTGCCCAAAACCCCACCTGGAACGTCGGCTTCGTCTCAGGTTCCTGGCGCTGGGCCTGAAGGGACCGAAGGGGATGGAGCTGGAGACCACTTGCGCTCTCGGTGGGCACCCCGTAGCGCTCGATCTCGGGCCGTGCGCACGACAAGCCTCCCGGACAGCTCCCCTCACGCTAGGTTCGGATCGCGGATCAGGTCCAATTCCCAGCCTCGCCCCAGGCCTTCGGTTCTCTTTTGCGGCGGATAGCGGCCTCGATGTTGTCGAAGGGGGCAAGGGGGACGAGGCGGGCGACGTCGTATTCGACGACGAAGTCGGACCCGTTCCCTCTGTGGTGGCCGGCATAACGTCGACCTGAAGGCAATACCGGCATCCAACAGGGGATGCCTCTGCCGAACGAGAATGATACTGCACGTTCGTCGCTCCAGACTCGGTTTACTCCGTCAGTCGCTTCGCTCGTGTGGAGCCTATATGACGTGTGACAAGGCCTCCGTCAGCCGGATGGATGGGCCCTGAATCAAGTTCAGGGCGACGTGCCGTGCTGATTTTCAAGTCTTCGGGCAGTCGACTTATGTCGCGTACGCCCCGTCGCTGATCGCCCCCACGTGCCCCAGTGCGGCCAGCGTTTCCAGCGGCCGGACCATCGGGGGCAGTCTGAAACCATTTCTTCGCGTTGCGCAGGGCGCGGTGGACGTGCCGGGCGACCTGTTCGACGGTGAGCGGCGCGTCCGCACGAGTCATCGCGGCGTGGACTGACGCCTGGGAACGCTCTATCTCGGGGCGTACGTGCGACAGGCTTCCTCGTACAGATCGTCCCACGTCGGATTGTGGTCACGAATCAGATCGAGTTTCCAGTCCCGCTTCCAGGCCGTCAGTTGTTTCTCCCGCCGGATGGAGGCCTCAATGTCGTCGAAGCGTTCGAGGTGGACGAGGCGCGTGACATCGTACTCCTCGACGAAGTCGGAGCCCTCCCCGTTGCGATGCTGATGCACTCGACGGGCAATGTCGTTTGTGACGCCGACGTACAGCGTGCCGTTCGGTGTGCTGGCGAGGATGTAGACGAAGCCGCCTTTGGATTTGGGCATGAGATGGATGTGTCCTTGAGCACCGATCGTAGGTGTTCCTTGACACATCTGTGGTGGCTGGCATAACCTCGACTTGAAATGCCGATATCCAACGGGGGGTGTCTCTGCCGAAGGAGAACGACACTACACGCTCGTCGCTCTGAGCTTGACTCAGAGCCTATCCATGCGACTGGGGAGGCCCTTATCTGTTGGTTGGATAGGCTCCAAATCGAGTTTGGAGCGACGGGTGCTGTGCCGGTTTTCGAGTCTGTGGCGTTCGACTGCGTTTCGTGTGCCCCTCCTTCATCGCCTCCTTTCCCTCAGCGCCGCGCGAATCTGCAGAAGGCCACGGACATCTGATTAGCGAGCCCGAAAAAAGCAGCCCCACTTTACTGCTTGCCTTCTCGCTCTCGCTGGTACTGGTAGCTCGCTAAAATGAACTCGACGAACGTCTTTGCGGTGTTGACCGCAAGTTTCGCGTGCCTACGATCGGCTCTATACGACGTCGCATGGGAATCACTCATTCGATTGCGAATCCCCGATAGCCCGTCTATCACGCTGATAAGTCCGCTGAGAATCTGACGGAGATTGGTCTCTAACTCCTCTGCGCTGGGGTCGAGATTGAGTTGACTGTAGACGCGTTTGTAGAGTGCAGGGAGATCTCCGTTGTGGTCTGCTGGCTCCCCGGACAGGTCCTCTTCAATTCCAATCAGGATTGCCTCGGTCACCGTTCGAGCGTTCGTGATGGCGCCATCGTAATCCTCTGTTCCCAGCTTCCGACGGCACTTCTGCAACTGCTCTCGAACGACGCTCCGATCACCGATGTCGAAGTCGCCCGGGGTTACTTCCATATCCACGGTCTCTTCGGATATGTCTACGACCGTGTAGTGAGGACCGTCTTTCTCAAGGGTATAGCCATCGAAGTCGAGGAAGAAGCTTAACTCCTGAGCTGCGTCCTCAACGTTCGCTTCAGCCGACCGGAAGTGTCTCGGATCAAGAGCCTCACGTACAACCTGCCTCATCTCGTCAGTAGCATTTAGATCCTTTAGCTTGTCCTCTGTATACCTCGCCCGTGATGGAAAATGAGATCCGTGACTGTCGTCATACCCGTACCGGCTGAAAAAAGTGATCAGTTCTGGGCCGCTCCGGTAGGGATAGTTTGCCTCAGCATCCCCGGTGATGAGTCCGCAAAGGGCGTCTATTGTCTTTCCAGAGACTTCCATAGTAGGTCACCTCTAAGGTGTAATTCCCATCGTCGCTCCAAGCTTGACTTGGAGCCTACCCCATTGGCAGACAACGCTTTTTCATACGTAATTACAGGCTCCAGATCAAGTCTGGAGCCACGGGTGGGCCTGTTGTTTAGGTTGTGAGCGGTATGCTCACGTCGCGTACGCCCCGTCGTCGGTGCCCTCCCACGTGCCCCAGCGCCGCCAACGTTTCCAGCGGCTCGCGCACGTCGTCCCGGCGGGTGCACTCTGAAAGCACTTCCTCACTCACTGACGTTCGCTCAGGGCGCGGTGGAGGTGCTGCGCCACCTGGTTGACGGTGGGAACAAGAGTCGGAGCAATTTCGGATTCTTTCTACGAACGACGCTCCGGAGCTTCGACTTGGCTGTTCCGAAGATCTGAGAGGGTACGATTGTCAAATTCGGGGTGGCACAGGTACTTGTACCCATTCAGGGAACTTGGGCGCTCTCCAGTGAGCGCCCCAATAACCGTCATGGCCAACCCCGTCGCTGAATACTCTTCATTGTCGTGGAGCCATTCAAAGTTGTTGTTCCCCCGTTTACCAGTAACCTCCGCTTTCCAAAAAACATCGGGCCGTTTATTATCCCCCTCAATCGAGGGGCGTTCTTCCGGGTTGAACACAACGATATCTCCGGGAATCAGAACCCCACGATCTAAAAGTACCTTGATCGCCCGCGTACGTCGCTGACCACTACTTTGCTGTTCCTGCTTCGCACGCCGCTCTGCCATATACTCCTCGGCCTCCTGAATGGGAATGACTTGTCGCGAATGCAACAGCAGTTCGCCCTTATGCTCGTACGCATGCATCGTGACACACTTGATGTCCAGATCGTATTCCTCAGTGAGCCACACGACGGGCGCCGTCACCTGTATGTCGAAGGAGCCGGCGGCCAGCAGGATGCGAGGACGATCGTCGAGGTCGAACGCAACCCACCCCTCATCCGTGGTTTCTTCGTATACACTTCCGTCGAGAAACTCTGCAAAATGCTGACCTACCTCCTCCGGGCTGTAGTCTTCCCCGCGCCCATTCCAGAACGTCCGGTATTCTTTCTGAATGTCTTCCGCGGTGAGCGTCGCGCAATAACTGGCATACTTGATTGCCTGTAGGTCCGTTGTGTCGTCCGCCTCGTCGCGCTTGAGCTCGACGACGACCAGCTTTCCGTCCATATCAAGCGCCAGAATATCCAGGCGGTCGCTGGTTTCTTTAAAGTTGGCGTACTCAGACTGGACAACGAGAAGCTCTTCCCCCAGGATCTCGGGATTTTCAACCACCCACTCCTGAAAATCCCTGCGTTCGAGCACGTCAAGGGCAGCGAATGCCTCCTCTCGGATTTGACTCAGCTCGTTGGTGTCCCGATCAATGGAGAAGATCATTGCGTCAGAAGAGTCTGGAGAATTTGAGAAGGAGCACCGTTGTCGCTCTGAACTTGATTCAGAGCCCATCCAGCTGCACGGGTCTACACGGGGAGGCCTCCCCTATCGTCTGATAGGCTCCACAAGAGCGAAGCGACTGACGAAGTAAATCAAGTCTGGAGCGACGGGTGCTGTGCTGGTTTTCGAGTCTACAGTCAGTCGACTTACGTCGCGTACGCCCCGTCCTCCGTCCCCTCCACGTGTCCCAGCGCGTCGAGCATCTCCAGCAGGGCCTGCACGTCCGACCGGCGGGCGTACTCAAAATGCTGCGCAACCTCTTCGACGGTGGGGTTCGTCGGCGTGGGTCATGATGGCGCCGGGGGTCCCCCGGGCGTGCTCCAATCTCGCCCGTGGGTTTGGCACGCTTCATCGTACAAGTCGTCCCACGTCGGATTGTGCTCGCGGATCAGATCGAGCTTCCATTCGCGCCGCCACGCCTTGAGTTGCTTCTCGCGGCGGATCGCATTCTCGATGTCGTCGAAGGGGTCAAGGTGGACGAGACAGGTGACGTCGTACTCGTCAACGAAGTCCGAGCCCTCTCCGGTGCGATGCCGGTGGACCCGCCGCACGATGTCACTCGTCACACCAACGTAGAGGGTGCCGTTGGGCTTGCTGGCGAGGATGTAGACGAACCCGCCTTTGGACTTGGGCATGAGAGATGTGTCCCTGAGCAATGAATCGTGGGCTTTGTTGACACATCCGCGTCGCCCGGCATAACGTCGACCTGAAGGCAATGCCGAAATCCATCGGGGGAGGCCTCTGCCGAAATAGAAAGACACTGCGCGTTCGTCGCTCCAAGCTTGACTTGGAGCCCATCCATTTGTGCGGTTAGGCCTCCTCAATCGGATGGATGGGTCCCAAATCAAGTTTGGGACGACGGTGTGCTGATTGGCGATTTGGGGTACCAGTCTGCCAACGTCGTGCTCCCTACCCGTTTGCCTCACACGGGCTTACGTCGCGTACGCCCC
>CAZFJR010000020.1:0-29156 GCA_964519235.1 uncultured Salinivenus sp. | reverse complement strand
ACCGGCGTCAAAATCGCCCCGCTCTGTATGGGCACCATGTCGTTTGGAGGCGCCGCCGACCCCGACGAATCCGCCGCCATGTTTCGTCGCTGCCGCGAAGCAGGGATCAACACCTTCGACTGCGCCAACGTGTACGCGGACGGCCGCTCCGAAGAGATTTTGGGCGATCTGGTGGCCGACTGCCGCGACGAGGTCGTTCTCACGACCAAGGCCTACTTCCCAATGGGCGACGCCCCAAACGCCCGGGGAGCCTCGCGCTACCACCTCGTTCGGGCCGTCGAGAACAGCCTGCGCCGCCTCGGCACCGACCGCATCGACGTGCTCTTTGTCCACCGCTTCGACGAGGAAACCGCCCTCCACGAGACGCTCCGCGCCCTCGACGACCTCGTGCGGCAGGGCAAGGTGCTGTACCTGGGCGCCTCCAACTTTGCGGCGTGGCAGGTGATGAAGGCCCTGGGCCGGCAGCGCCGCGAGGGCTGGACGCCCTTCCACGTTCTGCAACCGATGTACAACCTCGCAAAGCGACAGGCCGAGGTGGAGATCCTGCCGATGGCCCAGAGTGAAAACCTGGGCGTGCTCTCGTATAGCCCCCTCGGCGGCGGCCTCCTCACCGGCAAGTACGGTCGGGACCGGCGCCCCGACGAGGGCCGCCTTGTCGACAACACGATGTACCAGACCCGCTACGGGGCCGACATCCACTACGAGGTGGCCGAGCGGTTCGCGACATTCGCCGAGACGCACGGACACAACCCGGTGTCGTTGGCCGTGGCGTGGGTGGCCCACCACCCCGCCATCACGGCGCCCATCATCGGCGCCCGCACCCTCGACCAGCTGGCGGGCTCACTCGGCGCGCTCGAGATCGATATGACCGCGGACCTCTACGAGGCCATCGGCGATCTTGCTCCCACCCCGCCCCCCGCCACAGACCGCGTCGAAGAACGCTCCGAACACACCTACGGCTCTCGTTGACTTCTCCCCCGGCGAACGCCGGAGGGTTTACTGCTCCTTCGCGCATCCTCAATGCCCTAACGGACCGCCCTTCTCCAATGGGATACTACACTCCGCAGGACGACACCTGGACGGAGACGTCCACTGCTCCCGCACAGCCCCCCTACATTGAAGTCGCGACTGAGCGCCCCGCCCTTCGCCTCGTAGGTCCCGACACGGCCCACAAGATGCCTGCCGCGCCCGCCCGCAGCGACGCCGAAACAGTCCACACGGTGACGCTTCTCCCGCCTACCCTGGACGACGCCACGGTACTGTGTGCCCTCCGGGCAAATGGGAACGACCTCACGGTGGAGGACCGCCGCCCGCCTGGGGCGCGCACCCAGTTCGGCGACGTGCTGGGCGACTTGCAGTCCGCCATGGACGAGATCCTGATTCCCCTCTACATCGACGATGCGATCGAAGAGGCAAGCGCCTCCATAAACGGCGTTGCTGTACTGCACACCGCTCAGTACGACGACCCGCCGCGAGGGGCATGCAGCTACTTCCGGGCCGCCGCCTTCGCAGACGAAACGCTACTGCTGGAAGCAGAACGGGGGGCCCTGTAGCCCACTTCGTCGTTTTCCCTCTTCTTTCGGCACGCATCGGAGCCCTCCCCGGGCCCACGCCCCGGAATCCTGCATGGGAATAAGCGTGTAACCCTTTAGGGCCAGACGCAGACAAGGGAATTTTCGAGTCGCTGCGGCGTACAGGCTTCCATGTTTATACTCATATTGATGTCCTCCAGACTTCCTTCCTCCCCGCCCCACATGCACACGTCTCTTCGCTCCTCTTGGATCGCGGGCACCATGCTCTTCGGCCTCGTGGCCGGTAGTCTGTTCCTCTACACCCTGGGCACCTCCGGCTCGACCGACGCTCGCTCGGCGTCGCCCCCCGCCCTACCGGCAGCCGTGAGCGACACCGCCACGTTTGCGGGCGGGTGCTTCTGGTGCATGGAGCCGCCCTACGATGCGGTGGACGGCGTGGCCGCAACACGCTCCGGATTTTCCGGCGGCACGGAGGTGGACCCGTCGTACCGCGAGGTCGCGATGGGCGCCACCTCGCACGCCGAGGTGGTGCAGGTGATCTACGACTCGACAAAGGTGTCGTACGAGCGCCTGCTGCGGATCTACTGGCACAACATCGATCCCTTCGACGGAAGCGGACAGTTCTGCGACCGAGGCTCGCAGTACCGCCCGGCCATCTACACACACACCGAGCGCCAGCGCGCACTGGCCGAAGCGTCGCGTGAAGCGGTGGCGGGCCGCTTCGACCAAGAAATCGCCGTCGCGATTGAGCCGTTCGGGGCGTTTTACGCGGCAGAGCAGTACCACCAGAACTACTACCAGAAAAACCCCCGGGAATACAAGAACTACCGGCAGGGATGCGGGCGCGATGCGCGGCTACGAGAGGTTTGGGGGGAGGCCGCGGGCAGCGATGCCTCCCTCGCGCAGAGGTAGCACCTCGGAAAGAAGCGAAGGAGAGGCCTCGGCTACGGCTTGTCGTACTGCGTAAAGAGGGCCGTCCGGTCCTCGTTCACAAAGCGCTGATTGGCCTCCAGAAAATCGATGGGGCTGCCGGTCCACCGCACCGCCCATCCAGAGTGCAGCGCCCCGGTGAGCGCGCCGACAAGGAGGCCCGTGTCGTAGGCTTCGTTCCACAGCCCCCAGATCTCGGCCCCGAGGACGCCTCCTAGCCCCAGCAGCACGCTTCCGGCGATCACGTACTTCAAGACGGGCAGGCCACTCGTGAGCACGTTCCGGCGCCGCAGAAACCAGGCCCACCGCACCTTCACGAAGAGGCAGATCGCGGCCTGGTGCCCACTTGCCAGCCACCCCACCACCCCGGTGCCCCACCCAACGGCGAACGTTCCGCCGGCCCGAATCGACTCAAGCATCCACGCCGGATCCTCCCACGGAACCCAGGACGCCAGACGCACAGCGAGCGGTTCCGTCCCCACGAGGCCTCCGCCCACGAGGCAATAAAGCCCGACGGTCACAGCTAACATGCGGGCAGTCTCCATCTCGGCAGTGTCGGAAGGCGTCCGCGAGTTGCGATCTACTGGAACCTAGTCACAAAAACCGGTCCACCTTGCTTGAGGGAGAGAACGACCTCAGCGGCGGCGCGACCGACGTCGATCTACACCGGATTTCACGTCTTGCCCGTTCCTTGGGCGACACGATCCGACGCCGGCCTCGTTGGCCGCGTAGTGCTCAAAGCAGTGCTCAAACAGGCCCGTTCGCCTCTTCCCCCAGCACATTGTCTCCTTTCCCTCCGTTTATGGAATATCGTTTCCTCGGCAACTCCGGCCTCAAGGTGTCCGCCCTCTCGTACGGCTCCTGGGTCACCTTTGGCGACCAGATTGATACGGAGCAAGCGGCCGAATGCATGCAGATTGCCTACGACCACGGCGTCAACTTTTTCGACAACGCCGAGGCTTACGCGAACGGCCAGTCCGAGCGCATGATGGGCCAGATCATTCAGGACAGGGGCTGGACGCGCAGCGACCTGGTGGTGTCGACCAAGATTTTCTGGGGCGGCGACGGGCCCAACGACCGAGGGCTTTCTCGAAAGCACGTGGTCGAGGGAACGACCGCCGCGCTGGAGCGCCTGCAGATGGATTACGTGGATCTGCTCTTCTGCCACCGCCCCGACGCCGGCACGCCCATGGAGGAAACCGTGCGGGCCATGAGCTACCTCGTGGAGCACGGATATGCGTTTTACTGGGGCACGAGCGAGTGGAGCGCCGAGCAGATTCGCCACGCCCACGCCGTGGCCCGCCGCGAGCACCTGGTGCCGCCCACCATGGAGCAGCCGCAGTACAACATGTTCCATCGCGAGCGTGTAGAGCGTGAATATGCCCCCCTTTACGACACACCGGGGTTAGGCACCACCATCTGGAGCCCGCTCGCCAGCGGCCTGCTCACTGGCAAGTACAACGACGGCATTCCGGACGACAGCCGCCTCGCAACGGAGGGCTACGAGTGGCTTCAGGATCAGGTACTGCGCGAGGAGCGCCTCGACACGGTGCGGCAGTTGACGAAGGTGGCCAAGGACCTCGGGTGCACGACCGCCCAGCTTGCCCTCGCCTGGTGCCTCTTGAACAATAGGGTAAGCACCGTTATTACCGGCGCCTCCGAGCCCGCACAGGTGCGGGAAAACATGCAGGCCCTCGACGTAGTGGCGCAGATCGACGGGGAGGCAGAAGCCCGCATCGAATCGATTCTCGAGAACAAGCCCGGATCCGCCCCCAACTTCCGAGACCAGTAATCCTCGGCCGTCCTCCCAGCCTCGGGCCGATATTGCACTCACCTCTTCGCCACGGCGCTCCCCATCTCGGTGGTGGACGCCGACGGCTCTTCGGGGCCGGAGGCGGAAACCGTTCGAGTCTCGTCCGGCCGTACTCGAACCAAACGGGGTGGAGCAACGAAACGACCCTCACGGAACGCCCCTCATCGCGAGTGCGCGCGGGGGGCGTCCGTGAACTCTCCCTCGACCTGCAGCTGATACGACGCCCCGGCTCGCACCAGCGTAGGCGCCCCGCAGGCCAGTGGATGCATGCCGTCTGCCTCGAGCACCTCTACCAAAAGCACCACGGGACTCCCGTCTTCCTCCAGGTCACTGAAGCGATTGGACAAAAACTGGTCGTTGAAGCGTGCCTCCACCTGCGCACGCCCGCCGTCCACAACGAGGTGTCCCGTCGTGAAGCCGTGCAGCGGCCGCGTCGCCTCGTCGCGGTCTTGCCGCCGCCACTGCACGCCGGTGAGAAGGTATTCGCCGTCGGAGAGAGGAGGGCTCATGGAGAAGGAATCGGTCTGGACCAAGAGAGTGCGGCGGGGGGCGAAGGCTGCCGGCTGGTTTGAGCTTGCCGGGGCGAGGCTGGGCCTTCGGAAAAGCAGCAGATGGTACGAGAGACGCCGCTGGAAGTTGCGTGCACGACCCCGAATGCCCATCCTGGACTGCCCGGTCGGGGCGACGGGGCCTCGGCAAAATGTCCTTTACAAGAGCCCCCTGCTCGGGACTGGGTCTTGGGAGACTTGTCATTTCTTCGCCCGCGCCCCGATACTGTGATCCGTCCTCGCTCCCAGTTTTGCACACTGCTCATACCGGGCCTTCCTCCTTATGGTCGGCGACCTCGTGCCTTGGTTCCGAGAGCTGTCTCCCCTCGTGCAATCGCTGTTGGCCGGGGGGTTCACCTGGTCGGTTACTGCGCTCGGAGCTGCCCTGGTGTTTTTGACGCGACGCGTCAATCAGCGCCTGCTGGACGTGATGATGGGCTTTGCGGCGGGGGTTATGACAGCGGCCAGTTTTTGGTCACTGCTCGCCCCTTCCATTGAGATGGCCGCCGCCCAGGGCACGCTGATCTGGCTTCCTCCTGCTGCGGGCTTTCTGCTCGGCGGGCTGTTTCTGCGCGGGGCCGACGCTCTTCTGCCTCACCTGCATCCGGGGGCTCGCCGATCCGAGGCCGAGGGGCTGCCCACGTCTTGGCGCCGGGCCACCCTGCTGGTGCTGGCCGTTACGCTGCACAACGTGCCCGAGGGGCTGGCGGTGGGGGTCACGTTCGGGGCTGCAGCCATTGAGATGGAGATGGCCGCGGGGGCGACCCTGGCCGGGGCCGTAACGCTGGCCATGGGCATTGGGCTGCAAAACTTTCCGGAGGGGGTGGCCGTGGCTCTTCCGCTTCGGGGCGAGGGGGTGTCGGCCCCCAAGAGCTTCTGGTACGGACAACTTTCGGGGGCGGTGGAGCCCCTCTCGGCCGGCATTGGGGCCGTGGCCGTGCTCAGCGTGCGTCCCCTGCTGCCCTACGCCCTCTCGTTCGCGGCCGGCGCCATGATCTACGTCGTGGTGGAGGAGCTCATTCCCGAATCGCAGCGCCACGACAACACCGATCTCGCCACGCTCGGAGTTATGGTCGGCTTTACCGTCATGATGATTCTGGACGTTGCCCTGGGGTAGGACGCTGTCCTGAGGTGGCGCGCCCTCGCTTTTCTGACTCTCCCATTGTCTCCCTCTCCTGTTTTATGTCTTCCCGCTTCCCCGACGGCGTGGTGGCCGCCAGCCTGACGCCCTTTCACGAGGACCTTTCTGTAGATGCCGACGCGCTTGCCGCCCACGTGCAGTGGCTTTTGGAAAGGGACTGCGACGGAGTGCTGCTCTTTGGCACCACCGGAGAAGGCCTCTCGCTGAGCGTAGCGGAGCGCATTGGGGCACTAGACGCAGTGCTGGAGGCGGGCGTGGCCCCGGAGCGGCTGCTAGTGGGCACCGGCGCCGCGGCCCTGCCAGATGCCGTTCAACTCACCCGGGCAGCGTCGCGCCACGCCGTAGGAGGCGCGCTGGTACTGCCTCCGTTTCACTTTCGCCAGGTGCCCCCCGAGGGACTGTACCGCTTCTACGACCGGCTGGTGCGGGAGGTGGCCACCGATGCACTGCGGCTCTACTTCTACCATTTTCCCGAACTGTCGGGCGTTCCAATTCCGTTTCCCCTCATGCAGCGGCTGCGCGAGGCCCACGGCGCCCAGATCGCAGGCATCAAAGATTCGAGCGCCGAGTGGGACCACACCGAAGCGCTCTGCCGCGATTTCCCGGCGCTGCAGGTGTTTTCGGGGACCGAGCGCCTGCTTCTGCCAGTGCTGGAAGCAGGCGGCGCCGGGTGCATTTCCGCCACCGTCAACGTAACGGCACCGCTGGCGGCACAGGTGCGGCGAGAATGGGACACTGCGACCGATCCCGCCGCCTCGCAGGATCGCCTCCGCGCCCTCCGTGCAGCGTTCGCATCGGTGCCTACCATTCCGGCCCTCAAGCAACTTCTTGCGCGCGGCGCGGGGCCCTCCCCCTGGGACACAGTCCGCCCGCCGCTTGCTCCGCTTGGGCCCGAGCAGGCCCGGACCGTAGAGGCCATCGCAGAACAGCTCGTGGACGCCGGCCTGGCCCCAACCCTCAACGGCGGCCCTGCCTCTACGGCGTAGCATCGGAGGAGCGCAGGGGCACCACCTGCCCCTCAGGCGTAATACGCTCGTCTTCGGCGGGCTTCTCTGTTGGAAAGCGGCTGATGGGGGCGTCCGGATTTCGGTCGCGCGGCACGTAGTGCACGTGACTGCCGTGGGGCACCTTCTCAAACCGCTGACCCCGGTACGGATTGATCACCTTCCACAGCACCACACCAAAAAACGCCAGGAGCACGAGCGCCACGATCCACCGGCGCCAAGATCGGGACGGGGAGACATCGTTCGAGGCGGCAGACATGACGGATGGAAGCCGTGTTTGTGCGTCGAGGGGCGCGCATGAAGGATCGAAGGGGCGCCGAGGCCTTCTCCGGGGCTACAGCCGCGGAAGCGTAATTCCTTCCTGACGCTGGTACTTGCCGTCCTTCTCGTCGTACGAGATCTCTGGCGTCTCACCCCGGAGAAAAACCACCTGGGCGATGCCTTCCTCTGCGTAGACCTTCGCGGGAAGAGGCGTGCCGTTGCCAATTTCAATCGTGACGTGGCCCTCCCAGCCAGGTTCCAGGGGAGTCACGTTCACGATAATTCCAGAGCGGGCGTAGGTCGACTTGCCCAGCACCAGCCCGAGGACATCGTCCGGCATGCAAAAGTACTCGATGGACCGCCCCAGCACGTACGAATTGGGCGGGATGAGAATGTGATCTTGCACATCGTACTCCACCAGGGCGCGCTCATCGATGCGCTTGGGGTCCACGACGCTGTTGTAAATGTTGGGCGTAAAGACCCGAAACTCCCCCGCTACCCGCATGTCGTACCCGAACGAGCTGAGCCCGTAGCTCACCACCTCGTCGCGCACTTGGCCGTCCACAAACGGATCGATCATGTGGTGTTCTTGGGCGAGGGTTCGGATGTGGTGGTCGGGCAGAATCATGGACGGACGGGAACTAGGACAAGGCGATGAATGGCAGACGTAAACCTACGGTGGACGCGGGGCGAACGTCAACGGTTGGGGGCCGCCCCGGATGCACCCGGAGGAGACCCAGGAGGCGCCGAAGCGGTCGCAGCGCCGCGGGCAAGGATGCGCTGGGCCTCCCGCCCGTAGCTGAACACGAGATCGACGGCGGACATGCCCGACTCGAAGCCCTCAAAGTTCTGACGATACGTTGGGTGCTCATACGCAAAGTACTGCACGTCAACAGCGTTGGGGACGGCTTCGGGACCCAGCTCCGCAGGAGTCACGAGCGTGCCGGCGGACACCGACCGCAGAATGTCGGGGAGCGTTTCGGGCGTTCCTTCAAGGGCAGAAGCACGAGTGACGGGCGTCTGAAGGGCGAACAGTTCCGCCGCCACTTCCACCGAGCGGCTCGTGCAGGCACTGAGCTGTGCCCAGGTCTGCTCGAAGAACGGCTGGAAGGAAGCCTCGAAAAATTCAAAATACGGGGTGGACCGGTAGTTGTAGAGGAACGACCGCCAGTGCTTTTCGAGCCACCGGCCCTCGGTCCGGATGCCCACGTCTTGCAGCGGCGCCCCGTCGCGCTGCCCGAAGATCGGGATCGCGATCCAGTGCCATCCCTGCGGACTGCGGACCTTGCTACGGTCCTGGAACGATTTTCGGCGGTACGGGAACGTGTCTGCAAGAATGAAGTGATCCACGTGCTGAAGTAGGGCCATGTACCTCAGGCGTGGAAAGTACTCCGGAGGCCGGACGGCGACTCGGGGGGCGTGCATGGAGTGAAGAACAGATCTCAGGAAGGCTGTCTCGGTCCCCATCAGGACCTACCGGCATTCTTCGAAAACTCGTTCCCCCCGTTCCGGTTTGTTGAATGCCGTTCGGATCCTGTGAACGTCGACCTCTGGTCTCCTCCCCACCCCCATCCTGCCTTGCCGCACGCGTCTCCCTCCTGAGACACGCGCAGCCGATCCCGCACCTTCTCGAGCATTCTTCTGCCCTTCATGTCGAGCTCAGACCCCTCACAGCCAACCGTCGAGGGCAACTACGCCCTTCTCTTTCAATTCGCCCTCTGGCTGTTCGTCGGGGCGATTTCGTTTAGCATTCTGGGCATGCTGCTGCTGCGGCTGGTGCCCTCGACAATGTCGTTTTTTGGGCCGATGTACACGAAGCTGGTGAAGACGCCCACCTGGACGTTCATGACCATGTTGGCCCTGCTGCCACTCCTGATGTACGGCCCGCTGCTGGGATGGAAGCGCATGGGGCTGATCGCGGCGTGGGGCTGCCTTGTGGGCGGAGCCAGCGAACTGATTGGCACGACAGGGTGGCTCACCCTGGGCGGAGTTCAACTGCCGTTCGGGGGCTACGAGTATACCCAGTGGCTCGGCCCCAAAATTGCCGGCCACGTGCCCTACTTCATCCCCCCCTCTTGGTTTGCCATGGCCATCATCTCGCTCGACTTGGCGCGGCGCGTGTCGGCCCGGCGGTGGCCCGCCATCTTGCTGGGCACGCTGTTCATGGTACTGTGGGACGTGTCGCTCGACCCTGCGATGAACGAGGCGTTTCCTTTTTGGGAGTACGACGTGAACGGCTTTTTCTTTGGCATGCCCCTCTCCAACTGGGTCGGGTGGGCCGTGGTCACGTTCGTGATTCTGGTCGGGTACGAGTACATTGCGGGCGGGCGCCTTATCCACAACGAATGGGCCCCTTGGGTGTACGCACTCAACTGCATCTTCCCGCTCTCGATCTGCCTCCTGCGGGACGTGTACCTCGCCGCCCTCATCGGGGGCCTGGCCACCCTCGTCCCTTTCGTTCTGCTGTGGCGGGCCAACCCCGCCTCTTTGAAGCGCGCCGTTGCGCTGCTCCGCCCCTAAGGCTTCGCCCCTCCCCTTCCACCTTCCTGTTACGCTGGTCCGGACGGATGCCTCCATGCCCACCCTCTCGCTCGACGGCCACGCCGACGAAGATCAGTGGATCTGGGAGTCGTTCCGGTACCACTCTCGGACGTTTTCTCTGGCGGCCTACCTGTTGCCCCGGTCAGTTCAGATGTCGGTGGCCACGCTCTACCTTTACTGCCGCCGGGTCGACTCCATCGCGGACCAGCGTGTGCTCGAGGTGGGGCGGGAGCGCGCCCTGGAAGAGGTCCACGCTGTGCGAGACCGCCTGGACGCCACACTCGACGGCCACCCTCCCTCCGACGCTGTGTTGTGGCGCCGCCTCGCGGAGGTGAACGAACACGCCTCCCTGCCCCGCACCCCGCTCTACGAACTGATTGAAGGGGCGACCTGGGACCTCGAAGCCCGCCCCATTGCCACCAAGGAGGACCTGATCGACTACTCCAACCTAGTGGGCGGAAGCGTAGGGGCCATGATGCTCCCGTTCCTGGCCGCCTCTGAGCGCCATGACGTCTTAGAGCCTGCCGCCCGTCGCCTCGGCATTGCCATGCAGATTACCAACATCGTGCGGGACGTGGGCGAAGACATCGACGACCTCAACCGCGTGTACCTTCCTGAGCAGTGGCTGGACGCCCACGAGGTGCCCCTCGCCGCACTCCGCACCGCCCGCGTGGACGACGGATACCCGGACCTGCTGGAACGGGCCATGCACACCGCCGAGCAGTACTACGAAGAAAGCTTCGAGGGCATTGCGTCTTTGCCATTCCGATCCCGCCACGGGATCCGTGCCGCCGCCCGGATGTACCGGGAAATCATGAACGAAGTACGGGCCAACGGCTACGACAACCTCAGCCAGCGCGCCTACGTCCCCCTGCGGCGCAAGCTGTGGCTGCTAGTGTACGACGGGTATCAGCGCCGCAAGAAACAGGTCTCGGCGGTCGCCTGAGGCCTCGTCCGTTTTTGTGCCCGCGTCTGCTGTTGCGACATCTGTTTTTCTGTGCCGCCCTGCTCGCCCTTATGGCTCCGATGCGCCGGCTTGTGGAGGCCCTACTCTGGTTCGATCTGTACCGGGCCTTCCGCCGCGTGTGCTGGAGGGGGACGTGGCCGCCAGCCCTTCCCGACGGACCGGTTATCGCGTACGCCAACCACCACCACTTTTACGACGGCCACCTGGCCTGGCTGCTGTTCCGCGCCCGTCTCGAACGCCCCCCCACCCTCTGGATGGCCGAATGGGACCGATTCCCGTTCTTTGCGGCCGTGGGCGCCCAGCCGTTCCCCCCGGAAGACGCCTCGCGCCGGGCCGCCACGTTGCGCCGCACTGCCCGCCGGTTCCGGGCGCGCCCGCAGACCGTGCTCGTGTACTATCCCGAGGGCACCCTCCACTCGCCGGATAACGGCATTCGCTCCTTCGACGAAGCGGCGGTCCAACGGCTCGCGCGCCTCTACCCCGAGGCGCAGTGGTGGCCCTACGCCGTGCACGTGACGTGGCGGGACGAGGCCGATCCCACGGTCCTGCTCGCGGGCGGGGAGCCCCACGGGGCGGACGGGGAGCACCACGCTCGCCTGAAGCAGCTCTGGCGCTCCCTCCGGGCATCGCCTCCGAGTCCCACCCGCACACTGCTTCAGGGATCACGGAGCCTGGAAGAATGGTGGAATTTCAGCTTTGCGTCGTCCTTTTTTGAGCGCTACCTCTGAGGCCGCTCATGATTGCTCACATCTTCCTGGCTCTTCTCAGTGCCATGTCGCTCTCCCCATTTGCCGAAGCCACGCAGCAGGCGTACGCGCAGCAGGACGCC
Source organism: uncultured Salinivenus sp. (assembly GCA_964519235.1). Taxonomy (GTDB): domain Bacteria; phylum Bacteroidota; class Rhodothermia; order Rhodothermales; family Salinibacteraceae; genus Salinibacter. The sequence goes on along the minus strand of CAZFJR010000020.1, from coordinate 17,590 downwards.
GAGCGGCTCCGGGGGTTACTAGAGGAGGCCTCCTCCCGGGCCGACAGCCTCCTGGTGCGGTACCGGCTGTACCCCTTGACGGAAGAGGCCGCTGTGCTGAACGGCATCCCGTCGTCTCTGCCGGATGACGGGTCGGCCCGGGAGTACGCGCTGCTGTCGGGGCTCTGGGCGTACCGGGCGGGCGAGGCTTCCCTCTTCTCGGCCATCCGGTACGGGCGACGCTCTACCAATCTTCTGGAAGAGGCCAAGGCCCGCGGGCCCAACGCGCCCTTCGTGCTGCTGGTGGAAGGGCAGTCGCTGCTCTTTCGCCCCTCCATCGCGGGAAAAGACCCGGCCGCGGCCGCCGAGCGATTTGCCCGCTTGGCCAAGCACGCAAGCGACGCCGGCACGGACGGAATCTCGAAGACGGAGGCCCAGGTGTGGCAGTGTCTGGCCCTCAACGAGGCGGGCCACGCCGGGGAGGCGCAGACCCTGAAGGCCCAACTGCAACGACAGGCCCTGGCGCCGCTCTATCAACAGTTTCTCGAAGACCCGCCTGACGTGTAGTCCTCCGGTTTCTCTGCGTTTTTTCCGCTCTCTTGCATGACGCTTGAGCTCGTTCGCCTGCTTCTCGTTCCCCCCCTCGCGCTGGCCCACGCTGCGTTCTGGGGAATTTTGCTGGGCAACCTGGCATACCTGCGGCGCCAACGCCCATCTCCGCCAGCCCCCCTCCCCCGCCTCTCTGTCTGCATCCCAGCTCGCAATGAGGCCAAAAACCTGCGCCGCCTGCTTCCCTCCCTCCGGGCCCAGGACTACCCCAACGTGGAGGTGCTGGTGTGGGACGACGGTTCCGAAGATACCACGTGGGACGTGCTTACGGCGTCCGACAACCCCGACCTCACGCCTCTCCGAGGAAGCGACCCGCCCGCGGACTGGGTGGGCAAGGTGCACGCGCTCTATCAGTGCACGCGCCGCGCCTCGGGCGACTGCTACCTGTTTCTGGACGCCGACGCCGAGCTGCGCCGCCCCGACGCCCTGCGCCGCCTCGTGGCCCGGCACGCCGGCACCTCCACGCGCGTCTCGTCGGGCTTTCCCTTCCTGACCGGCGGAGCCCTCCTGCTGGTCAGCCTGGTGCCCCACGCCCTCCTGCGGAGCCTACCCTGGCCGCTCGTCGAGCGCACACAGCTTCCGGCGCTAAGCGCGCTCAACGGGCAGTGCTGGCTGGTGGACCGCGAGACGTACCACGCCCACGAGCCGCACGCCGCAGTGCAGGATGCGGTTCTCGAAGACGTGGCCATCGGGCGCTACCTCAAGGCACAGGGCCACCCGCCCACGCTGCTGGATGTGCAGGACCTGGTGGCAGTTCATATGTACGGAAGCTTCGGGGACGCCTGGCGCGGGTTCCGAAAAAATGCCTACCTCCTGCTCGGCGGCACCGCCCCCACGTTCGTGCTTATGTACACCGGCTTTCTGCTCACCTGGGTGGTGGCCCCGCTCCTGTCGCTGTGGTTTGTGGTCTCCCTCTACGGCCTCAAACTCGTTACCGACCGCGCCAGCGGAATGCCGCTCCACATCAGCCTGCTTGCGCCCGTCTCCTACGTGCTTGGCCTAGCCCTCCAGCTGGACTCGGCCCTGCACCACTGGGCCGATCGTGTAACCTGGAAGGGGCGCGCCGTTCCCAGTTCCAGTTCGCCGTCGGCCGCCCCCGCCGAGGCGCCTCCTGAGCCCTCCAACGTGCCCTCCGGCGCCTCCAAGTCGGAGGGGTAGACAGGCCCAGGTCTGTGCGTTACTTTCTTCTTCCGTCGCCTCTCCGCACCACGTCCTCCTGCCCCATGCGCTTCGGCCTCATTTTTTCGCTGGCGCTCGCCATCGTGGCGGTCATTTTTGCCCTTCAAAATCCGCAGTCGATGGACGTCAACCTGCTTTTCTTCGAGACGAGCGGATCGACCGCCCTGATTCTCATTCTCACGTTCGGCTTCGGAATTCTGGTGGGACTGCTGAGCACCCTTCCCAAGCAGCTGCGCACCCGGCGAAAGCTGCGGGCTCTTCAGAGAAAGCAGGGCACAGACGCGTCTTCCTCCTCCCCTTCTACGCTGTCGTCGGGATCTTCGAGCAGTAGCGAGCCGGATGGGGCGCCCTCCTGATCATCGCCCTCGCCTGCCCTGCCCCCCGCGGCGCCTGCCCCATGCTTCACCGCCCCCGCCCACTGCTGCCCGGTTCCCCCATTGCCGTCGTGGCGCCCGCAAGCGCCCCGCGCACTCTGTCCGTCTACGAAGACGGGCTTGCACAGCTGCGTGAAACGTACGACGTGCGGATGGCTTGGGGCCCGGGGACCGAGCGCGGCTACCTGGCGGCCCCGGATGCCGACCGGGCAGGCGCTCTCCAGCGGGCGATCGACGACGATGCCATTCGGGCCATCGTATGCGTTCGCGGCGGATACGGGTGCCTGCGGCTACTGCCGCACCTCCACTGGGATCGTGCCCGCACCCATCCTACGCTGCTGGTCGGCTACAGCGATGTGACGGCCCTGCACCTCGCCCTGTACGCGCAGGCCGGCTGGCCGGCCCTGTCGGGCCCCGTGGCCACCGAGTGGGCACGGGCCGACGCGACCACGCTGCGGTCGTTTCGGGACTGGTGCGAAGGCAGTGGCCCCGCTGCCGTAACGGCCCGCTTCGAGGCCTCGCCGCAGCCCCTGGTTTCTGGAACCGCCACGGGCCCTCTCCTAGGCGGCAACCTGGCGGTGCTCACTCGGCTGCTGGGCACCCCCTACGCCCCGTCCTTCGACGGGGCCCTCCTGGTGCTGGAAGAGGTGGCCGAGGCGCCGTACCGCGTAGACCGCATGCTCGCCCACCTGGACCACGCCGGCGTCCTAGATGCCGTGGCCGGGGTGGCGCTGGGGCGCTTTACGACAGGTGCCTCCCCTCCCGACTCGCCAACGCTGTCGCTAGACGAGGTCTTCGAAGACTATTTTGCCGACCGGCCGTATCCCGTTGTGCGCGATGTCCCGTACGGACATTGCCTTCCCCGATGCACCGTTCCTCTTGGGGTGCCGGGCCGCCTTCATGCCACCGTTCACAGCGCCTCCCTCACCGCAGAATCCGTCGTGGCCGAGCGCCCGACACGGGCCTGAAGACCCTCGCCGCACTGGATGCTTCCCCGAGGACCGCCCCCACGGCCTCTCTTTTCGCATCGGCGGAACTTTCACGGTCCGCACGGCGAACAATGTACACCGCATATTGAGAGCTCACTCGACAACGCCGCCGCCGGTTTCGGCCGTGGCGTTCCTTTTTTGGAAGGTGCGGCACTCCCTTCGCGCGACTCTGCATCAATGGATTTCAGCAGTATGGCTGACGACGAGACTGTATACATGACCGAAGAGGGCCTCGAAGAGCTAAAAGAAGAGCTCCACCGCCTTCGCACCGAAGAACGCTCCCGCATTGCCGACGAAATTGCCGAGGCACGGGCCAAGGGCGATCTCTCCGAAAACGCCGAGTACGACGCGGCGAAGGAGGAGCAAGGCAAACTCGAATCGCGCATCGCCCAGATCGAAGACACCATTGCCCGGGCCCGGATCGTTGACGAGTCGACCGTCGACGACAGCAAGGCGTACATCCTGTCGGACGTGACCGTTGAGAACCTCGACAGCGGCGACGAGCAAACCTTCACGCTCGTCTCGGAGGAGGAGGCCGACATCTCGCAAAACAAGATCTCCGTGGAGAGCCCGATCGGGGAAGGACTGCTGGCCCAGGAAGAAGGCGACGAAGTGGCCATCGACGTGCCCGCCGGAACAGTGCGGTTCAAGATCAAAGACATCTCTCGGTAGCGCCCGTCCCGCTGTCCCTGCTTCTCTTGCTCCTCCCGCTTTCCACGGTCTGTCCCGCATGAGCGACATTGACCTTCGCAGCGACACCATCACGCGCCCCTCGGAGGGCATGCGGCACGCCATGGCGGAGGCAGAGGTTGGAGACGACGTGTACGGGGAGGATCCCACCGTCAACCGGCTGGAGGCGCGGGTGGCGGATCTTCTGGGCATGGACGCCGGGCTGTTTGTCCCGTCCGGCACCATGGCCAACCAGCTTTGCCTGCATGTGCTCACCGACCCGGGCGACGAGGTGATCCTGGCCCGCAGCAGCCACGTCTTCAACTACGAGTCGGGCGCGTCGGGGCTGCTGTCGGGGGTACAGCTGCACCCGCTCGACGGCGATCGGGGCCGCCTCTCCCCGGCTCCGGTGGCGGCAGCCGTGCGCCCCGACGCGGTGGTGGCGCCCCGCTCGCGGGTTCTCTCTATCGAGAATACTGCCAACAAGGCGGGCGGGGTGGTATATACCGTAGAGCGCGTGCAGGCCCTCGCCGACGTGGCGACGCAGCACGACCTGTCGCTGCACCTGGACGGGGCGCGCCTCTGGAATGCGGCAGCCGCCTTGGACGTAGACATCGCCACGCTGGCGGCCCCGGCACACCTCGTGTGGGTGGCCCTTTCGAAGGGACTGGGCGCTCCGGTCGGGTCCGTCGTCGCTGGGCCTGCGTCCCTCATCGATGCCGCCCGCCGCGCGCGAAAGCAGTTTGGCGGCGGGATGCGACAGGCCGGCATCCTGGCCGCCGCAGGCCTCTACGCCCTCGATCACCACCGCGACGATCTGTCCCACGACCACGCAAAGGCCCGGCGGCTCGCCGAGGGCCTCGCGGCCTGTCCCCCCTTCCACCTCGACCCGGACACGGTCGATACCAACATTGTCATCTTCGACACGCCTCCGGACCGGGCCGCCTCCATCGTCGAGGACCTGCGGGCCCACGGCGTGCTCTTGTCTCCGTTCGGCCCCTCCACCATCCGGGCCACCACGCACCGCGATGTGTCGATGGCGGCCATCGAAGAGGCGCTTCAAATCATTGAGGCCTACGTGGACCGCTCCCCGGCTTCGGTGCAGTCGTAGTGCGCACCGCGCGGAACGGCGGCGGTACACGGACGTCCCTGCGCTCGGCACTCCCGCTTACGGAACGACCCAGCTGCCCTCGAACGCCTCCTGGTCCGGCTGGTAGGCAAACTGGGCCCGGTAATGCCCGTCTGGGTGCAGGTGGAGCCACTCGATTTCGTCGACGACCGTCCGGATTGCGGCAAAGTACTGCCACCCGTCGGCCACGTCCTCGTCGGTGATGGGATCGGACTGTACGGCGGGAGGGAGCCGATCGTCCGGCTCGTCGATGGGCGTGCCGGGACTCGGCGGGCACACGTACAGGTCCAGCGACGCGGGGGACTCGTGCTCCCAGAGCGCAGTGGCGACCTCGTCGTGGAGGTGGACGGAGGCAGTGCCGGAGAGACGAATCTGCTGGGCCGACTCGGGGTCCCAGCCGTGCCAGGCCACCTGCGGGTTGTCCCGCAACGCCTCGACCTTGCCCGAGCGACGGTCCGTATGAAATTGGAGCTGCCGGTCTTCGGCCGACGCTGCGCGCAGCACCACCGTCCGCAGCGCCGGAGCATTGGCCTCCACGGTCCCGAACGTGAGGGTGCGAAAGGCGTGACCCGGGTCTTGAGCGGCCGTCTCCAGCCGCTCCCAGACCAACTCCTGAACCGTGTCGAGATTCTCGTAGCGAGGCAGTGCCATTGCAACGAACCGATGTGTGAACCGACAGCGACAGTGGGGACTCTCGAAAACCAGCGGCCTACTCAGGGCGATCCACGGACACGTGCAGCGGCTCGAGGCCGGTGGCGGTGGCCCGCAGTTCATCGCCCGAGTGCACCGGCCCTACCCCCGCTGGCGTGCCGGTGTAGAGCAGATCGCCGGGCGAGAGGGTGAAAATCTGCGAGCAATAGTGCACCAGCTCGCGGACCGGAAAAAACAGGCGCTCGGTGCTCGCCTCCTGCCGCACCTCGCCGTTGACGGTGAGGCGGAGCGTGAGGGCCTGCGGGTTGTCCACCACCGCGGCCGGCGTCAGGGGACCAAGCGGCGCAAACGTGTCGAATCCTTTCGCCACCGACCAGGGATGCCGCTGCTCCTTGGCCTCCTGCTGCAGGTCTCGGGCCGTCATGTCGAGCCCCACCGCGTAGGCCGCCACGTGGTCGAGCGCTTTGTCTTCGGGAATGTGCTTCCCCCCCGTGCCCATGACGGCGACGAGCTCAATCTCGTGGTGGACGTTCGTGGACTGCGGCGGCAGCCGGACCGCCTCGCCCGTACGGATGAGGGCGGACGCGGGCTTCAAAAACACCATGGGCTCCTCCGGCACCGCGCGCTGCATCTCGGCGGCGTGATCGGCGTAGTTGCGCCCGATACAAAGGAGCTTACCAACGGATACGGGGGGCGGTGCTCCAGGAAGCTCAATCTTCATGCGAAACGGAAGGGGGAGTGTGCGATGGTGGGGAACGGATCTGCGGCGGTTGCGTGGCTTAGCGTCGACGCACACGAATCGGTCACTCTCGCGTCGGTAGCCAGCCCGGCGCCCCAAAGCAGAGACGCCTTATGTACGCAATTGTTGACGTAAAAGACAAACAGTTCAAGGTTCGCGAGGGCGATACCCTCTACGTTCCGTACCACTCGGAAGCTGAAGCCGACCAGGAGCTCACGCTGGATCGGGTGCTACTCGTGTCCGATGGAGAGGGCGACACGACCCTTGGCACCCCAACCGTAGAAGACGCCACCGTGACCGCCCGCGTGCTGGAGCACGTAAAGGGGGACAAGGTGATTGTGTTTAAGAAGAAACGGCGCAAGCGATATCGCGTTAAGCGTGGACACCGTCAGCAGTACACACAGATCCAGATCGAATCGCTGAGCGCAAACGGGGATGGTTCTTCGGCTGCGGCGGAGGCATCGGCCGACACAGAATCTGACGCCGAGGCACCGGACGAAGATGCCACCGAAGACCCAGCCCCGGCGGGCGAAGCGACTGAGGCGTAGGCCTTTTTCGAATTGCACTAGCTTGTACACGAACCCCTGCGAGGTTGCCATGGCTCACAAGAAAGCAATGGGGTCGACGGAGAACACGCGCGACTCCAACCCCAGTTATCTCGGCGTAAAGGCGTACGGAGGCGAACACGTGCACGCGGGAAGCATCATCGTGCGCCAGCGCGGCACCAAGTTCCACCCGGGTCACAATGTAGGACGCGGGAGCGACGACACCCTCTTTGCCAAGGACCACGGCGTCGTGAAGTTTGCCCGGAGCGGCGGCGATCGCCAGTACGTTCACGTGGTGCCGGAAGAGGCGTAGGCGGTTTGCCTCCCTTCCTCCAGGCCGCCGAAGCATTTTGGCTTGCAAAGAGCTCCTCTCGCTCCAGAGCGGAAGGAGCTTTTTGCATTTGAGCCTCTTCCGAGTCGCGCGCACATGTGCGACTCACACTCGCCCCTCTGGCGCTGCCTTTTCTCATTTCGATGCACCCATGTCTCCTCCCCCACTTCCTTCCGCCTACCGATCTCCGGATCCGCCCGACGGGGTCGAGCTGCGCGCCTTCACGCACGGACTGCAGCCGAAGCGCGTGCCGGTAATGATGGAGCACTTTACGGAGGACTGGCGCCGCTTCGGGGTGGACGCCTGGAACGAGGTGCCCAACCACTGGCGCCCAGAAAGCGGTGACGCAGTCGGGTGGTGGACGCTCCCCACGTACCTCGGCGATGAATTTATCGCCCCCCTTCTGGGAGCCGCTTCTGGCACCTGCATCCTGCAGCCCAGCGTGCACTGGACCGTTCAGTGCCTGCTCTCCAGCCCCGAACTGTCCGCACGCGGACGTGACGTGCTCGTGCCGGACACCGCGTTTCCATCGGTTCTACACAGCGCAAAACAGTGGAGCCACTTGCGCGACCTCTCGCCCCGCGTGGTGCCCTCCACCGAAGACCACCGGGTCGACCGCACGGCCCTGCTCGATGCCATCGGCCCCGATACGGCACTCGTGGCCCTCAGCCACGTCGGCTTTACCACCGGCGCCCGCCTGCCCACGTCGTTCCTGCAAACAGTGGCGGAGCACGCACATGCCCACGGCGGTCTTCTGCTGCTCGACGGCTATCACGCCGCCGCCACGCAACCTGTCGACGTGAGTGCACTGGACTGCGACCTCTACGTGGGAGGGCTGCTGAAGGAAGCCTCCGGATCCTCGGGCAACACCTTTCTATACCTGCGCGACGGCCTCACGCTCACGCCCCGACTCACCGGCTGGTTCGGGGACGCCGCACCCTTCGAGTTTCGCCCCGATCCGGAGCCCCATCCCGACGTGCGCCGGCGCTTTCTCGGGGGGACAACCGCTGTGGCTCCCATGTACCACGCCGTCGAGGGCGTCCGGCTCCTCCTCGACGTGGGCCTCGAGGCGGTCCGCAGTCATTCGCTGGCTCTGACTCAGCGCGCCCTCGACCACGCGGACGCCCTCGATCTTTCCCTGCGCTCCCCTCGTGCCGCCGACGCCCGCAGTGCCATGGTGCTGCTGGACGTGCCCCATGCAGAACAGATGGTGGCCTATCTAAAACGGCACGACATCTACACCGACAGCCGCCGGAACCAAGTCATCCGCATGGCCCCCTTTCTCTGGAACACTTCCGAGGACGTGGACCGCACGTTCCGGCGCATTGACAAAGGCCTCTCTACAGGCGCCTACCAGGATGTAGAGGTCGACACGCACGGCCCCGTCACGTAGCACGGGGCCTGTTCTCCCTACGTGGCGGGGCTCGGCACGGAGGCCTCTTCGTCCGCCCCTCCAGTCGCCGCAGTGCCGCCATTCAGGACGGTTCCTGTTCGGGGGTCGAGCCGAAAAAACGCCGCTAGCGCTCGAAAGAGCGCCTCGTGACGACGCGCCATCGCCTCGGGCTGCTCGAAGAAATGCTCCACGGCCACCGCGAAAAACTCAGAGGGCGCCTCCGCAGCGTACGGGCGAAGCAGCGACCGGCCGGCCCGAACCCGACGCATCTCCTCCCGCACGAGGGCCTGCCAGTCAGGGGCAGACCCCGGATCCACGAGGGAAGGCACCCCATCCGGCCCCTCGTTATCAAAGTCGAACAGGTGGGCAAGCTCGTGAAGGACCACGTTGTCGCCGTCGTTGGAGCGGGCCCAGGCCCGCTCCACAGCCCCCACCGTGAGAATGATGGGTCCCTGCTGGTGGGCCATCCCGTCGTAGCTCGCCGTTAGGGTATCGTGGTACGTCTCGTCGAATCGCTCCGGGTAGAACAAGACCGAGCGGCTGCCCGGCAGCTCCCAGGAGGGACGCCCGTGGAGCAGCACGGCAATGCCTGCCGCCACACTCAGACGCAGCGCATCGGTCACCGCGACCCCACGCACCCCTTCGAACGAGTACTCAGCACATGCAAACCGCACGTCCCGCTCGAACGCGGCCCGGCTCTTGGCATCGAGCCGCCGGTAGAGCGGCACGTGCGCCCGCAGCCAGCGCCGGTGCGACGCCGGCAGGGCCTGGCGGGCCAGCCGCCACCGCCGCCAGGGCCGCCGTCCTCCCAGAGAGAGCACAACGAGGGCCGGCACAACGCCAAGGAGCGGCCCCACGGGCGTGGCCTCATGCCCAATAATTGCCCCGCCCCCACCCAGGATAAGGGCGAGAAGGCCCGTCGTGATCATGGAGGACGGCCGTGCGATGCGCATGTGGCTGTGGGACGTACGCCGAAGACGTGTAAACTCGTGGAAAGCGGGAATGGAAGAGCTGAGTGTACCGTTCGCATACGCCACGCCTCCCCGCTTGTGCCTTGTCTTCCCTAATCTTTTCTACGGGGCGAAACGTCCGGGGGATATCCAGTCCTTCGTCTGCCAGGGCCGCTCCTGTGTGCGACTTTTCATGGAAGAAGCGACCTGCAGCCCCGCCCTTCCTGCGAACAATTCTTTGTGACAAAAGGTACAGTAGGAGCGATTTCCACGCAGCCACACGGCTGTGTTCCTTCCTCCGCCACTCCATTCACCAACTTTCACGTCCCCATGGGCGCGATGAACACGCTCCGGCAGAACACCGGGGTGATCCTTTGGATTCTCGTACTTTCCTTCGGGATCATCTGGACGCTCCAGGATTCCGACGTCTTTTCGGCGATGAACCAGCAGAACCGAAACGTCGCGACGGTGAATGGAAGCCCGATTCAGCAGCAGGAGTACCAGCAGACGCTGGAGCAGCTGCGCCAGCGGTTTCAACAGCAGCTGGGAGGGAGTCTTAACCCACAGATGCAGCAACGCATGCGAGAGCAGGCCTACACTCGGGTCGTGAACCAGAAGCTGCGCGAGCAGGAGATGGACCAGCTGGGCATCTCGGTAACCGACGCGGAGGTGGAGGCCATGGTTTTTGGTGAAAACCCGCACCCGCTCATCCGCCAACAGTTTGCGGACTCGACCGGCCAGATCAACTACCAGTTGCTCCAGAATCTGGCCCAGGACCCACAGCGGAAGCAGCAGTGGCTGCAGCTGGAGCAGTTCCTGCGCCAGCAGCGCCGGCAGCAAAAGATGAACTCGCTGGTGCAGGCCACCATTCAGGTCTCCGAGCAGGACATCAAAAACTACTACCGGCGCCAGAACAGTGCGGCCACGGCCCAATACGTCTCGCTGCGCTACGCCCGGGTGCCGGACGACTCAATCTCGGTCTCGGAGTCGGACCTCCGCAGCTACTACGACGAGAACCGGGAGGATTTCAAGCGGTCGAAAACGGTGACCATCGAGTACGCCGCCACCTCCAAGCAGGCGACGGCCGAAGACTCCACGGCCATCGCCAGCGACCTTGGCGACCTGCGCGACGGATTCCGGACGACGGAAAACGATTCTCTCTTCCTGGTCAACAACGCGTCGGACGCCGAGTACTCCAGCCGCTACCGGACGCCGGACCAGATGAACGAGCGCGTGGCGGACTCGGTGTTTGCGGCCTCCACGCCGGGGCGAATTGTAGGCCCCGTGTTTGGCGGGGGGCAGGCACACCTTCTCAAGATTCGCGACGTCCGGCCCGCCGATACCGAATACGCCCACGCCCGGCACATCCTGCTGAAAACCGACCAGGAGGACCCCGAACTGCTGGGCCGCCTACAGGCCCTCCGCGACACAATTGAGGCGGGCGGGGCCTCGTTTGCCGACCTGGCCCGCCAGTACTCCGACGACCAGTCTGCCTCGCAGGGGGGCGACCTCGGCTGGTTCTCGCGGGGCAGCATGGTGGAGGCCTTCAGCGACGCCGTGTTCGACGCCGAAGCCGGCAGCCTCGTGGGGCCGATCCGCTCGGAATTCGGATATCACCTGATTCGGGTAGAGGCCCGCGCCTCACAGGCCGTACAGACAGCCGACCTGGCGTACACCCTCAGCCCGAGCCAGTCGACGCTCTCGGACCAGGAGAGCCAGCTTGGGGACCTGGCCTACTTCGCGGAGGAAAGCGGCAACTTTGCTGAGGAGGCCGAACGGCTGAACCTATCGGTGCAGACAGTCCAGGTGGAAACCGGACAGTCGTCGATTCCCGGCATTGGTCAGAGCCCAGCCCTATCGCGCTTCCTAGAGTCGTCCTCCTCCGGAGCGATCAGCGACGTGGTGGAGCTGCCCGACAAGTTCGTGGTGGCACACGTGACCGAGGTGACGCCGGAAGGCTACCGCTCCTTCAGCGAGGTGAAGTCTCAGATCCGGCCGCAGGTTGCCCTTCAGAAGAAGCGCGCGGTGCAGGCCCGCCGCATGGAGCGCGCCCTGGCCCAGAACAGCTTCGAGGCGCTGCCAGAGGTGCTGGGCACAGACCTGCGCACCCAGGAAGACGTCACGTTCGAGACCAGCCGGGTCCCCGGCCTCGGCCGCGAGTCGAAGTTCTCGGGAGTGGTCTTCGGGCTTGAGGAAGGAGAAACCTCGCGGGTGGTCGAGGGCGAGAACGCCGCGTTCGTCGTGCAGGTGACCCAGAAGAGCTCTCCTCCTCCGCTCACCGACCAGAAGCGGCAGGACCTCCGCCAGCAGCTCCTGCAGCAGCGGCGCAAGGAGGTGGCGTCCGACTGGCTCGCCGCTCTCAAGGAAGAAGCCACGATCGAAGACAACCGATCACAGTTCCGCTAGGGTGCCTTGGCGCGTCGGGGAGCCCCCGCCCCCGAGAGGGCGTCGGGGCGCGGCACGTGTCCCCGGAAGACCGAGACGGCCGGGCCTTCGAGATAGCGTTCCGTTCCCCGGTCGGTGACGGTCCGTCCCACGCGCAGGGTGCCGCCCCGCGTGCGGACTGTGATGGCGCCGCCCCGGCGAGAAGGGTGCGCCTGCTCCACCACAACCGCCGCGGCGAGGACACCCGTGCCGCACGAGAGCGTCTCGGCCTCCACGCCTTTTTCGTAGGTGCGCAGATACGCGTCCCCGCCGGCCCCGATTTCCAAAAAGTTGACGTTCGCCCCTTCGGGCTGGAGACGGGGATCGTGGCGGAGCCGCTGGCCCCACCCTTCGACCTCCGCAGCCTGCGCGTCGTCGACCGTCGCCACAAGGTGCTCCGTCCCGGCGTGGACGAAATGCAGCGCGCGCACTGCGGTGGGCACAGGCTGCTCCAGCGCAACCTCCGGACGGACCTCCGTGATGTCCGGAACAAACAGGCGCACGTGTCCGGATCCATCGCCAGCCTGCGTGGCCCGGTAGAGGCCCGCATCGGTGTCAAATGCGAGCGGATCTTCCTCGAACCCCCGCTGACGGGCAAACCGGAAGAGGCACCGGGCCCCGTTGCCGCACATGGTTGCGCGGGAACCGTCGGCGTTTGCGTAGTGCATCCGGTAGGCGGCAGGAGTCGTCTCCGGGGCGTCGAGGGCAAGAAGCCCATCCGCCCCCACCCCGTACCGGCGGGCACACCAGGCCGCCGCACAGCTCGACAACTCAGCCGCTGAAAAGCCGTACGCCCGGTTATCAATTACGACGAAATCATTGCCTGTTCCCTGCATCTTGACGAACGATACCTCCCGTACATCCATGGGCGTTGTGCATTGGTAAAAATTATCGTTCGGGCCTCGGCACGATCCCCCCTGCCCGTCGTATAGCTTCTGCGGAGGCATCGTGCCCCGTCCACCGTCACTCCAACTGTTCACCGACCCCTTCAGTCCCTTTGCCCGAGAAAACACTGAGCATTGAAGGCGCCGACCCGCTCCTGCTGTTTGGTTTTAACGACGTGTACCTCCGGAAGATCGAGGACGCCTTTCCCGAGACGCACGTCACCGCCCGCGGCAGCGAGGTGCACCTCAGAGGCGAGGAAGACGCGCTCCAAAAAGTTGAGCGTGTCTTTAACGAAATGATGACCTTGCTCGACCGCAACGATCACCTGACCGAGGACGACGTGGAAACTGTCCTCGCACTGTTTGACGCCGACGACGGCACCGCGGCTGCCCCGGTCCAAACCGGTCAGCGGGACGCCATCCTCTCCACCCCCGACGGGGAGATCATCAAGCCCCGATCCGACAACCAAGCACGGCTTGTGCAGTCCGCCGCGGCCAATGACGTTGTGTTCACCATCGGCCCGGCGGGCACCGGCAAAACCTACATCGCCGTGGCCCTGGCCGTGGCGGCGCTCAACAACCACGAGGTCAACAAAATCGTGCTCTCCCGCCCCGCCGTAGAGGCCGGCGAGGAGCTTGGATTCCTGCCCGGCGACTTCTACGAGAAGGTCGCCCCGTACCTGCGGCCGCTCTACGACGCGCTCGGCGAAATGATGCCCCGCGACGAGCTGGCCGAGTCTCTGGAACAGGACCGCGTGGAGGTGGTGCCGCTTGCCTACATGCGTGGCCGCACCCTCAAGTCCTCATTCGTCATCCTCGACGAGGCGCAGAACGCCACCACGGGCCAGATGAAGATGTTCCTAACCCGCCTCGGGCCGCACAGCCGCGCCATCGTCACGGGGGATGTGACCCAGACCGACCTTCAGGACCGGAGCGCGAGTGGACTCATCCAGGTACAACACATCCTGAAGGGCATCGACGGCATTGAGTTTATCTATCTGGAGCGCGAGGACGTGGCCCGCCACCGCCTCGTGCAGGACATCATCGCCGCCTACGAGGAGCACGATGAGTGATACGTGAAGCGTGACTCATGACTGGGTGTGCCTCTGCATCCTCGCACGCTTTGCGCGGGACGCTCACGCCGGAGCGCGACTCACTCGTATTCAAAAAATCCCTCCCCTGTCTTTCGGCCGAGCTGTCCGGCGGTCACCTTGCGGCGCAGGAGTGGGCACGGACGGTACTTGTCGTCGCCCAGCTCGTCGTGGAGTACCTCCAGGATGTGCAGGCAGACGTCCAATCCGATGAAGTCGGCCAGCGTGAGGGGGCCCATCGGGTGGTTCATCCCGAGCGTCATTACCGTGTCAATGTCTTCGGGCTCGGCAACGCCCTCCATCACGCAGAAGATGGCCTCGTTGATCATCGGCATCAGCACCCGGTTGGACACGAAACCGGGGTAGTCGTCCACCTCTACGGGATGTTTGCCGAGATCGTCAGCCACGTCGGCCACCACGTCGTACGTCGCATCGCTCGTCCGCTGCCCCCGCACCACCTCCACAAGTGTCATGACGGGCACGGGATTAAAGAAGTGCATTCCCACTACGCGATCGGGCCGGTCGGTCTGGCTCCCGATCCAGGTGATGGAGATGGAGGACGTGTTAGACGCCAGGATGGTGTCGTCGGGGGCGTGGTCGTCGAGCGTCTCGAACACGTCCGCCTTTAGGGGCCGCTCCTCGGGGACCGCCTCCACAACCAGATCGGCGGCGACCACCCCGGACGCCGTGTCGGGCGTAAGGGAAAGGCAATCGAGCGCGTCGGTCCGCTCGGCAGGGGCGATCGCGTCTTTTTCGACCTGCCGAGCGAGATTTTGCTCGATGGTGTCCCGGGCCTCTTCGAGCAGCGACTCGTCAAGGTCGATGAGGGTGGTCTCGTACCCATGCAGGGCAAACACGTGTGCGATGCCGTTCCCCATCGTGCCCGCCCCCACAACAGCGACAGTTTGTACGGTCATGGCAGAAGTTGATATGCGGAAGTTGACGTGATGCGAGATGCGTCGGATCGACTAAAGCTACGCCAGACAGAATAGCGAAACGCCTGCGGGCTGTCGAGCGACAATCCTCGAATTTCGAATGGGAATTGTCGGCCGGATGGGATTTATCGGCGTAGGATTTATCGGCGTAGGATTTATCGGCGTGGGTCCTCGCGGTCGCGCGACCGCGCTGGAGGTCCCAGCGCGGTTCCTGAGACACACCAGGTAAGGAAGGGTTTTTGCAATAACAGAAGTAAACGCCCCGCAGAGCCTTTCGTTGTCCAAACAACATGGGGGAGGGCCGCGCCGGCAGGAGTCGCGAGCGACCCACGTTCGCTTTAGTTGGGCTCCGACTCCGCAATCAGGACGTCTTCCATGCCGTCCGGGGCCAGTTCCGACTCGTCTGTCGACACGTCAAGCGTGCGGGTGCGTGTCACCTCGTTGTCGTCGTCCACGTGAACCACGCGCGGGTGGTGGTGCTGTGCCTCCTGAGAGGTCATGTTCGCGTAGGCGATCACGATGACTTCGTCGCCCGCTTCTGCGAGCCGCGCCGCCGGACCGTTCAGGCAGACGGTGCGCTCGCCCGCCTCGCCTGGGATGGTATATGTTTCGAGGCGGTGGCCGTTGTTCACGTTCACCACCTGTACCTTTTCGTACGGGAGCATGCCCGCCGTGTCGAGCAGCTCTTGGTCGATGGTGATCGATCCTTCGTAGTACAAGTCGGCGTCGGTAACGCGAAGGCGATGGATTTTCGCTTTGAGCATCGCGACGTTCATGAACGGGCACAGGGCTTTGCGGAGCAGACAGTCGAGTACGAACTAGGCACGCGGGACCTCTACGAAGGCGTTGTCGATGAGGCGCGTGTCGCCAAAGAAGACCGCGACGGCAGCGAGAACGTTCTGCCCGGACGCGAGATGGTCGACGGGCTGGAGGGTGTGCGCGTCTACGACATCGGCGTATTGCACGTCCGCGTCGGGCGCCGTCGCAAGTAAATTTTCCATCGCTCCAACAACGGCTCGGGCCTCCTGTTCCCCCCCTTCGATGGCCTCCTGTGCGGCAGTCACGGCCTCGTAGAGCACTGAGGCCTGCTCTCGTTCGCCGGGAGATAGGTATTCGTTTCGGGAGGATTTGGCCAGGCCATCGGGTTCCCGCACGGTGGGCACTCCCACAATCTCAATGTCGAGCAGGAGCGCTTCCACGAGGCGTTGCAGAATGACGTACTGCTGCGCGTCTTTTTTGCCAAACACCCCAATGTCGGGCATGCAGGCGTGGAAAAGCTTCGTGACGACCGTGGTAACGCCCCGAAAGTGTCCTTCGCGATGGGCCCCGCACAGGTGCGCATCGAGCCGTTCGATCGAGACCCAGGAGAGGGGATTGGGCAGGGCATCGTCCCCGGCGAAGGGGTACATTTCCTCAGCTGGCGGTGCAAACATCGCATCCACCCCCAGGGCCTCAAGCGTCGCCCGATCTCCGTCTAGATCGCGTGGGTAGTCGTCGTAGTCCTCCGCCGGCCCAAACTGGGTGGGGTTGACGAAGACGGAGACGGTCACGTGGTCGGCCTTTTCCAGGGCCGTGCGGACGAGAGCCAGGTGCCCGTCGTGCAGCGCGCCAAGGGTGGGCACGAGGGCGAGCGTCTGTCCGGAGGCCCGGGCCGCGTCGGCGTGGGCGTGCATGGCGTCGACGGTGCGCAGGAGGTCCATCGGGGGGTGCGCGAGAGGCTGTGGCAGAAGCAGCGAGAGGAGAATGGCAAATTGTCGATCGCAGCTACGGGGGCGGACGTCTCTGGTTCGTGATGCCCCCCGCGACCACGTGCGACGCGGGGACTTCGGGGAGTTGCCTGGTCAAATGGTGCCTGAATGGGAAAATGTTGCCGGAGGATGTCCTGCCTGGGGCGACAAGTGGTCGCGCCCGGGAACGACCCGCCGATACTGGCGCTTCAGGATCGAAACGGGGCTCACTCGGTCATTCGGGAAGCCCACGGAAGCTTATCCGCGAACGCACCTCCCAACGTGCCGATGCCTGCGCGCCGCCACGCCGAAGTCGGGGTCCTTCTTCTCGGCCTTGTCCTCACGATGGCCTTCACGAGCCGTCCGGATGCTCGCTACGTGGGCCACTTCTCCGCCACGCCGGCCGATTCGAACGGGCATCCCGAGGCGTGGGCCCCCATCCGCTTCGGCGATGTGGAGCGTCGGACGCAATACCGGTTGGTGCAGCAACGCGTACAGGGCGACAGCGTCACGGTCCTGCGGGCCGTTAGCGACGCCAGTGCGGCGGGACTGGCGCGCGAGGTGCGCGTGCGGCCGCAGCAGCGCCCCCTGCTCACGTGGCGGTGGCGGGTAAGCCGCGTTCTCGACCGCGGCAATGCCCGGACCAAGGACGGCGACGACTACCCCGCGCGTCTCTACGTAACGTTCGACTACGATCCCAGCAACCTCGGCTTTTTGGACCGGGTCAAATACAACGCGCTACAGGCGCTCGGCTACGACCAGATTCCCACCCGCGCCCTCAATTACATCTGGGCCAACCGGGTAGAAAAGGGCACCGTTCTTCCCAACCCGTTTACCGACTGGGTGCAGATGGTGGCGGTGGAAAGCGGCTCCACCCGCGTGGGGCAGTGGGTAACGGAACAGCGCAACCTGCGGGCCGACTACCGGCGTGCCTT
This sequence comes from uncultured Salinivenus sp., assembly GCA_964519235.1. GTDB lineage: Bacteria > Bacteroidota > Rhodothermia > Rhodothermales > Salinibacteraceae > Salinibacter. The sequence continues at coordinate 57 of CAZFJR010000020.1, read as the reverse complement.
CGGCGAGGCGCCGCCGCCGATCAACGGCATCGCTGTTATGACGGACACGGACAACAC
>CAZFJR010000019.1:0-29591 GCA_964519235.1 uncultured Salinivenus sp. | reverse complement strand
AGGGCGCGTCGCTCCCCTGCTTCGCCTCCAGCACGAAGCAGCCGCGCTTGTAGAGATCGATGAAGCCGCGCTCGCGGTCCGCCTGATCGGGGTAGTCGACGCGCCGCTCGAAGACGTAGGCGTTGAGGCGCGTGTCGGGGCCGGCGGGGTCGGGCCGGGCGATGCCGAGCAGGTCGCAGAGTTCGCTCAGAAAGAGCGTGGCGTTGCCGTGCTCGGACCCGCCGGACGACTGCCAGCGGTCAATGAAGGTGTCGACGGTCATGCACGTTGCGTCCGTTCAGAAGGGGGCGAAGGGGGCCGCAACGTAACCACTGGGCGAGAGAGTTGAAACGGGGCGGCTAGTCCTGCAGGCGGAACCGGACGGGGATGGTCATTTGCACCTTGACGGGGCGGCCGCGCTGCATGCCGGGCGTGCACTCCAGGGCCCGGGCGGCGTCCAGGGCGGCCTCGTTGAGCAGCGTGTGCCCCCCGTGCGCCACCGATGCGTTGCTTATGGCCCCGGTTTCGTCGACCACGAACTGCACGATGACGCGGCCTTCGAGGCCGGCCTTCTGGGCAAAAGACGGGTATTCGAGGTGGTCGTGCAGCGCCGCCATGCCGCCGCAGTCGGGATACTGCTCCACCACCACGAAGATTTCCTGTTCTTTTTCCTCTTCGGCGGCCGGGTCGTTGTTGGGCGGGGGCGGTGGGCCGCCGGGGTCCAGCCGCTCGCTCAGGTCCAGCGAGGCGTCGAAGGTGGGCGTGTCCTCCTCGATGACCCGGTCGTTGGGGACTTCCTGGGGCACGGGGGGCGTGGGCGGAGCGGGCGGCGGTTCCTCCTGCGCGGTTTGCCGAATCTCGGTGATGTCGACCGCCTCCTGCGCCTGCATCTGCACCGTCGTCCCTGCGCCGGGCCGCAGGTCCATCCGAAAGGCAACGATCAGGAGGGTGAGGGCGAGAATCAATCCAACCTGCACGTGCAGGGCGTACTGGTCACGGAGGCGCACTGCGTCTCGGGAAAGGGCCATGGCGCAAGACGGGATGGGGGACAAAAACAGCGAGCATGTACGGGGCGGCGGAGGCGAAAAAACGCGAGGGCTGAGGGCAGCAGGCTTGCCCGTCCAACGCGGCGACCGGGCGGCCGCTGCCCGCGGCTCTGCAGGTCCTTGATACAGTTATATTACATTTCCGCGATAAAGATCGCAAAAAGCGGGTGGTGTGTTGGGAGGGGGAACGCCGGACCGGCGGGGAGGACGGAGCGCGGCGGCCCACGCGCACGAATTGCGGTTCTGCGGGCTGAGTGGCACTTTCCATGCAGGCCCACACCCTTTTCACAAGACCCGCACGCTCGACCGTGCTCCGTGCCCTTCGCCAGCGACTGACGCAGTTTTTCGAGGCGGAGACGTCACGGCCCACGCCCGGCATTTTGTTGCCCGGCGGCGGAGCGCGCTCGGCCTACCAGGCGGGGGTAATCCGCTACGTGGCGGAGGCCTTTCCCGAGGCCTACTTCCCGATCCAGACCGGCGTCTCGGCCGGGGCCATCAACGCCGCGCACCTGGGCAACCACACCGGCACGTTCGAGGAGGCGGCCGCGCACGTGGTCGATGCGTGGAAGGGGCGCGAGCTGGAGGACATTATTGAGGTGGAGTCGGGGCTGGGGCTGCTGTGGGACCTGCTCTGGGACGCCACGGTCACGCCCGAGCAGCCCACCTCAGCCGACGTGCGCCCCACGCACGGCCTGCTCGACACCACGCCCCTCTCGCACTCCCTGTGCGACCAGCTCGACGCGCCCGACGGCACCCTGACCGGCGTGGCGCCCAACCTGGCGGACGGGCGGCTGCGCGCCCTGGCCGTGGTGACCACCGACTACGCCACGGGCCAGACGGTGACCTGGGTGCAGGGCGAAGGCTTCGACGCGTGGGAGCGCCCCGACCGCATTGGGCGACACACGCAGCTGACGGTGGACCACGTGATGGCGTCAACGGCCCTGCCACTCGTCTTTCCGGCTGTGCGCATCGGCTCGTCGTGGTACGGCGACGGGGGCATTCGCCTCTCCGCCCCGCTGGCCCCGGCGGTCCACCTCGGGGCCGACAAGATTCTGGCCGTCTCCACCCAGTACTCGCGCAGCCGGGCCGAGAGCGACGAGATCGAGCTGCAGGGCTACCCGCCGACGGCCCAGATTGTGGGCGTGCTCATGAACTCCATCTTTCTGGACTCGCTGCCCCAAGACGCCCACACGATGCACCGCATCAACACGCTCCTAGAGGAGCTGCCCCCCAACCGTCGCCACGGCATGCGGCCGCTGGAGCTGCTGCAAATTCGCCCGTCGGTCGATCTTGACGCCCTCGCTCACGACTACATCGACCAGGTGCCTGGGCCCATCCAGTTGCTTACCAGCGGCCTGGGGCGGCGGGCCCGCGAGAGCCCCGACTGGCTGAGTGTGCTCCTCTTCCACCCGGAGTACATCGACCGCCTGCTCGACATCGGGTACCAGGACGCCCGCGACCAGCACGACCAGCTGGAGGCGTTCTTGGCCGACACGATTGCCGCCACCGGCAGCGCACCGGGCCAGCGCCGGGCGGACGCGTCGGTGGCTTCCGCGGAGGACGGTGCTGTGGAGGACAGTGCTGCGGAGGACAGCGCACCGGCAATCCCGGAATGACCGGGGCCGTGCCCCCGGTAGGAGCGGCATCCTGAGCGGGGTCGGTGTCTTGGGCAGGGGCGGCCGACGAGGCGGGGGCAGACGGGGCACGAGTAGTACGAAAAATGCAGTACAGCACATGCAGCACGGCAGAGGGACCGCGGAGCCCGTGGGGGGCGCAGGGGGGCACGTAGCGCGGCCCGCTACCGCCGCAGCAGCCAGGCCAGAGCGAGCCCCACGATTACGCCCCCGAGCCGCGCGCGCCAGGGAGAGGGCGCAGGCGACTCCGTTGGCGCAGGTTCCGAGGCGGCGGCCAGTGCGGGCGGCGGGGCGTCGGTCCGGCGCCGCGCCCGGACGGCAGTCCACGCGGCCCCGAAGAAGAAGACCTGGGCGGCGTAGTACACCCACAGCAGGAAGGCCACGAGGGCCCCGGCGGCCCCGTAGGCGGAGGTGACGGAGGCCACGCCCAGGTACCATCCCAGCCCCGCGGTGCCGAGCGTGACAAGCACGGCCGCCCCCAGCGCGCCACCGGTGACCTCGGCCCACTGCACGGGCGCGTCCGGTAGGGTGCGGTACAGCAGCGCGAACAGCCCCGTCAGGAGCACCAGCGACAGCAGGCGTTCGCCCGCCGAGAGCAGGGCTGGGGCTGCGCCCCACTCCGCCAGGCCCGTGAGCAGCGAACTGAGCAGGAGCCCCGCAACCAGCACGAGCCCGGTGCCCAGCACCAGCACCAGGGAGCGCACGCGGTCCCACAGCATCCCCAGCACGCCTGTGTGCTCGGGGCGCACGTTCCAGATCGTGTTTAGCGCATCCTGCAGCCGGACGTAGAGGGCCGTGGCGCCGATGCCCAGGGCCAGGGCGCTGGTCGCCGTGGCCCAGACGCCAGTGCCGGGGGCCGCGGCGGCGCCTTCTAGTAGGCCCTCCAGCAGCCGCGCCCCGTCGCGCCCCAGCACGTCGCCCGCCTGCGCAAGAAGATCCACGCGGGCAGCGGCGGAGCGCCGGCCGTACACCAGGCTCGCCACGGCCAGGACCAGCACCACGAGCGGCGCGAGGGAAAACGTGGCGTAGTAGGCCAGCGCCGCGGCGAGGCGCTCTCCGCGTGCGTCGCTGTACACCCGGAGTGTGGAACGGAGGCGCTCGGAAACGAAGGGGAGAGACATGGCAATCGGGGGGGGGCGGAAGAGGGGCACGGCAGTCGCAGCCGCGCCCCCTGTCGCGCTCCCCGAAATGCGTGGTGTTGGGCGCTTTGCCTCCAGGAAGCCGAGGAGAGACGAGGGCAAGATTGAAATCTCATCCGCCGAACGGGTTCGGGGCCGGCACGTCGGCGCAACGTTAGACGGCCGGGGGGCAATGTGTCTACGCACCGCGTTCGGCCTCGTCCACAGCCCCCATCCACAGCCCCCAACAGTCGCCGCATGCTAAGCCAGGTCTGGAGCAGCACCACGCACGGGGTGGACGCCCTGCCCGTCGAACTCGAAACGAACGTTGCCTCGGGCATGCGGGGCCTCTCGGTGGTGGGGCTTCCGCGGGCGGCGGTGCGCGAGAGCTTCGACCGGGTGCGCGCCGCCCTCGAAAACAACGACATTCCGGTAGAGTGGGGGCGCATCACCATCAACCTGGCCCCGGCGGACGTTCCCAAAGAGAGCGCTGCGTTCGACCTGCCGATGGCCGTGGGGTGGGTGGCGGCCAGCAGCGACCGGCTCCGCGGAGAGGTGCTCGACCGCTACTGGCTGACGGGCGAGCTGGCGCTCGACGGCACGGTACGGCCCGTCAACGGCGTGCTGCCTATGGCAATGAAGGCGCGGGAAGAAGGGTGCGAGGGTGTGCTCGTGCCCGCCGAGAACGCCGCCGAGGCCGCAGTGGTGGACGGCCTGACGGTGTTCCCGGTGGAGACGGTGACCGATGCGTTCCGCGTGCTGCACGATCCGCACAGCCCGGAGGCGCCAGCCCCGCATGAAAGCGACCTCGACTCCATCTTCTCTCAGGCCCGGCAGTACCGCCGCGACCTGAGCGACGTGCGGGGGCAGGAAAACGTGAAGCGGGCCCTGGAGGTGGCCGCCGCGGGCGGGCACAATGCCCTCATGGTAGGGCCACCGGGCTCGGGCAAAACCATGCTCGCCCGCCGCATGCCCACCATTCTACCGCCGCTCAGCCCCGACGAGGCCCTTGAAACCACCAAGATTCATTCCGTGAGCGGCGACCTCCAGGCCGACCACGGCCTCTTGGCCACGCGCCCCTTCCGCGCGCCCCACCACACCATTTCCGACGCGGGCCTCTGCGGAGGCGGAGCCCACCCCAGCCCCGGCGAGATCTCCCTCGCCCACAACGGCGTGCTGTTTCTCGACGAACTGCCCGAATTTCAACGGCGGGTGCTGGAGGTGCTGCGGCAGCCGATGGAGCAGGGGCGCATCACCATCAGCCGTGCGGAGATGACCGTCACGTACCCGGCCCGCTTTATGCTCATCGCGTCCATGAACCCGTGCCCCTGCGGTCACCTCAACGACCCCAACCAGGAGTGCGTGTGCACGCCGGCGCAGGTGCAGCGCTACCTCAGCAAAATCAGCGGCCCGCTTATGGACCGCATCGACCTGCACGTGGAGGTGGCCCCGGTGGACTTCGAAGAGATGAGTGCCGACCGCACGGGCGAGTCGTCGGCCGCCGTCCGCAAGCGCGTTGTGCGGGCCCGGGAGCAACAGTCTGCGCGCTTCCAGGACGTGCCCGACCTCTACAACAACGCGCAGATGGACGCCCAGCGGGTACAGGCGCACTGCAGCCTTGACGAGGCTGGCACCAACCTGTTGCGCACCGCGTCCGACCGCCTCGGCCTCAGCGCCCGCGGGTTTACCCGCATCCTCAAGGTAGCGCGCACGGTGGCCGACCTGGAGCCGTCGGCCCGCATCCGGCCGCAGCACGTGTCGGAGGCCATTCAGTACCGGTCGCTGGACCGCGACTGGTGGAACGGGTAGCCGCAGGCCACACGCGCCCGCCCCGCCCGCCCACTACTGCTGCCGCCCCGCCCGCTCCGTGGCCACCAGCACGCGCATGTTCAGCGCCTGAGCCGCGGACGCCACCGACGCGAACTGGCCGATGTTGGCCTGCTGGTCGGCCCGCAGAATTAAAAACGTCTGGTCGGTGCGCACCGACCGCAGTTCCCGCACGAGGCGGCCCCTGGGCACCGGCGACCCGGCCACGTAGTAGGTCCCGTCCTCGGTGAGCGAGACCGTGATGGACTGCTCAGACACCGGCGACGAGCTATCCACCTGCGGCAGGGTCACCTGAATCCCCATCTGGGGGATGAAGCTGGAGGTGAGAAGAAAAAAGATGAGAAGCAAGAGAACGACATCCGTCATGCCCGCAAGGCTGAAGGACGTCATCGGCTCGCGGGACGGGGAAAAGTCAAGCGGCATATCGGGGCGAGACGATCGTCAGACAGAGGGAATCATGGCGCCGGGCTCGTCAAGTGGGCAGCTCCTCGCTGCGCTCCGGCGACACCGGCTCCTGGAGCAGATCGATAAAGTCGGTGGCCGAGCGCTCCATGTCGTTCGACAGGCGCCGGATGCGGCCCATTAAAAAGTTGTACGAGAAGAGCGCCAGAATGCCCACGAGCAGTCCCGCCGCGGTGGTAATGAGCGCCTCCCAGATGCCGCCGGCCAGCACAGACGGGTTGACGTTTCCCTGCAGGTTCTGAATCTGCTGAAAGGCCTTAATCATGCCCACCACGGTGCCGAAGAAGCCGAGCATGGGGGCAATGCCGGCGATGCTGGCCAGTAGATTGGTGCGCTTTTCCAGGTCGAAGGTCTCGTGCTTGCCCGCCGCCTGTACGGCGTCCTGGATTTCGGAGATGGGACGCCCCAGCCGCTCCAGGCCCTGCTTTAGGATGCGGGTAATGGGCACATCCTTCTGCTCGCAGTACTGGATGGCGGCCTCCACGTTGCCGTTGCGGACGTACTCCCGCACCCGGTCGGTAATCTTCTCCGGATTGGAGGCGGCCTGGCGGATTGTGTAAAAGCGTTCGATCAGCAAGTAAAGGGCAGCGATGGACAGAAGCGCCAGCAGAATCATCACCGGGCCGCCGAGCACCAGGATGTCGAGCAGAGACATTGCCTGGCCGGACGCGGCCGGCGTGGGGTCCATGGCGGAGGTGTCCACCTGTTGCGGAAAGGGCGGGGCGGCGGTCAGAAGAGGGGGAGGCACAGGCACGTACGGAGGGTCGGTTCGAAAAGGGCACTAGCGAAGTTGGTGCGTCCAGGCCCCCGAGGGGAGGGCGTCCGCGTGCGTGGCGAGGGCCTCCTCGGCGTCGGGCTCGGAGTCGTACCAGCCGATGGCGACGCGGTACCAGGTGGTTCCGTCCACCGTTCCGCGCACCACCGCCACCGAATCGAAGCGGGACTGGTACGCCTGGGCGGTTTGTTCGGCGGCCTCCCGGGCGGAGCGGGACGCCACGACGATGGCCCAGCTGTTGGGGGCGTAGGTGGAGTCGCGGGCCGGCGACTGGGCGCTGTCGGGGGGCGTTGAGGCGGCACGTGCCGTGTCGGTGGGGCCGGCGGAAGGGGCGGTTGCGACAGAGGACTCCGAGGACGAAGGGGCCGGACGGTTGGGGCCGTCGGCAAAGAGGCCGGTCTGCGTGGCCACAAACCAGCCCGCGCCGGCCAACAGCAGGACCAGAAGCCCCGCCCCGATGAAAGAGCGCGCCGGACGGCGCTCCTCCCCCGACGCGTCGGGGGGCACAGGTTCTGCGTGTGGGGACTCCGGGGGGGCGTCCGCCTCGGCGGCCTCAGGGGCCTCGGCCGAGGGGGCGCCGGGCGGAGGGGGAGGGGCCTCTTCCGTCTCCGGAGACGGGGGCGGCACGACCTCTGCCGAGAGGCCTTCATACGGCTGGTTCACGTGGCGCCGCAGCGACGGGCTCGGCTCGAAGGTGAGGGTGCCGTCTTGCTCCCGAAACGTGCCAAGCTCTGGAAGCTGTACGCCGTCGGCCTCGGCCCGCCGGCGCAGCTCCTGCAGCAACGTTCGGAGTAGGGAGCGGGCGCGCTCTTCCGAGACGTCAAGTCGTTCGGCAAGAAGGGGCGTAATGGAAGAAGGCATGAGGCGGATCGCGGGGAAAACTCACTCGGTGTCGGGCGTGAAAACCACGGCGTTGCGGGGCGGGGCAAGCGCGTGGCCGTCATCGGTGCGCTCCAGGGCGCTGGGGCGGTGCTCCACGGCGAAGGTGCCGAGCGACGGCACCTCCACGGCGTTGTCGTCCGCCAGCTCGTCACGAACGACCTCGATAAACGCATCGATGACCTCTTCGGCCGAGGGGGAGCTCATGGGAACGGCAGGCATCCGGTGAAGCAGAGCGGGCGAACAACGTACAAGACACGGGGTCAGAAACCAACTTAGGGCGTGCCACTGTCGCGCGCTACCACGTCAGTCGAAGGCCGGCGGATACCTGGGCGGGCGGGCGTGGGTAGCGGGCCCAGCGAACCGGCGCCTCGAAAGACAGGTTTTCGGCGCGCGCCACCACTTCGATTCGGGGACTTAGCGCGTAGGAGCCTTCCAAATCCACAGACGCGTACGTGTCGGTCCGACGGGCGTCGGGACGAAGGCTGGCGTTGCGGGGGCCTTCCAGGCGGCCGTGGGCCTTTACGAAGCCGTCGCCCCCGGCAAAGGAGACCCCGAGCATGGCGTCCGCCGTGACCGCGGCGAAGTTTGGAATGTCTGCATCGTCGGGTCCGAGGGTGCCGTCGCGCACCGAAATTGCCAACGAGGCCTGGATGCCGTCGGTGCCTTGCAGGGCGATTTCGCCTCGGCCCTCCAGGATGCGTGCGTTGTCGTAGCGCACCTCGTACAGGTTGCCGTAGCGGCCCGGCTGCTGGGGCGAGAGCACGAAGTACCGGTAGGTAGGGGCGTAGCGGTACCCGGCCGCCGCGACGATGCGCACCGGACCGGGCGTATAGGTAAGGCCCGCTTCCGCATGGGTGGTTTCGAGAGTGGGCTGGAGTGACGAGGCGAACTCGACGTACGGGTTTGTGGCGTAGAGTTGGTCCAGCGACGAGTCGCCGAGTCGCGGCAGGGTGTGCGCGTGCAGCCGGAACGCGTCGGAAATCCACCACTCGGCCCGTACCGTTGGGGCAAGGTACGTGGCCTCGGCTGTGCCGGCGGAGGGGACTGCCGGCGCGGCCGGGGTGCCGTAGGCCAGGGCGGTGAGGCCCACCTCGAGGCGCGACGAGTCGCTTTCGAGGAACGAGACCGTGCCGGTGGCCTCTAGGTCGAACGCCGTGTCGTCTGCCGGGTCGCCCCCCAGCCAGGAGCGGCGGTACGTGGCGTCGACGTGCGGCCGGAGGCGCACGGGCACGGTGGCGGTTCCGTGCAGCTCAAACTGCTGCTGACTGAACTCCCGATCGGTCGTGCCCAGCGCGGAGTTGTAGGAGGCATAATCGTACCGCATCTCTGCGGTGGCGGGGATGCTTCCCGTGTTGGTCACGGCAACCGACCCGCCGGCCCCAGATCCCTCTCGGGAGGGCGTGTCGAGGGTGTCGGGCGTCGGCGGGCGGGCTCCGTGCAGGGCGTAGCGTTGAACGGCTCCGTACAGCTCGCCGTCTACGCGCAGTCCCTGCGGGGCGTGTTCGAGACGGACGCGGGCCTCGGCCACGTCGTCGTCGGGATCGGCCTCGGTGCCGGTGTACGCGCCGTGGACCGACAGGCGCGTGGTCGAAGAGAGCGGCTGCCCCAGGCGGCCCTCGAAGAAGCGGCTGAAGTACCGACCGGTGCCGCCCTCCAGAAACCCGTGCGTTGCGGGCCCGGTGGGCTGCATGGGGGGGGACACCGTTTGGGGGAGGGGGAGGCTTTCGGGCAGATTGTTGAGCGGGTAGGTGTAGGTGCTCACGTACGGGGCGCGGTCGGCAGGCACGGCCGGCAGGTCGGGCGGACTTGCAAAGCCCGTGAGGGGCTGCCGCTCCAGGGCAGGGAGGGCAATTTCACGCTCGCTGCGGATCTCAATTTCGCGTGGGGCAATTTCGGGAAGCTGCGTGGTGTCGGCCTCCTGGCCGTGCGCGCTTGGGGAAAGCAGTAGCAGGACCGGGAGAAAAAGAAGGAGGCGGAGGGGGCGCATGGGAAGGGGCCGTATGGAAAGAGGCCGTGGTTCAGAGCGGAAGCGACAAGGCAACGGACGGGGGGCTACGACGATTCGAGGGACTGTTGCTCCTCCTGCGCCGTCTCGGCGAAGGGGGTTCCGGAGAAGCTCTGCTGAACCTCGTCGTACAGCTGAACCGCCTGGCCGGTCTGGCCCTGGTCGCGGTACGCCCGGGCCTGCTCCAACAGCGCCCGGGCCTCCCATTCCGGATAGCCGGCAAAGAGGGACGGCATGCGCTGCAGTTCGCGAATGGCGGCCTGCGGGCGGTTCTGCGTGCGCAGTTGACGCCCGAGTCGATACAGGGCTTCGGCTCCGGTCTCGCTGTCCGACCGTTGCAGCACGCGCCGGTACAGGTCGCGCGCCTCGGCGGTGCGGCCCTGCGCCTCACGCACCCGCCCGAGCCCCAACTGTGCCGCAGCCCGGAGCGGCCCCTGGGCCGTCGCCTCCACGATTTTGGTGAGAAGCGCCTCGGCCTCGCTGGTGCGCCCGAGCTGCAAGAGGGCCCTGCTTTGTCCGTACCGGGCCTGTGCGCGAAGCGCGTCGGGCGTGGCGTCGCTTGTGGCGGCAGCCCGGTAGGCCGCGGCGGCGTCCTCGTAGGCGCCCCGGTCGAGCCGGATCTCTCCGAGCCGCAGGCTGGCTTCGGCAAAATACTCGCTGTCCGGGTACTGGTCGGTAAGCTGCTGCAGGTAGTTCCGCGCCTCGGCGTACTGGTCGAGGTCGGCGTAGAGGAGCCCGAGGTAGTAGTAGGCGTTCGGGATGGGGGCGGACGCGGAGGCCGTGCGTACGAAGGCGCGAAACAGCGTGAGGGCGCGCTTCGACTCGCCGCGCTGGTAGGCGGCCCGGGCGCGCTGGTAGCGGAGGCGGTCTTCCAGGGCGGCGTCCGGGGTGTTTTCGTTGATCGACGCGATTAGGGCGTCGGCCCGGTCCTGCTGGCCAGCCGCGTTGAGCGCAAAGAAGAGGCTGGAAGCCGCCTCGCTGGCCGAGGAGCTCTGGGGGTAGGTTTCGAGGACGGCCCGGTACGCCCCCACGGCATCTTCCATGCTGCCAGCGTTGTAGTAAGAGTCGCCGATGGCGTACTGGGCCTCGGGCGCCCGCGGGTCGTCCGGGTAGGCGTCGAGCAGGCGCCGGAAGGCCTCGCGGGCTGCCTGGTACCGCTGCTGCTGGAAGTGAATGTCGCCGATGCGGTACAGGGCGTCGGGGCGGAAGGGGCTGTCCGGAGAGCGGTCTGCGAAACGCTGCAGGCGGCTGAGGGCGTCGGCGGGGCGGTCGGCAAAGTAGAGCGCCTTGCCGGCCTGGTACAGCGCGTAGTCGGTGCCGCTGCCGTCCACCTGCCCGTAGGCCGCGATGGCGTCGTCGTAGCGTTTCAGGGCGAAGTAGCAGTCGGCCAGCCGCAGCCGGGCGTCCTGGCGGTACGGAATGCCGGTGTCGGGCAGTTCGGCGTCGGCCTGCACCACTGCCCGGAAGAGGCGTGCCGCGGGTTCAAAGTTGCGCTGTTTGAAGTGCGTCCAGGCGAGGGCGTACTGGGCACCGGCCCGGCGGCTCCCTGCGGGGGCAGCGTCGAGGTAGCGGCGCAGCAGGGCGCGGGCGCGGGCGTACTGGCCCTGCTGGTAGGCCGCATCGCCCCCCCAGAAGAGGGCCTCCTGTCCCCGCTCGGTGTCGGGGTGCTTCTGGGCGAGGGTGCGAAAGAGGGGGGCGGCCTCCGCGTAGCGGCCGTTCTGGTAGAGGGCCCAGGCCCGCTGAAACCGCACCTCTGCCGTGGCCGACGGGGGCGCAGCGCCCTGCTCGATGGCCTGCGCGTACGCGTCCAGGGCCCGGTCCAGCCGATCGCTTGCGAGGTAGGCGTTGCCCAGCCAGTAGAGGGCGTCTCCACGTCGTTCCGAGGGGGCCGAGGCGGCGGTGAGGGGGCGCAGGGTGGCAGCGGCCTCCCGGTAGTTCTCCTGTCGGTACAGCAACAGTCCGGCCTCGTAGCGGGCTTCCGTGGTGAGGCGTTCGTCCTTGGCGTTCTGCAGGTACGTCCGGTAGAGGCGCAGGGCCTGCTCGGAGGCGCCGAGGAGGGCCCGGTTAACGGCCTCGTAGTACGTTGCCTGCGTGCCCAGCGTGTCGCCTGTGCCGCGCACCTTCGCAAAGGCGTCCGCTGCGGCCCGGTGCCGGCCGGCCCTGTAGTGCTGCCACGCCAGTCCGTACCGGGCGGGGGCTGCGTAGGGGCCGCTGGGGGCCGCGTCCAGAATTTGCTGGTACTGCGTGGCCGCGTCTTCCCCCCGGTCCAGCTGTCGGTACGATTCGCCAAGCAGGAACAGAGCCCGGGTGCGGTCCGAGCCCTGAAGGGTCGGAAGGCGTCGTTGCAGCTCGGTGGCCGCCTGCTCGTACTGGCCCACCCGGTAGTACACCTCTCCGAGCACCGTCCCGAGGTTTTGGGCGAAGGGCGAGGCGGAGTACGTCTCGCCCAGCCGCTCCAGCGACGCGGTGGCGCGGTCGTAGCGTTTCTGGCGCACCTGCACCACGCCCTGTGCGTAGAGGGCCGCCGGGGCGAGGTCGGCGTTTGGGTAGCGCGTGTACACCTGCCGAAAGTAGGGAAGGGCAGTGTTGAGATGGCCCTGGGTCTGCTCGGTACGCCCCAGCAGATAGAGGGCTCGTGCGCCTTCCTGCGGGCTGTTGGGGGCCGTCGCGATCACCTGGAGCTGGCTCTTCGCCTTCTGAAGGGCGCCCTGGTCCAGGTAGTACTGCGCCAGGCCGAGCTGGGCCGCCTGGGCACGCGGATGCGCCGGGTAGTCGCGCTGCAGCCGACTGAGCAGGCGCCGCGTCTCCGCGTCGTTGCTGTCTGCAAGGGCCGCCTGGGCCTCGAGGTACAGGGCCTGCGGGGCGGCGGCATGCTGCGGCTGGGCGTCCCGGAAGGCCGACAGGGCCATGGCGGCGTCTGGGTAGAGGCCCTGCTCGTACAGCTGCACCGCGTCGGCGAAGGCCTGCTCTGCCTGGGGCGCGTGGCGCTGTGCCTGGGCCGGACGGAGGCCCAGCCCTCCCACGAGCACGCAGGCGAGAAGAAATCGGCACCAGTAAGGAACCATCTTTGGGGGAGTCAGAGTCATAATTTTGCGACGGGCACCTATGCCGGGCGGGGCGCCTCCCGCTCGGTCCGGCCGTTCCTCCTACGAGGGCGGCCGAAAGCGGTTCGACCTTGGCAAGATCGCCCGGGCGACCGGTCGCCCGCCAACGAGAGCACACCGGCCCGCTCCTCCTCCAATTCTGCTCTTCCGCCAACGTTCTTCACGGCCATGACCGACGCTCCCTCCGAGCCTTCGTCCGACGATTCCCCTTCCGACGATTCCCCTTCCGACGAACCGTCCTCCGATGAGCCGTTCTCTGAGGAGCCGTTCTCCAACGAGCCCGGCCCCGACGATCCCTTTTCGGCCTCGGGGCCGTCCTCAGGGGGCGCCCAGTCGCCGCCCTGGGAGGCCTCGGGGGACGACTGGGGCGCCTCGGGGGACGACTGGGGCGCGCCGGGCGAGGAGCAGGGCGCTGCGCCGCCGCCCATGGGCGAGGATCGTTCGGCCTCGATGGCTCTCGATATGGCCCGGCTCTGGGTGCAGCAGCACCAGAAGGCGGCCATGCTCGGGGCGTTTGCCGTGGGCACGTTCGTCGGGGCCCTCCTCCGAAACTCCTGAGCGCCAGACGGCTAGTGATCCAGACGGCCGGCAAGGTCGTCTGCACGTGCGTGCCTGCTCTTCCGGCGAAATGGCGTCCTGCCCGGCGCGTTTTGGGCCTTCAGCCCCGCCCGCGGCCCGCAGAGCTTGGCCCGGAGAGAAGCGGGCTGTCTGCGGCGCCGCTGCACGGCGAGACCGTCGCTGGGCTGTACGTCGCCTCTTCCATCCCGCGTTCACACATCCAATTCCTCACTCCCATGAGCACTTCCTCGTCCGCCGACCCGTCGTCTTCCGAAACGTCCCCCGAAACGTCCCCCGACGCTCGTGAGACGCCGGAGCCCTCCCAGCCCGATCCCATGCAGGAAGAGCTGGAAGAGCTTCGCGCCGAGGTGACGCGTCTCCGGGCCCAGCAGGCCAGACAGCAGGACCGCAACTGGCTACAGCGTCATCCTTTCTGGGCACTGTCGCTGGCCTCGCTCCTCGGCGGGGCGGCGGGATACGGCCTCGCGGAAGCGACGCGGAGTCGCCCCCCGACACTCTCGGAGCAGGCCCGCCATCACCTCCGCGACGTTGCCGACGATGCCCGCCGTGTGGCGCAGGATGTGGGCCGCGACCTGTCCGACCGGGCCGCTCGCTCCGGACAGCAGGTTCGCGAGCGGGCACAGGCGGCTGGGCAGCAGTGGGCCCGACGCGCGCAGGCGAGGGGGGAAGATGTGCGGGAGGACGCCCAGAACCTGCTTCGTAAGGCTGCGGAGCGTGCTCAAGAGGCCGGGGCCGAGGCGGGCGAGTCTATCCGCCAGGCAACGCAGGAGGCCTCCGACGAAGCGAAGGAGTTTGGAGAGACGCTGGCTGAAGAGGCAGAGGCGGCCCTCGAGGAGTCGTCGGACGTCGACGAGGAAGCGCTGTCGGCAGCGGACGAGTCCTTCAGTCTTCGCCAGTCGATCCTCGTTGCCAGCGGCCTCGCCGTGGGAGGGTACCTGGCAGCTACGGTAAGCGACTTGGTCTAGACGCGTACATGACCTGATTCAGGAGCGCATGCGCCGTGGGGCACACGGCCGGCGTGCCTGTTTCTCAACCGCCAAGGCCGAGTCTCATTGTCGCCTTGGCCCTGGGCTGCGCCGGTGTGGGGGAGCATGGCCCTGTCCGAGCTCGCGGAATCAGGCCTCTGCGGCGGCGCTCCGTCTGTGCTCTGCCGTTCGCGGGCCACTCTCTGCAGCACCACTCTCTGCAGCATCGGATTCTACCGAACGCTTGCTCCGCTCTGCGGCGAACGCGCATGCAGGAGCATCTCTTTCCGCATTCCCACCCACCATTCTTCCCTTCTATACCGATGCCCGATTTTTTCGACGAAGGCCGTCCGCATGAGGGCCTCCGCTACGAGGACTACCGAGCCGACTGGAAGCGCCGGACGGAAACAGGGCCTTCTCCGGGGGCGGAGGCATCCGAGCGACGGATGCACCACTACCTGAACTACAATTGGGAGCGCCAGGCCCAGGTCCACGACGCCTACACCCCGTCCGAGAGGCTCCGAGCCGCAGTGGCCACCGTGGAGGCCCCGCAGCTGTGGATGGTGCTCACGGAGCCGTGGTGCGGCGACTCGGCGTTTCTGCTTCCGGTTGTTGCAGAGGCGGCGGGCCTGAGCGACTCGGTGGCCCTCCGCATCCTGCCGCGGGACGAAAATCTGGACGTCATGGATCAGTATCTGACCGATGGCAGCCGGAGCATCCCGAAGCTCGTGGCGTTCTCTGAGGAGGGCACCGAGCTCTTCACGTGGGGCCCGCGTCCGGCGCCGGCCGCCGAACGGTTCGAGGTCCTGCAGGAGGAATACGACGACAAATCGGCCCTGATCGAAACGTTCCTCGGTCACTATGAAGCGGGAGGATGGCGGGCGGCTGACGCCGAACTGGCGGAGGTGGTGCAGTCGGTGACATCCCAGCCCACGGAGGCCCTCGGTGAGTGAGACGGCCTCGGGACGTGTGTGCTGAGGGTGGGAGGGAATCGCATGCGCGCACCCGGTCTCGCTCGCTAGGGGGAGCGTACAAGGCGCTTCGCCGTTTGACGTCCGCATCTATATGGTTTTCCTTTTTCTGAAGACGCTCGGCGGCCTCGCGCTCCTGACCTTAGGGGCGGAGCTGCTGGTACAGGGCGCCGCATCGCTGGCCCGCCGCATCGGGCTGTCTCCGCTCGTCATCGGGCTTACGGTCGTTTCCGTTGGAACGAGTCTGCCGGAGCTAGTGGTAAGCCTCGACGCGGTACTGAAGGACAGCGCGGCGATTGGGGTGGGCAACATCGTGGGCTCCAACATCAGCAACATCACGCTCATCCTGGGCCTCGCGGCCCTGGTGAAGCCCCTGCAGGTGAAGGCGCAGGTGGTCCGGGTGGACGGGCCCATTTTGGTCGTGGTGTCCGGGGGGCTGGCTCTGCTGGTACAAGACGGCCAGTTGGGCCGCCTCGATGGGGCCGTGCTCCTGGCCGGTGCCATCGGGTACTTGGCCTACACGGCCTGGGCCTCGCAGGGCTCGCCCGAAGCGGTCCAGGACGAGTTTGCGGGGGGGCTGCCTGTGCAGCACGGCCTGCTTCTCGATGCCGGGTTTGTGGTGCTGGGCCTCGGGGGCCTTCTCGGAGGGGCCGACTGGCTGGTGGATGGGGCTGTTCAGATTGCGGAGGCCCTCGCGGTGCCTCAGGTGGTGATCGGGCTCACGGCCGTGGCGCTTGGCACCAGCCTTCCGGAACTGGCGACGTCTGTGCTGGCGGCCTATCGGGGCGAAGGCGACCTTGCGGTGGGCAATGCCGTGGGGTCCAGCGTCCTGAACATTCTCGGCATTCTGGGCCTCACCGCGGCCGTGCAGCCCGTGCTTACGGGAAGCCTGTCGGACCTGGGGCTGTGGGCGATGGTGGGCACGGCCGTGCTGGTGCTCCCGCTGTTGCGAACCGGCTTCGTCCTTGGTCGCCGGGAGGGAGCGCTTCTGGGAGCGTTGTACCTGGGCTACCTCGGGCTTCTTTTCGGGGGCGTCCTGGGATGAGGAACCCGGAGGAACACGACCGGTGCCCCGCATCAAGCCTCCGGAGGCGCCGGCGCCTGCTCGTACACGTCAAACACGGTGCGGTCGTCGGGCAGCTGTGCGGCGGCCACTACCTGGACTTCGGGGTCATAGGCGCGCACCAGTTCGTGAAGCTTGGCGAAGGCCCCGCGCTGCGCTTCCGAGTCGTCGCTGAAGGTCAGGTACCGCAGGGGCGTCCGTTCGCCCTCTGTGGCATCGGGCTCCACCGGGAACACGATGGCCCCTCGCCCCCGCTGCTGGTACTGGCGCCACGCATGCCGGGCGGCTGTGGCCCAGTGGGTGTCCACCAGTTGGTTGAGAAGCGCATCGGGGGTGGAGTGTGCCATGGAGGAGGCGGCGAAGAGGCAAGAGGGGGTGAGCGCTGGTGTGCTCTGCCCAACGAATGGAGTCCTCCGGCGTTCGCCGACGCGAGAGAGCACCCCAGATCCCGAAGCGCTTGCGGCGGGGCATGAAGGGCTGGGGAAAAAGGGGAAGGGAAGGCGATGAGTGGCCAGGTGCCACGGCGTGTCTTGCGTGTTTGCGCAGGACGTCACTACGCGTTCCGGCGCCCCGAAGCAGACAGGAGCCTTGCCGCTTCGGCTGTACTACATAATTCCGTTATTGGAAAAGATCTATCCCAACACGTTTTCCGGTCGCGCCGATCCGGTGCGGGTACAACAGGGGGCGTTGTTACTCCGCCTCGGCTGCCACGGTGCTCTCGGGATCTGCGTAGTACTGCGCGACGGTTTTTGCCTTTGCGGGCCCCACCACGTCGGCCAGGGCTTTTTCGCCGGCCTCCTTTACCTTAGCGACGGAGCCGAATTCCCCCAGCAGCTTCTGCGCCGTCTTCGGGCCGATGCCGTGAATGTCGAGAAGCTCCGACTGGAGGGTCTTTTTCTTGCGTCGCTTGCGCTGGTACGTGACGGCAAACCGATGGGCTTCGTTGCGCACCTTCTGGAGGAGCTGGAGGGCGGGGCTGTCCTTGCCGATGAGCACCGGGGCGGAATCGCCGGGCGTGAACACTTCTTCGAGCCGCTTTGCAAGGCCAATCTCCCGAAACTGGTCCCGCACGCCGAGGTCTGCGAGCACCTCCACCGCGGCATTGAGCTGCCCCTTGCCCCCGTCAATCATCAGCAGATCGGGCCACGGGCCGTCCTCGTCGATCATGCGCCGGTAGCGGCGCCGCACCACCTCGCGCATCGCCTGGTAGTCGTCGGGGGTGCCCTCCTCGGTCGAGCGGATCTTGTAGGTGCGATAGTCGCTCTTGCGCGGCGTGGCGTCCGTAAAGACCACGCAGGAGGCCACCGTCTCCTTGCCGCCGTGGTGCGACACGTCGATGCCGTCGATGCGGCGCGGCAGGTCGTCCATCCCGAGCTCGCCCTTGAGCGCCTTCACGGATTCCGGAATGCGGTCGCGCTCTCGCTTCATCTGCTGCGTTTTCCACTCGCCCACCAGCAGTTTGGCGTTCGACTGAGCCATGTTGACGAGGCTGGCCTTGTCGCCCTGCTGGGGCACCCGAATGGGCACCTGCCGGCCCTGCGCCTGCCGCAGCAACGCTTCGAGTGCGTGCGTGTCCTGTGCCGGGTGGTCGTTGGGGTCGTGCGAGAGGAGCACCTCCTCGGGCACGAAGTGGGCGTCGGCGTAGTAGTTTTCCACAAACGACAGCGCGAGCTCCTCGTCCCCCCGGCCCTCAATGGGGCGGATGTACTTGTGCCGCTTGCCAATCATCTTTCCCTCGCGCACCTGGAAGAGCACCCCGCAGGCGATGCCCTCCTCACGGTCTACGTGCAGGGCAAACACGTCGCGGTCCGCAAAGTCCTGGCTGACGATCTTTTGGTCCTGCGAGTACCTTTTCAGCGCCTTGATCTGGTCGCGCAGCCGGGCGGCGTCCTCGAAGTTGTGCCGGTCGGACTGCTCGTGCATCTCGTCCTCGAGCAGGTCGATCAGCGTTTGGGTCTGGCCGTTCAGAAGTTTTTTGACCTGCTCGATTGTCTCCATGTAGTCCGCTTCCGACTGCTTGCCTACGCATGGGGCCTTGCAGTTGTCAATGTGGTGTTGGAGGCACACGTCGTACGTCCCGGCTTCAATCTTCTCTTCGTGCAGGTCGAGCGAGCAGGTGCGCAGCTGAAAGACCGACCGGATCGCGTCCATCATCTTGTTCATCTTCGACACGTCCGCGTAAGGCCCGAAGTATTCCGAGCCGTCCTGCTCTACGGTGCGCGTCTTGAAAACGCGGGGGAAGCGTTCGTTTTTGATGCAGATGTAGGGGTAGGTCTTGTCGTCGCGCAGGTTGACATTGTAGCGGGGCTGAAGCTCTTTGATCTGGTTATTTTCCAGGATGAGCGCCTCAGCCTCCGTATCCGTGACGATGATGTCCACGTCGGCGGCCTTCTGCACCATCACCTCGATGCGCCCGTCGCGCTGCCGGCTGTTCTGGAAGTACGTCCGGACCCGCGAGCGGAGGTTCTTGGCCTTGCCGACGTAGAGCACCGACTCGTCGGCGTCCAAAAACTTGTAGACGCCCGGATCGGTGGGGAGGGCGTCGAGTTTTTGGACGAGCGCGTCGGGCTTGTCGTTGAGGAGCTCGCTCATTGTGGCGGTGGGCGTGAAGGCGAGGGGGACGGAGAGGGGGACGTAGCGTGACAGAGCAGAGGGCGGCGCCCCAGACTGAAAAAGCCCATCCCCAGCCGACGACTGGCGATGGGCCGAGCGCCTGTATGGCGCCTGCGGGGAGCAAGGCTACTCGTCGTCCGTCTCAGCCTCCCCGTTGGCGTGGAGGGCCTTGATGGCATCCAGGTTGTCCTGGTTCAGGACCTTGTCCACCAGGCCGTAGTCCTTCGACTCCACGGCGCTCATCCAGTAGTTGCGATCCGCATCCTCTTCGATCTGGTCGATGCTCTTGTGCGTGTGGTGGGCCAGGATCTGGTAGAGGCGCTTCTTGAGCCACGCCATCTCCTGCGCCTGAATCTCAATGTCGGAGGCTTGGCCCTGCGTGCCGCCCATGGGCTGGTGCATCATCACCCGCGAGTTGGGGAGGCAGGCGCGCTGTCCGTCGCTGCCGCCGGCCAGCAAGACCGATCCCATGGAGGCCGCCAGGCCCACACAGGTCGTCGCGATGGGGGCCTCCACGTACTGCATGGTGTCGTACACGCCCAGGCCACTGTAGATGACTCCGCCCGGGGAGTTGATGTACAGGTTGATGGGCTGGCTGGAGCCCTCGCTTTCCAGGTACAGCAACTGTGCCACCGTGAGGTTGGCGATCTGGTCGTTGATGGGCGTGCCGATGAAGATGATGCGCTCCTTCAGCAGGCGGCTGAAGATGTCGTAGGCCCGTTCCCCACGCGTTGTCTGCTCGACCACCTTCGGCACCAGTCCGGACTGCGGCGAGTCCCCGAGGCCCCCGGAGTAGATGCTGCTCGGGAGCGACGAGAGGCTTTTGCTGAACTTCAGGAAGTCGTCGGCGTCAGGCATGTAGTCTGGAGCGTTGCAGGGGTAAAAAGTGTACACGTGCCTTCACCTTTGGACGGGCAAATCGTTCCGGATGTCCGCGGGGGGCGGGCCTGCCAGGCAGGTTTGTTACGGGCAAGGAGGGATTCTGGGCCTGTTGGTACGTTGGGCCGACGCCCCGGGGGAGAAAGCGGTGGTTTTGTGAAAAGGACCTGTGGGTTCGAGCCGGGCCCGGGGCGCACGTCCTGCTTGGAGTGCCGAGGCCACGCGCCCTGCCGGGGGTGCCCGTACGCATCGCTTTCAAAGGACCAAGCAACCCCATGAGAGACACGAGAAAAATTGGCAGAGTTCACGTCCCACATTGGGTCGGGGGAAAGAGGGCGGATACCCTGAGAAAGGGAGGGGGCGTGTTGGGGGTCTGGTCAACACGCTGGGGAAAGGGCCGTACACTCGTGCGGCGTTAGGCCTTGCCGCCGTGTTCGCTGGCGGGTACGTTGTGGGCGGAGGCATGTGCGGCGTTCGGCTGTTGTCCCTTCCCTCCTGCCCCGCCCCTTCACTGCCCCGTCTCTTCATAGGTTCACGCAGTAGATTCACGCGCCCTTCCGTGTCCCGACATTCCCCGTTTTTCCTCGTCCTCGCGCTTCTGCTGTCCGCATGCCAGACTACACGGCCGCCGCCGTCCGCCTCGCGGGTGGCCACGTTGCAGCAGCGCGTGGACAGCCTGCGGGCCGCCACCGACAGCCTCTCGCGGGCGGCTTATCTGCGCAATCCGCTCCTCCACAGCACTTTGTGGACCCAGACGGCGGTCGAGTACGACGGCACGGCCCGGCAGGCGTATGTGCTGGCCGAGCAGATGATGCAGCGCGGCCTTGCGGACAGCACGTGGACGGCGTCGACGGAGCAGGCAGAAATGGGGCACCAGGACTACCGGGACAAGCCCCCGGCGGTCGTCCTGGATGTCGACGAGACGGTGCTCGACAACAGCCCGTACCAGGCCCGCCTCATCCGCGAAGACGAGGCTTACGGCTCCGAGAGTTGGAAGGCCTGGGTTCGTGAGGCGCAGGCGGCCCCCGTGCCGGGGGCACAGGCGTTCACGCAGGCCGCTGTGCAAAACGGCGTGCAGGTGGTGTATCTTACCAATCGCGACGCGGACGTGGAGGCCCCCACCCGAAAAAACCTCCGCGCGCTCGGGTTTCCCGTCGATGACGCACCGGACGCCGTGCTCACACAGGGTGAGCAGCCAGGGTGGGACGCCAAGACGGCCCGCCGCCAGTGGGTGGCCGAGCGCTACCGGATTCTGCTGCTGGTAGGCGATAACTTTGGGGACTTTGCCGCGGAGGTCGACACCTCGGTGACGGCTCGTCGCCAGCGCGGCCGGGCCTTCCGCGAATACTGGGGCACCCGCTGGATTGTGCTACCCAACCCGCAGTACGGTTCCTGGGAGGGGGCGCTGCACGGCTTCGAGTACGGCCGTCCGCCCCTCCGCCTGCTGGACGCGAAGCACGAGCATCTCACCCCGAAGCGCCCCGACTAGCATGAACCTCTCCGACGCAACGTTTGTCGTGACGGACGTGGAGACCACCGGCACGTCCGCCGACGATCACCGGATCATTGAGTTGGGGGCCGTGAAGGTCTGCGATGGCGACGTGGTGGACCGATTTCAGCAGCTCGTGAACCCCCAGCAGTCCGTTCCGGGCCGCATCACGAAGCTTACGGGCATTACCACCGGGATGGTGTTTGAGGCGCCGCCGGGGGCGGAGGTGCTCCCGGCGTACCTGTCTTTTCTCGAGGACGGCATTTTTACGGCCCACAACCTGTCGTTCGACCGCTCCTTCGTCAACGCCGAGCTGGAACGCCTGGGGCGAGACACGCTCTCGAATGAGACGCTCTGCACCCTGCGGCTGGCCCGCCGCCTCCTGCCGGGGCTCGACTCGAAAGGGCTCAGTCGGCTCACCCAGTTCTACGACATCGACGTAAATGGCCGCCACCGCGCACTGGGCGATGCGGCGGCGACGGGGCGCGTCCTGCAACGCTTCCTGAGCCAGTTGGCCTTCGAGCACGAGATCGACACCGTGGAGGGGCTGCTCCGCTTCCAGCACCAGAGCTACCAGAACGTCCGGTCGGTCCCCACCAACATCGAGACGATTCGGGAGGACACGCTCCCCGACGCCCCGTCCGCGCCGGGGGTGTACGTGATGAAAAACAGCGCCGGCACGCCCCTCTACATCGGCAAAGCAAAGCGCCTCGCCGACCGCCTGCGAAGCCACTTCACGGCGGTCGAGTCGAGCGGCGCCCGCAAGCGGAAGATGCTCCAGAAGGTGCGAGCGGTGGACTGGACGACGACGGCGACTGAGCTGGAGGCCATCCTCCTGGAGTCGCGCCGGATTAAGGCCGAGAAGCCGCGCTACAACCGCGCCCAGCGCCGGTATTACAGCCGCCCGTTCCTTCGGCTCGACACGGCGCACGAGGTGCCCACAATTTCCTGGACGCGGCGGCTGGAGGGAGACGCGGCGGAGTACTACGGCCCGGTGCGCAACACCGAGCAGGCGAACATGGTGGTGGACGTGGTGGGGCGCTTCTTTCAGCTGCGGGAGTGCGACGATGAGCGGCTCCGCCTGGGGCAGCGGTGCCTCTACGCCGACATGGACCGGTGCACGGCGCCCTGCGAAGCGGACGACCCGGAGACCTACCGCGAGGTTGTGGAGCGCGTACGGGCCTTCCTGACGGGGCAAGACCCGAGCGTGGTGGCGCGGCTGCGCGAGCGGATGCGGCAGGCCTCCGAGAATCTTAACTTTGAAAAGGCGGCCGAGATTCGGGACACAGTGGAGCAGCTGGAGCGCATCCTGGACAAGCAGCGCCTGGCCGCCGCGCCGGTGCGGCAGCACAACGCGGCTCTCGTGCATCACGACAACGCCCACGAGGGCCGCGTGGACGTGCTGCTGGTGCGGGCGGGGCAGTTTCGGGACACGGTGCCGCTGCGCCCGCCCCTGGACGAGGCCCAGCGGGCCCGCCTCCGTGAGCGCTGCGAGGCCGTCTTTGGGGCGGATGCGTCGCCGACCGACGCCTTCTCGAAGCGGGACGCCACCGAAATTCGATTGCTCTCGCACTGGACCTCTGCGCACCGCGACGAACTGGCGGTGGTGCGGTGGGACCAAGCCGATTCGCCAGCGGCAATGGAGACTGCCGTCGTGTCGGCACTCCCTTCGGAAAAACCGGCCTCGGCCTAATAGTTGTCGCGCAAAAACTTAGCGCCCATGTTGTAAGAAACGTTCTGAGGAGCGGAAGGAGGTTCGCTGGCAGAGCAAAGCGCCCCCGGGACGAACTCGCAGGCACCACTGGCATATACCCGATTCCCTTCTGGGGCCATCAGCGTCGTCGCGGCGGCGCGAGCCCTCTTTCCCCCGATCCACCCGTCGTCTGCCCACCATCCGCACCCGCTCATGCCCCTTCCCCGAGAGCGTGCCGCTTGTATTCTCGTTCCCGAGACCACCTACCGCACCGCCGCACCCGCCGCGCCCGTCCGGGTGTGCGTGATCGACCTCGGGACCAACTCCTTCCACGCCATCATCGTGGACGTCCATCCGAACGGGAGCTATCAGGTGGTCGACCGCCTGAAAGAAATGGTGCGCCTGGGGGCGGAGGGGCTCGATGCCAACCGGCTGCCCGACGACGCGATGGAGCGGGGCATGAAGGCTCTCACGCGCATCAAGCTGCTGGCAGAAGGTTGGGACGCCCGCGAGTACCTGTCGTACGCCACCAGCGCCATCCGCGAGGCCCGCAACGGCGGGGCGTTCATCCGGCGCGCCCGGGAGGAGTTGGGCCTGCGCGTCCGCACCATTAGCGGGGAACGGGAGGCCGGGCTTATTTTTCGGGGCGTGAGTCGCACGGAGGACTTTGCGGAGTCGTCGCTGCTGGTGGACATCGGGGGCGGCTCGGTGGAGTTCATCGTGGTGGACAACGACACCGACGTGTACCGCGCCAGCCTGAAACTGGGGGCGGCGCGCATGACGGAGCAGTTCGTGAGCACCGATCCGCTGTCGGAAGACGAGCAGGCCCGCATGCGGGCTCATTTCAAGGCGGAGCTGTCCGAGGTGGTGGCGGCGGCCCGGGCGCACGGGGTGACCACCATCGTGGGGTCGTCGGGCACCATGAAGAGCCTCGTCCGGATGACGCAGGCACAGGAGCGGGAGGGAGACCGGAGGCCATTTCAGCGTGATTTTCCGGCGGCCCAGGTGCGAAGTGCGCTCCGGTGGGTCATGCAGGCGACCGCGGACGAACGCGAGGCGCACCCCGCCATTGAGCCGCGGCGGGTCGACCAGATTGGGGCGGGGGCTGTGCTGCTCGACACCCTGTGTGCGGGGGTGCCGTCGGTGGCGTCCGTGCGGGTGTCGCGCAACGCCCTGCGCGAGGGGATGGTGGCGCACTTCATCGACACCAACTACGCCCGGCTGCAACACATGGCGTCGTTTCGAGACCCGCGGCGGCGCAGCGTCCACGAGATCGCCTACCGCTTCCACTGGGAAGAGGCCCATGCCCAGCATGTGGCGGCCACGGCCACGTTTCTGTTCGATCTCTGCCGCCCGCTGTATGAGGGGCCGGCCAGCGACGCGGAGCTTCTCGAGTACGCGGCGCTGCTGCACGACGTGGGCTACCTCGTGACGCACGACGAGCACCATGCCCACTCGCACTACCTCATCGAGCACGCCGACCTGCAGGGGTTCCAGTCGCACGAGGTGTCTCTCATAGCCCTGGCGGCCGGATACCACCGCGGTCCATTCCCGGACGCCTCCGACGACGCGTTTGGGGCGCTCTCTTCGGAGCGGCAGCAGCGCGTGCGTCAGATGGCGGGGCTGTTGCGGGTGGCGGAGGGGCTGGACCGCGGCCACTTTCAGAACGTGGCGGCCATGCGGGCCCGGCTTACGGACTCCGCCCTGCACCTCTTTCTGGCCACCGAGGGCGACCCGCAGCTCGAGGTGTGGGCGGCCGAGGAGGAAGGAGCCCTGTTCGAGACGGCATTCGCTCGTGCGTTGCACGTGGCCCCGACGGAAATCCCGGCCCGGAGCCCAGAGAGCGTCGCACCCACGGCGGACGCGGCGTAAAGGAGCGGCTCCCTTTGGAAAGGTGAGCCTCCAGAAACAGGGAAAGAGAATGGGCGCATTTCAATTCATCCATGATTAACCGCCCTGAATCTTGCCCCTACGTTGGAGGCGCGTTACTTTGCGGCCTGCAAACGCCGCACAACCTGCACCCTTGACCAGGGCGAACTTCCGGCTCTGCGGCGCCTGAGACGCTTTTTCCCGCTCCGCCGATTGGGCTTATGGCTGCACCTCCTATGTTCTTTTTGCTGGCAACGGTGGCGGTGGCCGCCGCCCTGGGCATGCTCATTGCCCGGAATCCGGTGTCTAGTGCGCTCTGGTTGGTGCTCAATCTATTCTGCATCGCCGGCCTGTACCTGACCCTGAACGCGTCGTTTATCGGCGTCATTCAGATCCTGGTCTACGCAGGGGCCATCATGGTGCTGTTCCTGTTCGTTATCATGCTCCTGAACCTGTCGGCGCTGCCGGAGCTTCGGTCCTTGGACTGGGCCCGCATCGGGGGCTTTGCCGCGGGGCTCGTGCTGCTGAGCCAACTGCTGTACCTGGTCGCTCTCGGGCTGGATCTTGGCGTGGAGCCAGTTGGCGTGGACGCGGCCGCGGAGGTGGGAAGCGCGGCCACGCTCGGAGAAATTCTGTTCACCCGCTATGCCCTCCACTTGCAGGTGGCGGGCATCCTGCTGCTGGCCGCGACGGTCGGGGCCGTCCTGCTCGCCCAGCGCCGCTTTGAGTAGCATTGAGAGTCGCGCTGGGACCCTCTGTCCGCGAGGCCGCCCTGCCTTGGGCCCGGGCGTCTGCGGGCATCCCAGGACGAACGCCCGGACAATACGGCATCCTCCTCCGTCCCCCTTTTGTCCTCCTCTGATTTGAACCGCCGACGAACGATGGACGTTGCCCTAAACTGGTACCTCGCGCTGAGTGCTGTGCTGTTTACCATTGGCACGCTGGGGGTGCTCTTCCGCCGCAACGCAATTGTGGTCCTGATGTCGGTGGAGCTGATGCTCAACGCGGTGAACCTCACGCTGGTGGCCTTCAGCCAGTCGATGGGCGACCCGAGCGGGCAGATGCTCGTGTTCTTCTCCATCGCAGTGGCGGCGGCGGAGGCGGCGGTGGGACTGGCCATCGTCATTGCCATCTTCCGCAGCAAGGTGACGGTCGACATTGCCGAAATCAATCTCTTTAAACACTAAGGCCTGCCCGCCGCGCCCGCTCGCTTCTCTCTGGATTGCTTGCCCCGCCGATGTCTTCTGCCGCTCTGCTCCGTCTCGTCCTCCTCCTGCCGCTTGCAGGGGCCCTGGTGAACGGCGTGGCGCCGCTGTTTGTCGAATCGCTGCGTACGCGCGAAAAGCTGCTGGGCACCGTGGGGACGGCCGCGGTGGCGGTGCCCTTCGTTGTGGCGGCGTACCTGTTCCTGACGTTTGGGGGCGAGCCGGTCGTGGCCAATTACTTTACGTGGATGGCGGCGGGGGACCTGGAGTTGGCGTTTGCCTACCGCATCGATGAGCTGTCGCTTCTCATGACGCTCGTGGTCACGGGTGTGGGCGGCATCATCCACCTGTACTCCGTCGGCTATATGCACGGGGATCCCGGGTACTGGCGCTTCTTCGCCTACCTGAATCTCTTCATCTTCGCCATGCTCAACCTGGTGCTGGCGAACAACCTGCCGGTGCTCTTCCTGGGGTGGGAGGGGGTTGGGCTCTGCTCATACCTGCTGATTGGGTTCTGGTACACGGACCTCAGCAACAGCACGGCGGCCAACAAGGCGTTCATCGTAAACCGGGTGGGCGACTTTGCCTTTCTGGTGGCCATGTTCCTGATCTTCCGGGAGCTCGGGGGGCTGAGCTTTGATGTGATTCTCGCGGAGGGACCGGCCCTGCCGGAGGCGACGCTCAATTGGATCATCTTCCTCCTCTTTGTGGGCGCGACGGGCAAGAGCGCGCAGATTCCGCTCTTTGTGTGGCTGCCGGACGCGATGGCGGGCCCGACGCCCGTGTCCGCGCTCATCCACGCGGCGACGATGGTGACGAGCGGTCTCTACCTGCTGGCCCGCCTCTCGGCCCTCGTGCTCGGGGCCCCGGTGGTCATGGCCATCATTGCCGTTGTAGGGGGCGCCACGGCGCTCATGGCGGCCACCATCGCCCTCGCGCAGAACGACATCAAGCGCGTGCTCGCTTACTCCACGGTCTCGCAGCTGGGCTACATGTTCATGGCGGCGGGCGTGGGCGCGTTCTTTGTGTCGGTCTTTCACCTCGTCACCCACGCCTTCTTCAAGGCCTGTCTCTTCCTCGGCTCGGGGAGTGTGATCCACGGAATGGAGGAGGTGGAGCACGACCTGGAGGCGCGGGGGCATGACACGAGCGACTTCGATCCGCAGGACATGCGCACGATGGGCGGCCTCGGGGCCTACATGCCGTCCACGCGCACCACGTATTTGCTGGCCACGCTGGCCATCTCGGGCATCCCGCTCACGGCGGGCTTCTTCTCGAAAGACGAAATCCTGTTCAAGGCCTTCGAGTACGGCTACGGCGGGGGGCAAACCTACGCCCTGGTCGTGTGGGGCGTGGGGGTGATTACGGCGATCCTCACGGCGTTCTACATGATGCGCTCGTACATGCTCACCTTCGAGGGAGAGCCGCGGTGGCCGGAGGCGGAGGCCGTGACGCCCCACGAGTCGCCGTCGACGATGACGGGGCCGCTCTGGGCGCTCGGCCTGCTGTCGATGGTGGGCGGGTTTATCGGGCTGCCGGCGGTGATTCAGGACGGAAAGTGGAACTGGATTCACCACTACCTGGGCGCGAAGTACGGCGGGCCGGTGGCCGAGGCGTCGGGGGCGGGGCATGTGCCGCTGGCGCTGGAGTGGGGGCTCATTCTGCTCAGCTCCGCCATCGCGGTGGGGACGGTCTACTATGCCTGGCGGGCCTACACGGCGCAGGGCCTGGCCTTCGATGCGGTGGTGAAACGCCGCTTCCGCGGGCTCTATCGGGTGTGGGCGGACACCTACTACTGGGATGATTTCTACGACCGGGTGGTGGTGGATACGCTGATCAACGGCATCGGCCGCAAGGCGCTCGCGCCCTTTGATGATGTGGTGGTGGACGGCGCCGTGAACGGGGTGGCGGACACGGCCCAGAACGCCAGTGGCCTGCTCCGACGCGTGCAGACGGGCATCGTACAGAACTACGCCCTCGCTCTCGTCCTGGGAACGGTCCTGGTAATCGGGCTGATGCTGGCTGGGGTGTGATGAGGAGCCGAGAACTGCTCCCCGCGCCCTGCGCCCGAGGGCAGAGGGGGAGATGGGAGGCGCAAGACGGAATGCGCGAGACGAGATGCGCCAGACGAGATGCGTGAGGGCGGATTGAGGGACAGGCGGCTTCGTCTGTGGGGGGGCGTCCGCCGGGGGCCGCACTGCGGGTCCCGATCGTGCAAGCGTACGCAAGAAGAGTTTGACCGGCCCATTGGTATTGCCTTAATCGTTCGATAGATGGATATCCCGTACCTCACGTCCCTCGTCATTTTTCTCCCTGCCGCCGGGGCGCTCCTGACGCTGTTTCTGCGGCGGGCTGCGGCCATTCGGTGGACGGCCCTCGCCACGACCACTGCCACGTTCGTGCTGTCCCTTGGGCTGTTTGTGGGGTACGACCCGTCGGTCAGCACGGCGCTGGCGCCGCAGATGGCCGATGTGTGGGCGGGATGGGTGCCGGGCGCGTACGATGTGAAGTACTTCGTGGGCATCGACGGCCTGAGCCTGCTCCTCGTCCTGCTAACGACCCTGCTCGGGCCCATCGTGGTGCTCTCGTCGTGGACTTACATCGGCGAGAAGCACAAGGGCTACTACGCGCTTCTGTTGCTGCTGCAAACGGGCATCACGGGCGTCTTTACGAGCTTCGATCTGTTTCTCTTCTACATCTTCTTTGAGCTGACCCTCATCCCGATGTACTTCATCATCGGGGTCTGGGGCGGACAAGACCGCATCTATGCGGCGGTCAAGTTTGTGATCTACACGCTGGTGGGCTCGCTCCTGATGCTGGTGGGCGTTCTCTACCTGGGCGCGGCGGCGGGGGATGCCGTCAACAACGGCGTGTTTACGACCGACTGGTACACGCTGCTGGAGTACAACGTCCCGCTGGCGGCGCAGGGGTGGCTCTTTGCGGTCTTTGCCTTTTCGTTTGCCATCAAGGTCCCGCTCTTTCCGCTGCACACCTGGCTGCCGGACGCGCACGTGCAGGCCCCCACGGGCGGGTCGGTCATCCTGGCGGGGGTGCTGCTGAAGATGGGCACGTACGGCCTGCTCCGGTTCTGCCTGCCGTTTTTCCCGAACGTGGCGCAGACCTACGCGGGGCTGTTTGCGGTGGTCGCTGTCATTGGCATCATCTACGGCGCGCTGGTGGCCCGCGTGCAGGACGATGCCAAGAGCCTGGTCGCGTACTCGTCGATCAGCCACCTCGGCTTTGTGGTGCTGGGGCTGTTTGCGTTTACGACGGAGGCGATGCAGGGGGCGGTGATCCAGATGGTGAACCACGGCCTCTCCACGGGGGCGCTCTTCCTGCTCCTGGGCATGCTCTACGAGCGGCGCCACACCCGCATGATGGACGACTACGGCGGCCTCGCTACGTCTGTCCCCGTCCTTACTACGTTCATGGT
>CAZFJR010000018.1:1720-30842 GCA_964519235.1 uncultured Salinivenus sp. | reverse complement strand
CCGCCACCGATTGGTCGGTGCCCGGTGATTTTTCGGGGGCGGCGTTCTTCCTCGTGGCTGGCTCGCTGGTGCCCGACAGCGAACTGCACCTCGACGACGTGGGCCTCAATCCCTCCCGCACCGCCCTGCTCGACGTATTAGACGGAATGGGGGCCGACATCACGGTAGAGAATGAGCGCGTGCAGGGCAGCGAGCCGGTGGGCGACATTACGGTGCGCTCCGCCGAACTGTCCGGTATTGACGTGGGCGGTCGCCTCATCCCCAATCTTATCGACGAAATTCCCATCATCGCGGTGGCGGCGGCCTGCGCGGCGGGCCGCACCGAGATCCGCGACGCCGAGGAGCTGCGTGTAAAAGAGACGGACCGCCTCCACGCAATGGCCAAAAACCTGCAGGCCCTCGGGGCCGAGGTGCAGGAGCGCGAGGACGGCCTCATCATCGACGGCAACGGGCCCAACCTGTTGGGGGGCACGGTGCAGAGCTACGACGACCACCGCATCGCCATGGCGATGGGCGTGGCCGGCCTCGTGGCCCACGGCACCACTACGATCACCGACGCCGAGTGCGCCCGCGTGTCGTTTCCGGGCTTCTGGGACGAACTCTCGCGGGTGGCGTCGTCCTGAGCCGAGGCGAGAGCCGTAACAGGCACAAGGGGGCCGCGGCCGTCCTGTGCGTTTGGCCCTGTCGCAGGGGAGGCGCCGGGCTCCGTTGCGGCATGTGTCCCCGCAAACGGAACCGTTCTCGAACACCGAGCCGCAGCCGCCTGGAGGGCAGGCCCGTGGACGAACGTTTCTGCCCCCTTCGGCGTGCCTGTACCAGCCTGTCTGCACCAGCGTGTCGTTTTGTCGCGTAACGAAATGCATGGACCATGCGAGGCCCGTCCTCCCGCTCTGAAGAGCCCGCCCGCCCGCTCAGCGACCGAGAAAAAGAAATTGCTCGTCGCGTCCGTCGGTCGCTTCACCTGTCCGCCTCCATGTCGGAGGAGGAGGTGGCCTGCCGGCTTCGGGGGAGTGTCGCGTGGCGGCGGGCCCGGATGGGGCTGTTGGGCGAAGAGGTGCGGAAGGGCCTCACGGAGGCGTTGCGTCCGGTTTGGGCACAGGTGCGACGCCGTGTCCAGCCCCTCGCCCGCCGCGCTGAGCGGATGTGGGCCCGCCTGTGGCCCTGACCCCACGTCCCGCGGCGACCCGCCGATCCGTCGTGCCTGCGTAGGGGGCAGGTCTACACTGCGGTTTCGCTACACTGCGGTTTCGCTACGCTCCGTCTTCGCCTGCCCGCCGCGTCACCAGCGACGTGCCGAAGCTTTTGACGGTGAAGACAGGGCAGGAGGCGCTGCGGACCACCTTTTCTGTGACGCTGCCGATCAAGAAGCGCTGCAGCCCCGTGCGGCCGTGCGTAGCCATCACGATAAGGTCGGCGGCCTGCTCCGAGGCAAAGTCGACGATGTCGCGAGCGGCGTATCCGGCAAGCACGTGGGTGCGGACCGTCACGCCCGCGTCCTCGATCTCTGCCGCCAGCGCCTCGAGGGCTTCTCGCGCTCGCTCTTGCACGTCCGGCTGGGTTGGCGAGAGAGGGTCTACGCCGTAGGCAGAGGGGAAGGCCGCCTCCTCCACCACGTGTAGCAGGTCAAGGGGCGCGCCGTACGCCTCCCCAAGCGCCGCAGCGTGCTCCACCACCAGGGGCGACTGTTCCGACAAGTCCACCGGCACCAGGATGCGGTCGATGGGCGTTTGGGGGGCGTCCTCGTCCTGGGCCAGCACGGTGAACACGGGGCAGGGCGCCTGCCGCACCACCTCCTCCGCCACACTTCCGCTCAGGAGGCGGTCCATGCCCTTGCGCCCGTGCGTCCCCATCACCACCAGGTCCACGTCGTGCTCGGTGGCGTGCTCCACAATGGCCGTCTCTGGCGAGGCGCTCTCCGTCTGAGTGTACACGACCGGCACGGTGCCCTGCTCCTGCGTGGCGGTACGCACCTCCATGCGCTGCGGCTCCGCCCCGTCCACCGCGTCCCCCTTCACCGGCCGCACCGGCAGGAAGTCCATGGGGTTGGAGCCGTCGCCCGTGCCGGGCGTGACAACATTGAAGACGTAGACGGTGGCCCCGGTTTGGAGCGCCAGATGGGTGGCGTGGGCGAAGGCGTCCTCGGCCACGGGGGAAAAATCGGTCGGGAAGAGAATGGTGTCGATGTTGAGCATGAGTCAGGGGCGGTTGGTTGAGTGAACCGGAAGAGACGGGGGAGGGGAGAAAAGGCAGCCACACGGCAGAGGGAAAGCAGCTATGTGCTGTTTTCGCTTTCGACCCACTGCACAGCGTGTTTCATGAGCTCGTTGGCCGAGTCGAGGTTGAGCTTGTTCTTGATGCGGGCGCGGTAGGACTCGACGGTCTTGACGGACAGGTGGAGCCGTTCGGCGATCTCGCGGGTGGAATCGCCCCGGCCCGTCAACTCAAAGACCTCCAGTTCGCGATCGCTCAGCACCTCCAGGGGCGATTGCATGATGCGGTCGCGCCCGCCCTCGGCCATGCTTTGCAGCAGGCGCTCGTTAATCTCCTCGCTCACGAAGATGCGGCCGTCGAGCACCGTGCGGATGGCGTTCACAATGGCGTCGCCGGCCTCCTGCTTCATGACGTATCCGCGGGCCCCCGCCCGGATGCAGCGCTCGGCGTAGAGGCTTTCGTCGTGCCGCGAGACGACCAGAATTCGGACGTCTGGCGTGCGCGACTGCAGGTGCTTAATGAGCTCCATGCCGCTCATGCCGGGCAGAGAGATGTCGACGACCGCCAGGTCGGGCGTCAGGTCCTCAATGGCCCCCAAGGCCTCCTCGGCACTGTTCATCTGGCCCACCACGTCGAGGTCGGCCTCCTTTTCGATGGTGCGCGTAAGGCCCTTGCGGAGCAGAGGATGGTCGTCGATCAGAACGATGTCGTGCATAAACGATGCTGTGCATAGGGGCAGGGCGTCGTGGCGAAACGGAGGCGGAGCCGCCGGGGCTGTGGGCAGCAGTCCGGGACGATACAGGATAACAGGTGCTACAGGAAAGAAAAAGCAGACCCCAACGGGGGACGGAACCATGGGGCACGGAGCGCTACGAGTGTGCCGGCGCGGGCGAGTCTGCGTGCGGCGCGTCAGGGGCGGGACGCCTTTGTGGACGAGTGCACGTGACCACGGTGCCCTCATTCAACGCGCTGCTCACCTCCAGGGTGCCCCCGATCATGCGGGCCCGGTAGTTCATGATGCGCACGCCCATCCCGGAGCCGTCCACCTCGTCGTCTTCAAACCCCACCCCGTTGTCCCGCACCTGCAGGCGCAACTGCCCGCCGCCGTCGGCCAGGACCATGCGGATGGCATCGGCCTCGCCGTGGCGGACGGCGTTGCTGACAGCTTCCTGCGCGATGCGGTATAGGTGGGTGGCCACGGCATTGTCGTGGACCAGCACCGTGTCGACCTCGCGGAACGAGCAGTCCACATTGAACAGGCGCTCAGCATTTCGGGAGAGGCGCCGGAGGGCTTCGGTGAGGCCGTTGGCCTCTACGTCCACCGGAATGAGGCCGTGCGAGAGGTCGCGGGCATACCGGTCGGCCTCTTTAATGTGGCTGGTGATTTCGGCCATGTCGCTGGCGCGTGTGTGGTCCTCTGCCCGCAACTGCTCGGCCACGTCCTGGCTCAGCAGCCCGATGCCTGTGAGCATTTGCCCGAGGCCGTCGTGCAGGTCCTGCCCAATGCGGCGGCGCTCCTCCTCGCTCACGTTCAGGATTTCTTTTTCGAGCCGGCGCCGCTCGCTGATGTCGCGCACAATGCCGGTGAAAATGGTGCGGTCGCCCAGGTCGACCTCGCTCACGGCCAGGTCCATCGGGAAGGTGGATCCGTCCTTGCGGCGTCCCCGGACCTCGCGCCCGATGCCGATAATGCGGCGGCGGCCGGTTTGGTGGTAGCTACGCAGATACGCGTCGTGCTCGTCGCGGTAGGGGGGCGGCATGAGTATCTTCACGTTTTTTCCAATCACGTCTGCCGCGTCGTAGCCAAAGATGTCTTCCGCGGCCTCGTTGAACGACTCGATGGCGCCCGCCTCGTCGATCGTGATGATGCCGTCGACGGTCGTTTCGAGGATGGCCTGAGCCTTCGCCTCACTCTCCCGCTGGGCCTGCCGCACCTGTTTGTAGCGAAGCACCACCGCCACGGCCGCCCACAGCCCAGCCAGTACCAGCCCGCGATTTACCAGCCCGCGATTTAGGACGCCCTGCACCGCCCCGACCTGAGCCGACTCGACAACGCATCCGGCACCCACAAACAGTGTGGCGAGGAGGCCATATCCGAGCGTGGGGGCCCGTCCCGGCAGAAACAGCGTGAGCAGAATCACGGCGACCTGCAGCAGCTCCACCGTTGTGCCGACAGGCAGGGCCCAGTCGAGCAGAAAAAATGTGGTGGCCAGTGCCCCGAGCCCTACGTAGGGGAGAAGGCGTCGTGAGGCGTCGAGCATGAGGCGCGTGCCGCATGGGCGGAACGTGACGGCAGACAAGGCGATGCGGGGACGGCTTGTCACCCCGGCAGAGTTGTACGGGATAGAGCGGGTGGGGGATTCCCCTACGACAGCACTGCGCACAGTCCCACGGCGCGAAGGAGCAACGAGCGGGTCGACGAAGCGGGGAGGCGGCTTCTTGCCGACTGTTCTTGCCAAAGCAAGGATCCAGGAATGTTCTTGCCAAAGCAAGGAGTCCAGGAAGTCCGTCCGGCGCGGTTGTCGGGGCAGACGAACTGTGCCCCGCTCTTCGTGCCCGCGGCGTTCGGCTCCTCGCCCGCCCCGTCCGAGCAGGCCCTCGGGGCCGGCCGCGCTCCGGCGTAGCCGAAAGGATGGACGCCGTCGGCTTCCTTCCTTACCTTATTGGGTGCTATTCGTCCCCGTTCTGCATCGTTCTGTGCTCCCATGTCTACGTCCACCTCTCCTCAAGAGACGTCCCTCACGACCCTGCCGGTTCCGTGCCCCACCCAGCCGGTGGCAGGGCGTTCGGTTGAAGACGGGCCCCCAGTGTTCAGTTGGACGCCCGTGCCCGGCGCCGTGCGCTATCGGGTGCAGGTTGCACGCACCGAAGCGTTTGAGTCGGTGCACCACGATGCGCCGATGGAGCGGGGAACGGCGCTGCCCCTGGCGTCGGTACTGCCCGAAGAGGCCTCCACCGCGTATTGGCGCGTGCGGGCCGAAGCGGCGGGCGCGGAGCCGTCTGCCTGGAGCGCCCCGGCTCACTTCGCCGTCGCCTCTGACGACGCCGGAGAGGCGGAGCGCTCCGTACGGGTTGACGCGCCCCCCGTGCCCTTGCACCCCGACCGCAACGACACGCCTGTCGACCAGAGCGCCGTTCCCTTTGCATGGGAAGAGATCCCCGGGGCGTCGGGGTACCAGCTCCAGGTGGCCCCTACCGCGGACTTTTCGGCCCCTTCCGTGGACGTGACGGTGGACCGAACCACCTCGGTCACGCTTTACGACGTGCTGTCGCTCGAAGTCACGTCCTTCCACTGGCGGGTGCGTCCGCTCTTCCGCGCCGCGGATCCGGGCCCCTGGAGCAGCGCCCGCGCGTTCGCCGTGGCACCGCCGCAGGAAGACGAAGACGCCCTGGCCACGCCGTCGGACGATCCGCAGGCGACGGCCCGGGCCGCCGGACCGGTGCAGCAAGCACGCACCAGCAGCACGTTCTCGGTTCTGGTGGGACTCTTCACACTCGTGAGCTTTATCGCAGTCATCCTTCTCATTTACCTTGCCGGATAGCGCCGCAACCTTATCGCGCGGCGCCCCTTTTCTCGCTCTTCCACCACAACGCGCGTTTTGTATGATTCAGCGACGCACCGTCGGCATTGTCGGCACCGGAAATGTAGGGACGGCGGCCGCCTACGCCATCTTTAACCAGGGATTTGCCAGTGAAATTCTCCTTCTCGACCAGGACACGCGCCGTGCGGAGGGAGAGGCCATGGACCTCATGCACGGCCAGCAGCTTGTGGGGCGCATCACGTGCCGGGCTGTCGACTATCCTGCCCTCAGCAACGCGCAGATCATTGTGCTTGCGGCCGGGGCCAGTCAGAAATCGCCCGACGAAACGCGGCTC
Source organism: uncultured Salinivenus sp. (assembly GCA_964519235.1). Taxonomy (GTDB): domain Bacteria; phylum Bacteroidota; class Rhodothermia; order Rhodothermales; family Salinibacteraceae; genus Salinibacter. The sequence goes on along the minus strand of CAZFJR010000018.1, from coordinate 24,755 downwards.
GATCTGCTTCGGCGCAACGCGGAAATCTTCCGCGAAATCATTATCCAACTCGACAAGCACGCCCCCAACGCCATCCTTGTGGTGGCCACCAACCCGGTCGACGTGCTTACCTACATCTGTCAGGAGCTGAGCAGCCGCCCCGGTCGTCGCATTCTGGGGACGGGCACGCTGCTAGACACAGCCCGCTTCCGGGCGCTACTCGGACGCCACTACGGCGTGGACCCCCGCTCGGTGCACGCGTACATCTTGGGCGAGCACGGCGACTCGGAGGTGCCCATCTGGAGCAACGCCACGATTGGGGGGCAGGACATCTACGGGCGCACCGTGCTGGGCACGGACTGGGATACGGACACGATGCAGGGCATTTTCGAGCAGGCCCGCGATGCCGCCTACGAGATCATTGCGCGGAAGGGGCACACGGACACCGCCATTGGAGTGGTAATCGCGCGCATCGTGCGGGCCGTGCTGGAAGATCAGCAAAACGTGCTGCCCGTGAGCACACGACCCGAGGGGGCATACGGCATCGACGACGTGTGCCTGAGCGTGCCCTGCGTTGTGGGGCTGGAGGGGATGGAAAAGCGGGTGGACCCGGAGCTGAGTGACGACGAGCGGGAGGCGCTCCGTGCCTCGGCCAGGGCCCTTCGGGACAGCCGCGAAGAGCTCGACTTCCGGGCGTGATGTAGGCCCCATGGGATGCGGGCGCCGCAGGCCCTGCGTAAGGAGGGCGGCCGGGCGCTTCCCGAGAGGCTACGACGCCGGCAGGTCCGGCTTCGTCACTCCCGTAGCGTCTTCCGCGCCCTGCTCCGCGCCCTCCTCGTCCGTCGGGGCTCCGTCGCCGGCGGCTTGTGGAGCGTCTCCCTCCGTCCCAGCGGTCCCCTCATCCTCCTCGTCCCAGTTCTCGATGGCCTCCAAGACCGTGTCCACGATCTCGTCCTCGGGGACGGTGTCCACCACCTCCCCGTGCTTAAAGAAGTGCGCACGGCCCCGGCCCAGCGAGATTCCCAGGTCGGCCCCTTCGGCCTCGCCCGGCCCGTTCACGGCGCAGCCCATAAGGGCTACGTCCAGGTTCTTGTCGAAGCTCTTCTCGGCCACGGCCTCCTCCACCTCCTCCACCACGCTGAACAGGTCGCCAACGAGGCGGCCGCACGTGGGGCAGGCAATGATGTTGACGCCGGGCCGCCCAATGCCGAGCGATTTGAGAATGCGGTGGCCCACTTTGACTTCTTCGACGGGGTCGGCGGCGAGGGAAACCCGGATCGTGTCGCCGATGCCGTCGGCCAGCAGCGCGCCAATCCCGATGGAGCTCTTGACCGTGCCGGTGTCGAGCGTGCCGCTCTCCGTGACCCCCAGGTGTAAGGGGTACTCCGTTTCTGCGGCCACCTTGCGGTAGGCCTGAATCATCATGTAGGGGTCGGAGTGCTTCACCGAGATGACAATGTCCTCAAAGTCGTTGCGGTGGCACACCTCCACGTGGCGCATGGCGCTCTCGAAGAGGGCCTGCGGCTTGGGATAGCCGTGCTTGTCCAGAAGGTCCTGCTCCAGCGAACCAGCGTTCACACCGATGCGGATGGGCACGCCCGCCTCCTTGGCCGCCTCCAGCACCTCGCGCTCCCACTCGCGCTTGCCGATGTTGCCGGGATTGATGCGCACCTTGTGAATTCCCGCCTCAATGGCCTTGAGGGCGTACTGGTAGTTGAAGTGAATGTCGGCCACGACCGGCACGGGCGCCCCCTGCACGATGTCCCCCAGTGCGTCGGCGTCTTCGGGGCGCGGCACGGCCACCCGCACAACGTCGGCGCCCGCCTCGGCCACCCGTTTAATTTCGTTGAGGGTGGCGTCCACCTCGTGGGTTTTCGAGACAGTCATGGTCTGCACCGAGACGGGGGCGTCGCCCCCAATTTGTACGTCGCCCACCTGAACGGGGCGGGAGGAGCGGCGAGGACGGTCCATAGGGCGAAGCAGGGTTGGGAAGGAAGGGGACGAGGGAGGGAAACACGTCGGGGCCGCGCGGGCACTAGGCCCAGATGTCGACTACAAAATACGCAGCACAGAGGGCCGAATCCAAAAAACGAAACCGAAAACATTTGCGCCGTCGAGAGGGGCGCGCATCACGACTGGCTCGCCTCGTAGAGGATGCGCTTCTCCTCGTCGCTGAGCGACTCGTAGCCGTTTTCACTGATCTTGTCGAGGATGCGGTCGACCTCCTCGGTGTGGTCGGACGACCGGCTTGGCGCTCCGTCCGAGGAGCCGTTGGGACGCTGCGGGGAGGAGGAGCGCGGGGCGTCCGTGGTTCCGAACCAGCCCTTGATGCGCGCCAGCAGGCCTGGTGACGACGGTCGGGATGCACCTCTGCCGAAGAGCGATCCCGCCCCGGACAGCACACCCAGTTCGCCCTGCTGGCTCTTCGCATACAGAAAGCCAGTGAGGGCGCCGCCCCAGTGGGCCGCCACGGCCGTGTTGCCGCCCGGGCGCAGTGCCAGCAGCGAGTCGATGGCCAGAAAGCCCACCACCACCCACAGCAGGGGCACGACTCCGAAAAAGAGCAGCCGGATCTGTTTGTAGGGATACAGAATCGCCACCGTTGTAAGCACCCCCAGCACCGAGGCCGATGCCCCCAGCACCGGAATGCTACGCCCGTTCACCACGCCGCCGGAGATGCTGGGCGCAATAGGGCTGAGGAGGAGGCAGATCAGGCCCCCGCCCACGGCCGTCGTCAGGTACACGGTCCAGAACTGCTGCGAGCCGTGCATCTGCTCGAACTCGCGCCCCACCCAGAAGAGCAACAGCATGTTCACCCCGATGTGCAGCAGCCCGGTGTGCATAAAGCTGTACGTCACGAGCTGCCACGGCTCCAGCAGGATGTCGGGAAACACCGGGTGCAGGGCCAGGTGCGCCTGCACGAACGCCAGCCCCGCGCTCCACAGGTGCAGAAACTGCATGGCTACCCACACCGCCACGTTGATCGTGATGATGGTGCGCAGCGCCGCCGGCTGCTGGTAGTACCACGTCCGAAAGTCGTTCACGGTCAAGTGCTGAGCTGGTGAACCCCACTGGAGACAGAAGGAGCCAGGCCGGAAGCAGCGCCCGGCGGCCCGCCGAAAGATCGTGCGCTTATACCGCGCACTCGGGGCAAGGTTTGATCGGGGGAGTCGTCCCCATCTTCCAGGTCCCGTTCGGGGGGCGATCGCCACATTCCTCGTATTCCGCGTCGTCGGGGCGCGTGAAGCGTAAGTAGTGATGAGTGATTAGTAGTGATGAGCGATTCTGAAAACTCACGGCTCACGCATCACGGCTCACGGTCCGACGGTCGAAGCAGACGTACGTTCGGAGAATGACTCGACCTTGACGAGAACTCGCTCCCTGGATTTTTCTACCACCGCATCGCTCGTTTGGGCTCCATCGGCAGCTTGCCGCGCCAGTACTGGATGAGCAGGAAGCCGACGACCATGCCGCCCAGGTGCGCAAAGTTGGCCACGCCCGCCTGCGTTCCCGTGACCGCGGAATACAACTCCAGGGCGCCAAACCCAATGACGAGCCACTTGGCCTTGATGGGAAACAGAAACCAGATGTAAATGGGCTGATTCGGGAACATCATCCCGAAGGCCAGAAGGATGCCGTACACCCCGCCCGAAGCCCCGACCGTCGGAATGGCGGCGCTCACAAACGCCAGGTGCGTGAGTGCGGCGCCCACCACGCACGCAAAATAGAAGAAGGCGAACCGCTGCGACCCCCATCGGTTTTCCACCTGCACCCCAAACATCCACAGGGCGAACATATTGAAGAACAAGTGCCCAAAGCTCCCGTGCAGGAAGCTGTACGACACCAGCTGCCACGGCCAAAAGTCTGGCCCCAGGGTGCCCGGCGGATACAGCGGCATCATGTTGAGCACGGTTGCCAGCGGAGACGATTGGGCAAGCGTCTCGGTGGCGAGGAACTGGGCCAGGAAAAACAGGCCGTTCAGGACCAGAAGGTTTTTGATGACCGGCGGCATCACCGAGAACCGGGTGGGCGGCCGGTACTGCGTGCGTCGGGGCATGTGGGGGAAAGACTTGGAAATAGGACGGCCGCCGTTGAATACAAGACGGCTTAAGGCAATAGTACGATGCTTTGTCCCGACCGTTCAAACCGTGCGCCTTCTGGCAGCCCGCCGGTGTCACAATCTCGTCGCTTGGTCGTTCCTCTGTTTGCACCCGTGGTTCTCTTTGTTTCCGACATGCATTTTGGCCGCGGGCCCCGCGCGGCGGAGCGGGACAAGGAGCAGGCCCTTATCGAGTGTCTGGAGGCCCATGACGGCGAGGTCGATCATCTCTACCTACTTGGCGACGTGTTCGACGGCTACATCGAGTACCGGCACCTCGTCCCCAAAGGCTTCGTGCGCTTTCAGGGGCTCCTTGCCCGTTGGGGCGACCGCGGCGTCCCCGTCACGTACCTGCTCGGCAACCACGATCCCTGGCACCAAGACCACTTCTCCACGGAGCTCGGGGTTACAGTGGTCTCGGACACGGTGACGGCCCGCCACTTTGGGCATCGCCTGCATCTTGCCCACGGCGATGCCCTTACGGCTGCCCACCAGTCTCGCGCGTGGCTACGTGCCCTGCTCCGCCATCCCGTTCCGGTGCGGCTGTACCGGGCGCTGCTGCCGGCCGACCTGGGGCTCGGCCTCGCCCGGTGGGTGAGCCGGCAGCTCCACGACCGCGACGACGAGACGCCGGTGGCCCGCATCCTCCGCACCCAGGCCCACGCGCTGCTCCGGCGCAAGGGGCTCGACGGCGTGGTGCTGGCCCACAGCCACGTCCCTGCCCTGCACCACGACCCAGAGGGCGTGTATGCAAATACGGGGAATTGGTGCGAAAGGCGGACCTTTGCACAGCTGGATGAGGACGGGATGCACCTGCAGTGCTGGAACGGCGGGCGTGCCCGGGTCATTGAATCGATCCCCTTGTAAAAATGGCCCTGTCCACGACGGCGCAGGTTCTGCCCGGCGCCTCATCGCCTGTTCCCATCACCTGACTCTCGGGCTATGTCTGAGTGGTCGTATTCCGAGGAAGAGCTCGACCAGTACTTTCGCGATCGGTCGGCGCGCGACCCGGGAGAAGACGCTGGAGAAGGGCCCTTGACCCGTCCCTCCGACGGGCTGCGCGGATTCTTTCACCGGCGCATTGCGGACCCGATGAAAGCACAGGCCGCGGTCGTGCTCTCGGTCCTCGCCGCGGTTCTGGGGGCGGGCATCCTGGGCATCGGCGCCTACGTGTGGACGCTCACGGACGAGATTCCGTCCACCGAAAGCCTGGAAGACCCGACCATGCAGCTGGCCACCATCGCCTACACGGCCGACGGAGAAGAGCTGGCCCGCTACGCCCGCCAGAACCGCTCCTGGGTGCCCTACGACAGCATCTCCACGCACGCCAAGCGCGCGCTCATTGCCACCGAGGACCAGCGCTTTCGCCACCACTGGGGCGTGGATCCGCAGGCCATCATGGCCGCGGTGGTCGACATTCTCACCGGCGGCTTTCGGGGGGCGTCCACCATTACGCAGCAGCTTGCGCGCAACCTCTATAACGAAGAGGTGGGCTACGCCGTCACCATCGAACGCAAGCTCAAAGAAATGGTGACGGCCGTCGAGCTGGAGCGGCGCTACACCAAGCGCGAAATCCTCGAGATGTACCTCAACACCGTCAGCTTCGGGGGGAACGTGTACGGCATTGAGTCCGCGGCGCACACCTACTTCGGCCGCCGGGCCGCCGAGCTGACCCCGCTTCAGGCCGCCACCCTGATTGGGCAGCTCAAGGCCACCACGTACTACAATCCGGTGCGCAATCCCGGCAATGCGAAGCAGCGCCGCAACGTGGTGCTGCGCCTCATGGTGGACAACGGGGTCCTGGACGCCTCGTACTACCGCACCCACGCCGACACGCCGGTCAACGCCGAGTACCACTCTTCGCGCCTCTCCGCCAGCCTCGCCCCCTACTTTGCCGAGCACGTGCGCAAGACGCTCTCGCGGTGGGCCACCAACGACCGGTACGAGAACCATCCCCTCCACGGCCACGACATCTACGGGGACGGCCTCCGCGTGTACACCACGCTCGACTCGGAGCTGCAGGCCATGGCCCGCACCGCGGTGGAGACGCAGATGTCGGGCCTCCAGGCGGTGGTCAACTATCAGTGGAGTGCCCCCTCGCCCGGCCTCTACAGCAGCACCCTGGACGACTACCGCACGCTGGAGGCGGGGGCGGACTACGAGCCGTTTGCACACTTCTGGGACGCGAACCCGGAGGTGCTCAACAACTTTGTTCGCCAGACCCCCCGCTACGATACCCTCCGGGCGCGCGGCCTGGGGCCGAACGCCGCCCTAGACCGTCTTCGCAACAACGAGCCGTTCCTCGACTCGCTAAAGACTGCCAAGCGCCAGCTCGGGGCGGGACTCGTGTCGCTCGATCCCCGCAACGGCCACGTGAAGGTGTGGATCGGGGGGCGCGACTTCCGCACCGACAAGTACGACAAGGTGGGCATCGCGCGGCGCCAGCCGGGCTCCACGTTCAAGCCGTTTACGTATACCGCCGCTATCGACAACGGGTACTCCCCCTACGACACCCTCCTCGACAGCACCTTCACCTGGGAGGACGCCGGCGCGGACACCACCTGGTCGCCCAAAAACTACGGCGGGGAGTCGTCCGGCAAGATGCTGACGCTGAGCCAGGGCCTGGCCAACTCCAAAAACACAATCACGGCCCGGCTCGCGCTCGACCTCAACCCCCGAACGGTGGCCCGCTACGCCCGCCGCATGGGCATTCCCGAGCGCCACATCCAGGCCGTGCCCTCCATCGCCCTGGGCACCAGCAGCGTGCGGCTTCTCGACATGGCCGCCGCCTACAGCACGCTTGCCAACGGCGGCCTCTACAACGAGCCCGTGGCCATTACCCGCATCGAAGACCGCTACGGAAACGTCATTTGGCAGGCCTCGCCCAGCCCGCGCGAGGCCCTCTCGAAGCGCACGGCCTATACGGTTGTGGACATGATGCGCGGCGTGATCGACTACGGCACCGGCATCCGCATCCGCACGCAGTTCGACCTCGGCGCGTACGACCTCGCGGGCAAGACGGGCACCACCGACCGTGCGGCGGACACCTGGTTTATGCTTATGCACCCGGAGCTGGTGAGCGGCGCCTGGGTGGGCTTTGAGGACCCACGCCTCACGTTCCGGACCGACTTCTGGGGCCAGGGCGCCCACAGCGCGCTCTTCCTCGTGGGCGACTACTACCAGCAGGTCGACGAGGCCGAGGACGTGACGCTGTCCCAGACCACGTTCCCGCTGGTGCAAAGCTACGGACCGCCCGAAGACACCACGAGCGTGCAGGACGGCGGCCGCGTCGGCTGGTGAGGACGCCTGCGTGAGGGCGCCTGCGTGAGGGGCATTGCGATTGTCTATTGGTGTCTATTGGCGCCTGCGTTCCCTTCGTCCTTCGAGATTTGCCTCCCTGCCACTGTGAAGCTGCTGCACACGGCCGACATCCATCTCGGATTTAAGACCCACGGCCGCCGCGATCCGGAGACGGGCCTCAACACGCGGCTGCTGGACGTGCGCTCCTCCCTGGACACGGTGGTGCAGCGCGCGCTCGACGCCGACGTGGACGCCTTCCTCTTCTGCGGCGACGCCTACCACACGGCCGACCCCACCCCCACCCAGCAAAAGCTCTTCGTCGAGGCCCTCCGCCCCCTAGCCGAAGCAGAGATTCCCATCGTCCTCATCGTGGGCAACCACGACCACCCCGTCACCTTCGGCCGCGCCTCGTCGCTCGACATTTTCGACCACATTGCCGGCGAGGTGCACTGCTACCGCAAGCCCGCCCCCAGCGTCCAGGTCCTCCAGACCCGGAGCGGCCCGCTGCAGCTCATCCCGCTGCCCTGGCCCATCCGCAGCCAGATTCTTACCAAGGACGAGTACCGCCGCCTCGCGCCCGACGAACTGCGGCAGTTCATTGAGGAGCAGTACGTGACCTACATCCGGCGCCGGACCGACGAGATTCGGGACGAGGAGGCGGGAGAGGCGCCCGACGGCAGCGCGCACGCCCTCTCGCCCGACGTGCCCACGGTGCTGGCGGGGCACGTGACCGTGCAGGGGGCGGCCCTGGCCGGGTCGGAGCACACCACCACCATTGCCTCCGAGCCCAAGTTTACGGTGGGCCAGCTTGCCGTACGCCCCATCGACTACGTGGCCCTCGGGCACATCCACCGGCCCCAGGACCGCAACGAGGACGGCCACCCGCCCGTGGTGTACGCCGGCAGCATCGAGCGCGTCACCTTCAACGAGCACGACGAGCCGAAGGGCGTGCGGCTGGTGGACATCGACCCCTCGCGCGAGCCCGCGACCCGCACCACCTTTGTCGAGACGCCCGCTCGCCCGTTCGTCGCGCTCCAGGTGGACGTGCGGGACGCCGACGCGCCTACCGAGCGCATTCTGGAGGCCATCCGGGCGCGAGACGTAGCCGACGCCATTGTGCGCGTGCGCTACCAGGTGGGCGAGGAGCAGGTGGCCGAGGTGGACACGGCGCGCCTCCGCGATGCCCTCGCCCCTGCCCACCTCGTGACCGGAATCGAACGGACGGTCGACCCCGCCGAGCGCAAACGCCGAACTGTGGTCACCCGCGAGTCGGACCTGGAAGAGGCCGTGCGCCAGTACGTGGGCCAGCACGACGAGCTGTCCGGCATGGAGGAGGAGCTTGTGGGCGCGGCCCTGGAGCTAGAGGCGGAGCTCGACGCACAAGGCCCCGGCACGGACTGACCGCCCAGGCGGGGGATGATCGTTCCCAACCTGTAATTGCCAGACGAGCGTGCACGTTCGGTTGAATGTTCGCCCCTCCACCGCCATCTTACATCATCCATCACTCATTCCGTACAAAACTGGGAGCGCCCGGCCGAAAGGGCGGACGGTTTTGCAATCAACGATTTCAAGCCTGTGGATATCGAAAATCGTACCGTAGTCATTCCCCGCAAGGAAGACACAACCAAGAAGGAGGAGCCCGTCGAGGTGTGGCCACTTGTAGAGGCGGCGCTCGACAAGGTGGACGCCGACCCGACCACATACCAGGCGGCCCAGGCGGCCCTAGAAGTGAGCGACGGCTGCGCCACCCTCGCCAACTTCTTGATCAGTCAGGCGGAGCAGGTAGAGAAGATGGACTACCGCTTCAAGGTCCCTCTTATTGTGCTTGGGGCCAAGCTTGCCCGCGAGGATGGCGGCTCCAGCACCATCTACGACCCCGAAGAAGGGGCGCTGCACTTCGAGACCGACGAGCATCACTTCGCCTTCGAGGTCTACGAAGACTGGACTGTCGACTGGGAGCGAGTGGCCGACCGCGTTGAGGGCGGCTACAACTGGGACGGCGTCGAAAAGCAGGTGTGGGCCCTCGACTGGCTGATGGCCTACCTGGACGTGCCCTCCGACGACTACATGGTCGACGACGACGGAGAGGACGACGACCAGTACTACAGCCGCATCTGACGGCTGTGCCTGACGAAAAGCGGGGTCTGGCTGGCCCCGCGGTCGTATTCCCGCGGGGACCGTGCGCTGCTCTGGGGGAGGAGTTCTTCCGAGAGAACACCCTTTTCGTACCGAAGAGGCCCGTGTCACGGAGCCTTCTCCTCTACGTCTGCGGATTTTTCGTATCTGTCGGCGCCATGTCTTCGGGCACCGTGCCTTCGGGCATCGTGAGGTGCGCACGATACGTTGTGGACTGCAGGGCGGCCCAGGCATCGCGGGCCGCCGCCGCTGTTTCGTAGATGCCGTACAGGGCTCCGCCCGAGCCTGCCAGTGACACGTACGCCGCGTCTGTGTCGTGCAAGGCGCTGCGGGCGGCCGCGACGGTAGGCTCGGCTGCGGCCACGGGGGCCTCGAAGTCATTTTGGAGTTCGGTGCACCACCGCTCTAGGTCGTTCGACGCCACGAGGTGCGGGAGGGAGGGTCGGCCCGTATCATTGGGGCGCACATGTGCGTAGGCCCAAGGGGTAGACACCTCCACCGGGGGCGCCGCCACGAGCAGAGGAAAAGGCAACTGGTACGGAGCCGCGTCGGGGGACACGGCCGAGAGCCGGCTGCCCCGCCCGGTGGCGTAAGCCGCCGGTGCGTTCTGTAAGAAAAACGGAACGTCGGAGCCGATGGAGGCCCCGATGTCGTGGAGCACGCGTGGAGGTGGGTCCAGGTCCCACAGTTCCGACAAGAGCCGAAGCGTTGCCGCTGCGTCGCTGGAGCCGCTCCCGAGTCCCGCACCGTAGGGCACCTGTTTGTCAAGATGAAGCGCCGCCCCGGCCGTGACGTCAAACGCTTCTGCGAGGCGGTGGGCGGCCTGCAGACACAGGTTGTCCGTGTCGGTGGGGAGCGCCGGGTCCGAGCACGTCATGGATAGGGCGTTGGCGGGCGCGGCGCGGATCGTATCGGCCCAGTCGATTCGATGCAGCACCGTCTCGATGTCGTGGTATCCGTCCGGGCGCTGCCGGAGGACGTGCAGGCCGAGGTTGATCTTGGCGGGAGCGCGCTGGTTGAGGGGCATTTGGGCGGCAGGGCGCGGGGCGCAGGCAGGTGGATGTTGGGGGGAAGAGGCGGCCCGGCTGTTTTTACAGGAAGGGACCTTGGTCAGGAATCGGTGGGGGCGAGAGAGACAATGCGGGCCCCTTCCGTCGGGATGGCAGAGGTCCAGGCATCGGTGGGAAGGTCATGCTGCGCGAAGGCATCGACCATGGCGTCTCGTACGTGTTTGGCATCGCCAGGTCCGTTGCACCAGGCGAAGAGGGTGGGGCCGGCCCCGGAAAGGGAGCAGCCCAGTGCCCCGGCGTTCAGTGCAGCCGCCTGGACGTCTTCAAATCCGGGGACGAGGGCCGCTCGGTACGGCTCCACAATGAGGTCGCGCAGCGCACGCCCGATCAGGGCGCGGTCGTCCCGGTAGCAGCCCGCGACAAACGCGCCGAGGTGGGCCGTCTGCCGCACCGAGTTGGAGAGGGGAATTGTTTCGGGCAGGCATGCCCGGGCCTCTTTTGTGGGGAGCACGCGCGCCGGGCGCACCAGGGCACATCGGATGCGGGCGGGCACCGGAATGGGCACCACGTCCGGCGGCTCCATGGTCCGCGTTAGCTGCAGGCCGCCGAACAGGCAGGGCACCACGTTGTCGGGGTGCCGATCGCCGCTGGCCACGGCCTCTCCGGCAAGAGCATGCGGCAGCAGATCCTCGGGCGGCCACGGGCCCGGCAGTAGGGCGGCCCCGGCCACCACGGCACCCACGGCGGAGGCAGCAGACCCTCCCAGGCCCGACCCCAGCGGGATGCCCTTCTCGATCGACACCTCGAACCCGTGACGTATGTCTGCCGCGTCCCGGAGCGACGACAGCGCGACACTGGCGGTGTTCTTCTCTGGAGCCGTCGGCAGGTCCGTCACGCGTCCGGTAATGGCCCCAACCTGGATGTCGGGCGCGTCGAGGCGCCGCACCGTCACGCGGTCGCCCAGGTCGTCGAGAGCGTTGCCAAGTACGTCGTACCCGACGGCGACGTTGCCCACGGAGGCCGGGGCAAAGGCCGTTGCCTCACGTTCCATTGTCTGATTTGGTCATTGTCTGATTTGGTGACGGTCCGATGGCGGGGGGTACGTGCTTCTGGAGGAGGCGCATGGGCGCCCGCTGCGCTCTGCCGGGCCCTCCGCACGCGTGTGCGCCCCCGGGCACCTCACTCACACGTTCGTCGCCCACACGTTCAACAGGGCGGCTACGACATCAGCCGTAGCAGGTCCGTGAAGACACCTGCGGCGGTGACCTGGGGCCCGGCGCCGGGGCCCTGCACGATGAGGGGCGTCTCGTTATAGCGGTCCGTCTGGAAGCGGACGATGTTGTCCGTGTGGTTGATGCGCGCGAAGGCGTGGTCCGTGGGGTAGCGGCGGAGGCGCACAGAGGCCTCGCCATCCCGCGACACGCGCCCCACAAACCGGAGCACCTTGTCCTCCGACTGGGCGTCGCGGAGGATCTTCGTCATGTCCGCGTCGTGCTCCGGCAGGGTCTCCAGAAAGGCATCCACGGGGCCGTCCTGGAGGGCCTCTGGCACGAGGCCGTCCACGTCCACCGCGTCCAGCTCCAGCGGCACGCCCATTTCGCGCGCCAGGATCACGACCTTGCGGGCCACGTCCATGCCCGAGAGGTCATCGCGGGGATCAGGCTCGGTAAACCCTTCCGCCTTGGCCTGCCTGAGGATGGAAGAGAAGGGACGGTCGCCGTCAAACGCGTTGAACAGGTACGAGAGGGTGCCGGAGAGGATGCCCTCGATGTGGTGCACCTGGTCGCCTGTTTCGGTGAGGCTGTTGAGGGTTTGCAAGATGGGCAGGCCCGCGCCCACCGTCGTTTCGTAGAGGTAGCGGGGGCCGGGGCCCTGGTGGGCCGCCTGGAGCGTCTGGTACGCGTCCCAGGGGCCGGTGTTGGCCTTTTTGTTGGGGGTGACCACGTGGATGCCGCGCTCCAGCCACGCCTGGTAGTGCTGGGCCACTGCGGCGCTGGCCGTGCAGTCGACGAGGGCCGTGTGCGGATGGTACTCGGTCTGGATGTGATCCGCGAAGGCCTCTAGGTCGGTCGCGGCGCCGCCGGCCAGGTCGTCGCGCCAGGTGGCAAGGTCCAGGCGCTGCTCCGCACGCAGCATGGTGGACGAGGTGGCAATGCCGCGCACCCGAAGGTCGATGTCCTGCTCGTCGCGCAAGCGGTCGGCCTGGGTGCGGATCTGGTCGAGCAGGGCCGCGCCTACGTTGCCGGCCCCGATGACCCCGATGGAGAGGGTGCGGTTGGAGAGGTAGAAGCCCGCGTGGGCGGCCCGGAGGGCGCGGCGGGCGTCCTCCCCGTCCACCACCGCCGAGATGTTGCGCTCCGAGGAGCCCTGGGCGATGGCGCGGACGTTGACGCTTGCGTCGCCCAGTGCCCCGAAAAACGTAGCGGCCACGCCCGGGGTGCCCGCCATCTGGTCGCCCACCACCGCCAGGATGCTGCAGTGGGGCGTCACGTCCACCCGTCGGATCTGTCCGCGGTCGAGCTCGGCGTAGAAGGCCTGCTCGGCGGCCGTGCGCGCCACCGCCGCCTGGGCCTGCGGCACGGCAAAGCAGATGGAGTGCTCGGAGCTGCCCTGCGAGATCAGGATGACAGAGACGCCCTCGTCCTCCAGCGCGTCGAAGAGGCGCCGGGCAATGCCGGGCACGCCAATCATGCCGCTGCCCTCCAAGTTCAGCAGCGCCACGTCGTCGATCGTGGAGAAGCCCTTGACGGCCGCGGCCCCGTCGCCGTCGAGATGGATGCGGGTGCCGGGCCGCTCGGGCGCGAAGGTGCTGCGGATGGTGAGCGGAATTTCGTGCTCGATGGCCGGCGCAAGGGTGCGCGGGTGAATCACGCCCGCCCCGAAGTAGGCCAGTTCCATCGCCTCCTCGTAGGAGAGCGCGTCGAGACGCTGAGCGTCGGGGACGTAGCGCGGGTCGGCGCTCATGACCCCGTCGGTGTCCGTCCAGATGGTGAGCGCCTTCGCGTCTAGCAGGGCCGCGAAGATGGCCGCCGAGTGGTCCGAGCCGTTGCGGCCCAGGGTGGTGGGCACGCCGTTGGGCGTAGCGGCGATAAAGCCCGTCGCGACGATCACGTCCGCGGCCTCGTGCGCCTCATGCCAGTTGGCAAAGCGCGCTCGGGTGGCGTCCCAGTCCACCACGGGGCCCAGATCTTCGTGGGTAACGACGAGCACCTCGCGGGCGTCGCACACGGCGGCGGCCCGGCCTCGGTCGCGGAGCACGCCGCCCAGGAGCCGAGCCGCCCACAGTTCGCCGTACCCCGCTACCAGGTCGCGCGTGGTGTCGGGGGCGGTTCCCATCAGACGGGTAGCACGGAGGACATCGGCCAAGTCGTCGAGGTCTTCGTCCAGGGTGCGCAGGAGCGAGGTGGCTGCGTCGCCGCTCAGCAGGTCGGTCACGACGGACCGCTGATCGTCGCGAAGGGCTTGCACGCGGCCGCCAAGGGTGCCGTTCGGGGCCTGCTCGGTGAGGGTGAGAAGGCGATCCGTGATGCCACTCATGGCCGACACCACGACGGCCATCGGGGACTCCTGGTCGTCAATGAGAGCGGCGACGTGCTCGATGCGGTCCGGATCGGCGAGGCTGGTGCCGCCGAATTTGTGGACCTGCCACGGGGCGGACGGAGGGACGTTCGAGTTCATACGAGGCGAGAGGGCAAGGGACAAGCCCAGAGGAAAAGGGAGAGAGAACGGCGCGAGGCCGGGAGGCACCGGGGGCGGGGCGCCACGCTACGACGCATCGTCCAGTTCTGCCCGGGCCACGATGCCGCGTAAGAGCCGCCGCAGACGCGAACGAGCCGTATCGAGGGCGCGGTCATCGACCAGCGGCGTCGGCGTGCTGCTGTCGGGGGAGTGCTCGCGAGTGAGCAGGGCGAGCGCCAGAACCGATACGTCCATATGGCGGGCCGCAATGACTTCGGGGACGAGGCCGGCCCCTACGGCGTTGGCCCCAAGGCGTCGGGCCATACGGTGTTCGGCGCTCGTTTCGTCCTCGGGGCCGAGGCGGGACAGGTAGATGCCTTTCCGCAGGGGCGTCCCGATGTTGCGGGCCACGTCTCCAGCCGCCCGTTGAAGAGATGCGTTGTAGGGGGCGGTCATGTCCGGAAAGCGGGGGCCCCAGTCTTCCACATTCGGCCCCACAAGGGGGTTCTGGCCCTGGAAATTGATGTGGTCGGTCAGCAGCATCACGTCGCCGCGCCCGAACTGAGGAGAAACGCTCCCGGCCGTTCCGGCCAGCAAAAGTGTGCCCACGCCGGTCGTGGCGAGCAGGCGTACGGGAAAGGTGACCTCGCGGGCCGTGTGGCCGTCGTAGAGGTGCAGCGGCTGTGGCAGCGCCGCAACCGTGGTGCCCTCCACGGCTCCCACCTGAATCGTGCCGTCCGCCGTGGGGACGTGCGGCAGGTCGTCGTACGAGAGGCTGTGGGTCACCGTTTTGTCGGCCAGCGGAGATCCGAGGCTTGGGGCGTACAGAATGCCGACAGTGGGGGCCGATGGCAGGACGTTCAGCAGCGTCTCGGCGGCCTCTTCAACCTGCTGGCGGTAGGCAGCTGTGCCTTGGGCGGTGAGTGCGGACGGATCGGAGGCCGGGGGCATGCAAATGGGAAGCCGGTGGGAAAAGAGCGGACGTCGCGGGGCGGGAGGCTCCGCCTCGTCGGTGGGAGAATGGGAAGGGGCGGTCGCCGGAAGGTTCCCGTTGGTAAAGGGAAGGAGGGCGGAGAGAGGCCGGACGCGGGCGTCTCCGACCTCTGCTTCTCGAAGCGGTTGTGGGTCCTGCGAGAGAGCACGGGCTACTCTTCCATCTCGTCCAGGATGTTCCAGATCTTTTCGATCTCCTCCGAGGTGGATTGGTTGCTGGAACGGGTACGCTCACGCGCCTCCGTGTCCGTTTCGGGGTTCGTCTCCTGGGGCGGCTCGGGCTCGTGGGCCTCCGGGTCTTCTGCCGTAGAGTCGGGCGAAGAGACATCGGAAGCGGAGGCCACGTCGGAGGACGAGGAAGACTCGGAGTTGGGGGAGGGCGCGGTGTACGGGCCGCCCCGTTTGCGGGCAGAGGCCGGGCGGGACGGAGGCGCGGCCTGGGAGGCGACGTCGTTCGTAAACACCTCGGAGGGCGATCGGCTGCGCGTGTCGTCCGGGTCTGCGGCGTCGAGTTCCTCCAGAGGGTCGATGTCGGCGGAGGTCGGGCCGGAGCGCTCGGGCAGATCGTCTTCGGGCGCCTCGACCGTGCTCTCTGCCGCGGGGTCGGGCTCCTCTTCCTGAAAGGCCTCGTCG
The DNA here is from genome assembly GCA_964519235.1 of uncultured Salinivenus sp. Lineage (GTDB taxonomy): Bacteria > Bacteroidota > Rhodothermia > Rhodothermales > Salinibacteraceae > Salinibacter. The sequence continues at coordinate 8,927 of CAZFJR010000018.1, read as the reverse complement.
GAGAAGGCCTCGTCGGAGAAGGTGTCGTCGTCCGGCATCGCTGTGTCGGCAGGAGAGCGCTCGGCCGGGGCGTGCTCCTCGGGGGGAGAGGCTTCAGCCTCCGCCGCCTGCTCGTTGGATCGGCCCTCCTCGACTGCCGTGTCGTCGAGTGTATTCTTCATGGCGGGCGGCTCCGTCTTCGGGGGCGAGTCGGAGGCGGGGGCGCCTTCTGGGGGCGCGCCGGGTCCGGATGGCGACGGCGCTGATTCCTGGGAAGAGGGCGGGGCCGAAGAGGCCTGCGCGGCGGCGTAGTCCTCCAACACCTCAAGCTCGGACTGCAGGAACGCACGCAGTTGGGCCACGGCTTCGGTGCGCCGGGCCCGTAAGCGCTGCACGTCGGCCTTCAACTGTTCGCGTTTGGCACGCGCCTGTCGTCTGATGTCTTCGGCGTCGGCCTCGGCCTTCTCGATGATCTGTTCGGCCTCCTGCTCCATCGCGCGGGCATCGGCCTTTGCCTTCTCTACAATGGTTTCGGCCTTCTCGCGAGCGTTTTCGATTTGTTGCTCCGCGTTTTCTCGGGTCTGGTCGAGCGCCGTCTGCAAGGCCTCCTCCACCTTCCGGTAGTGCTCCATCTGGCCTTCAAGCTCCTCCACCTTCTTTTCGAGGCGGCGGTGTTCGTCCTTCAAGTCTTGCCACTGCTCGGCAATCATGTCGAGGAAGGCCTCCACCTCCTGCGGGTCGTAGCCGCGGAGGCTGCGGTCAAACTCTCGCTTGCGGATTTCGAGCGGCGTGAGCTTCATAGGGCGTACGGGGCGTGTAGGCGACGGGCGTGTAGGCGGCGGGTCCCAAGAGGCCGATGCCAGGACGGGACTGTTGGTTTACCCTATGTTCACCGAGAGACGGTGGCACTGTTTCAGTTCTACCCACGTAGGCACCGGGGGCCCACGAAACTGCCCTCGGCGCTGACGAGTCCATTGAGTGCCCCCTGCTCCACGTTGCGTGCAGCCGCATCATGGCAGTCGCATCATGCAATCACACAGGCGCTCCCTGCGGCGCTCCCCCGCACGAAGTTCCGTCATCCGCTTCCGAAACGTCCCATGCATATGCATACCTTTGCCGCTTCGAGCACGCTCGACGTTTCTCCCGGCGCCCTGTTCGCGTGGCACGCCCGGCCCGGTGCGTTTGAGCGGCTGGTGCCGCCCTGGGCGCCGGTGCGGCTGGAGCGGCTGGAGGGCATCCGGGCGGGGGAGCGCGCCACGCTGCGCATTGGGCCGGGGCCGCTGGCCCTGCGGTGGGTGGCCGAGCACCACGACGTGGTGGAAGGGCGGCAGTTCTGCGACCGGCAGGTGCAGGGGCCATTTGCGCACTGGGACCACACGCACCGCTTTGAGCCGGCGCCCGACGGGGCGGAGGGCGCTACGCTGACCGATCGGATCGAGTACGCACTGCCTGGTGGGGCGCTGGGGCGGCAGGCGGCGCCGTGGCTGGAGGATGAGCTGCGCCGCCAGTTTGCGTACCGCCACCGCGTGACGCGCCGCGACCTGTCGCTGCACCACCGGTACCCCCCGGACGGGGCCTCGCTAACTGTGGCGGTGAGTGGCGCGTCGGGCCTCATCGGCTCGCAGCTCGTGCCGTTCCTCACGGCCGGGGGCCACACGGTGCGGCGCCTCACCCGCTCCGGCCCCCCCGCCGCGGACGAGATCCTGTGGGATCCCCGCAGCCAGCGCGTAGAGGCGGACAAGCTGGAGGGGGTGGACGCGGTGATTCATCTGGCGGGAGAGAACGTGTTTGGGGCCTGGACGCCCGCCAAGAAGCAGCGCATCTACGCCAGCCGGGCGGAGGGAACGCGCCTGCTGGCCGAGGCGCTCGCCGGGCTGGACAATCCGCCCGCGGTCTTTGTCTCGTCCTCGGCGGTGGGCTATTACGGCGACCACGGCGCCGACCGCATCACCGAAGAGAGCGCGCCCCGCAACGCCGGCTTCCTGAGTGAGGTGTGCGAGGCCTGGGAGGCGGCCACCCGGCCCGCCGCGGCCGCAGGCATCCGGACGGTGCAGATGCGCACCGGGGTGGTGCTGACGCCCGCGGGCGGGGCGCTGCGCCTCATGCTGCCGGCCTTCTGGCTGGGCCTCGGGGGGCGCGTGGGAGGGGCGGGGCAGTACTTCCCGTGGATCACGCTCGACGATGTGATTGGGGGGATGTACCACGCGCTGTGGACGGATGCGCTGGAGGGGCCCGTAAACCTTACGGCTCCCACCCCCGTCACGATGGACGCGTACGCCCATACCCTGGCCGATGTCCTGCACCGCCCGGCGTTTCTGAATGTGCCGTCCTCTGTGGTGCGCACAGTGGGGGGCGAGATGGCCGAGGAGATGCTGCTGAGCAGCGCCCGTGTGATTCCCCAAAAACTACAAGAGACGGGGTACGAGTTCGGGTTCTCGACGCTGACGGATGGGCTGCGGCACGTGCTGGGCCGCGCGGCCTCGGCGTAGACAGACAGGATCGGCGTGGGACGGGACGCGCTACGTGCCGTGCTCCAGCCGGTCGGCCAGCCGGTTGGGCAGCCCCTCCGCGCTCCGGATTTTGCGTGCCGCCGCCGCCACGTCGTAGTCGAGCCGCACGTTCTCGTACGCGAACGCCTCCGTGTCGAACAGGCCGAAGCTGAGCTTGCGCGTTCCGTCGCGGGGCTGGCCCACGCTGCCCACGTTGATCAGGTAGCGGTGCCCGGCCCGCACCTGGAACACCCCGAGTGTATCGGCCATGACGGCCGGCGAGTGGGTGTGGCCGATGAAGCACACGTCCGTGTTGAAGTGATCGAACTGCTCCTGCGCCGCCGGGTAGGCCGTGAGGCGCGTCCAGTCGGCGGGGGCCTGCGGGGTGGCGTGGACGAGCGTGCAGTTTGCGACCGTGTGGGTGAGGGGCCGCTCTGCGAGGTAGGTGCGCTGGGCCGCCGAGAGCTGGGCGTGGTTGTGGCGGGCCGCCGTCTGGCCGTCGGGCGGGAGCGCCTCCAGCCCGCCCCCATCGGCCACCGCCACGTCGTGGTTGCCCTGCACCACCGCCGCGCATCGCTCGCGCACAAGGTCGACGCAGGCGGCCGGGTCGGCGTTGTAGCCCACCACGTCGCCGAGGCAGACGATGGCATCGACGCTGCGCTCGTCGAGGGCCTGGAATGTGCGCTCAAGCGCTTCGAGGTTGGAGTGGATGTCGGACAGAACGGCGAGTTGCACCGGTGGGGCGGAGGAAACGTGAGCGAGACTGTGCGCTGCGGGGTGAGAAGGAAACACCAAGTTAACGGAGGCGACCCGGTGCCGGTCCCGCCGGCCCCGGGCGGCACGCTGCGGGTGAGGCCAAAGACGGATCGGCCAAGGATCGACCCGGGCGCGGAGTTCGTACTGGCATGCAACATTTCGCGTACGGCATGTTGCGTGCGGCGGCGGGGCGCTCCGGACTGCGGGGCGCTCCCGGTTCGTTCTTCCCGATTCTTTCCCACAAGCACCGTCTGCTCGTGTCCTCTGAGTCCTTACAGGTGGGCGTCGTCCTTGGGGGCGTGGCCCCCGAGCACGAGGTATCGGTCATCTCGGCCCTACAGGCCACCGCGGCGCTCGACCGCGACCGGTACACGCCTGTTCCCATCTATGTGGCCAAGGATGGCACGTGGTACACGGGCGAGGCGTTGCTGGAGGTGGCGCAGTATCGCGACCTCGACGCGCTTCGCGAGGCCGCGACGCCGGTGGCGCTCGTGCCCACGCCCCACGGCCACCTCGATCTGCTCGAAGACCGCACGGGCGGCGCCCTGCAGCGCATTGCGCGCCCCCCGCTCCGCACCCGCATCGACGTGATGCTGCTGGGGCTGCACGGCGGCGCGGGGGAGGACGGCGGCCTGCAGGGCCTCTGCGAGACGGTCAACGTCCCGTACACCAGCGCCGGGGTGTTCGGCTCTGCGCTCGGGATGGACAAGGTGATGTCGAAGCGCGTGTGCCGCGAGATCGACGTCCCGGTGGTCGACTTTGTGGCGCTCCGCGAGGATGAGTGGAGCTACCAGGAAGAGGCCGCCCTCGACCAGTGCGAGGCCGCCCTCGACTACCCGCTCGTCGTAAAGCCGGCGCGCTGCGGCTCCTCCATCGGCATTGCGCAGGTGGCCACCCGCGACGCGCTCGAAGCGGCGATTGAGGATGCGTTTCGGTACGACGACAAGGTGGTGGTGGAGGCGGCGGTGGAGGCGCTCCGGGAAATCAACTGCTCGGTCCTGGGCGACCGCCACGAGGCCACGCCCAGCGTGCTGGAGGAGCCGGTCTCCTCCGCCGACGATGAGGTGCTCACCTTCCGGGACAAGTACATGCGCGAGGAGGGCGGTGGGGCAAAGCACGAGGCGCAGGGCGGCGCCAAACGCGGCGCGGCGGGGCCGGAGGGCATGGCCGCCCAGGACCGCATCGTCCCGGCCGACCTTCCCGCAGCGCGCACCGAGGAGATCCAGGAGATGGCCGTGCGCATCTTTCACCAGTTCGAGTGCGCCGGCGTGGTCCGCATTGATTTCATGATCGACGAGGCGACCGGCCAGCTCTACTTCAACGAAATAAACACCATCCCCGGCTCGTTTTCGTTTTACCTCTGGGAGCCCTCCGGCGTCCCGTTCGACGAGCTGGTCGACCGGCTCGTGCGCATCGCCCGCCGCCGCCACCGGGAGCACAACGGACGTGTGCAGACCTACGACGTGAACCTGCTCGCCGAAAAGAGCCTTCAGGGCGTGAAGGCCGGCCGCTCAGAATCGTGAGGGTCGGTCTCGTCGCCATCCTTCCGCACTCATTGCCCTCGCCCGATGGTCGCTCGCGCTGTTGCCGTCGCCATGAGCCTGCTGCTGCTCGGGGGCGGCGCCCACGTAGCGCCCGGCCAGCCCGCCGCGGACTCGCTTCCCCCCGACTCGCTCGTCCCCGACTCGTCGTCTGCGGTGCCCGCCCCGGCGCGCCCGTCCATTCTCCACACCCCGTTCGTGCAGACCCACGGCACGAAGGGCCTGAACCACCTCTACGGCATGCGGTTCGCGCAGGCCAAGGCTCACTTCGACCGCATCAACCAGCGCTACCCGGATCACCCCGTCGGTCCGTTTCTGCAGGGCCTCAACCTGTGGTGGACCCTCATGCTGGACCTCACGGACACGTCTCACGACGCGGCGTTTATCGAGCAGATGCGCACCGTCATCGACCGCTGCAACGCGCTGCTGGACGAGGACGCGGACCACTTCGACGCGGCCCTCTTCAAGGCAGCAGCCCACGGCTTCCTGGCCCGCCTCCACTCCAATCGCTCGCGCTGGTGGAAGACCATTCGCAACGGCCAAAAGGCGATCAACTACGTTCAGACGGTGGAGGCGGTGGCCCCCAAGCGGGGCGACTACGTCTTCGGCTCCGGGATGTACGACTACTACGTGGCCATTCTGCCGGGCGAATATTCGCTCTCAAAGGCCATTCTCTGGATGCTGCCGGACGGCGACAAGGCGCGCGGGCTGCGTCGGCTCCGCGAGGCGGCCCGCAACGGGCGCTACGTGCGCACCGAGGCCATCTACTTTCTCGCGAAGGTGCACTATCTGTACGAGGACGATTTTTCGGCGAGTCGGCGGTGGGTGGAGCGCCTCCGTGAGCGCCACCCCGACAACCCGTTTTTTCATGTGTTCGAGGGGCGCATCCACGCGCGGTGGGGCCGCTGGGGCAAGGCGCGGTCGATCTTTGCGGCGGTGCTGGAGCGCGCCCAGGCCGGCGCCCCCGGCTACAACGCGCACATGGAGGAGGTGGCCCGCCTCTACCTGGCGCGCGATCGGCTCTACCGAGACCAGTACCGGGAGGCGCTGGCGCACCTTGCAGAGCTGGAGCAACTGACGCAGCGGGACAGTGCGACGACGAAATACCGCGTGCTCGGCTACCTGTATCAGGGCATGGTCTACGATGCGCTCGGCCGCCGGGACCTGGCGATGAATCGGTACCGCAAGGTGCTCCGCATGGAGGACGCGGCCGGGGCGCACAACCGCGCCGATCGGTACCTGGAGGAGCCCTACGCGGGGTGAGGTGAGGGCGAGAGAGAAGGGGAAAAAGGGCGGCGCAGTAGGGGGCGGCATTCGCCGAATGTCCCATCCCTGTAAGGATGGACCGGCGCATCCATGAAGATCAAACAAACGAGAAAATCTCAGCGTATACGACCTTCCGTTCTTCTGTCAGACCTTTTGCCTTGCCATGCGTTTTCGGTATACCGAGTGGGACTCCGTTCGCCACGGCAGCGAGAAGCCGCTTTTCGACGAGCTGCTCGATCTGTTTCAAAAACTGCTCGAGCACACCGCCGGGGACGCCGAGGAGGCCCTCGACTGGATGCGGCAGCTCGACGACAAGTACGGCCTGACCGACGACTCGGACAAGGACCTCGACGATTTCATTGAGGAGTTGAAAAAGCGCGGCTACCTCGAGGAGGGCGAAGACGGCGAGACAGTCGACATTACGGCCCGCACGGAGCGGTCGCTCCGCCAGTCGGCCCTGGAAGAGGTGTTTAGCGACCTGCGAAAAGGCGGCATGGGCGATCACCGTACGCCTCACACCGGGCAGGGAGACGAGCGCCTGCCCGAAACGAAGGACTGGCAGTTTGGAGATGACCTCTCCAACCTCGACGTGACCGGCACCCTCTCTAACTCCTTCAAACGCTCGGGCGTGGGCGACGGCTGGCACCTCTCGGAGGACGATTTCCAGGTCCATAAGACGGACCACCACGCCTCCATGGCGACGGTGCTCATGATCGACCTCTCTCACTCGATGGTGCTCTATGGCGAGGACCGCATCACGCCCGCCCGCAAGGTGGCCCTCGCTCTCTCGGAGCTCATCATGACGCAGTACCCCAAGGACACGCTCGACATTGTGGCCTTCGGCAACGAGGCCTGGGAGGTGGACGTGGAGGACCTGCCGTACCTCGATGTGGGGCCGTACTACACCAACACGCGCGCTGGGCTGCGACGGGCCCGCGACATTCTGCACCGCCGCAACAGCCGCAACCAGCAGATCTTCATGATCACCGACGGCAAGCCGTCCTGCCACATTGAAAACGGCGAGATGTACCGCAATGCCTACGGGCTGGACCGCAAGGTGGTGAACAAGGTGCTCGACGAGGCCACGATCTGCCGCCGCGAGGACATCACGATCACGACGTTCATGATTGCGCGTGACCCGGGCCTGCGCGACTTCGTCCGCGAGCTGACGGAGGC
>CAZFJR010000018.1:0-1710 GCA_964519235.1 uncultured Salinivenus sp. | reverse complement strand
AACCAGGGCCGCGCCTATTACTCCGAGCTCGACGACCTCGGCTCGTTCCTGTTCGAAGACTACGTGCGCAACCGACGAAAACATGTGCGATAGTGGGTTGAGGGTTTTGCGTTTGGGGGTTCTGGGTTGAAAGTTGAGCACACCCAAATTCACGATCCTCAACTCCCAACCCTCCAACACGGTGAGCATTCCCTTCCGCCCCAAGCAGAGCCTCGGCCAGAATTTCTTGCACGACCCCAACATGGCTGAGAAGATTGTGGGGGCGCTGCGGGCACCGCCCGGGGCGCATGTGGTGGAAATCGGTGCTGGGACGGGGGTGCTCACCGAGCGGCTCGCCGAGCGGTACGACGGCCTTACGGCCCTGGAGATCGACGAGCGCGCGGTGGCGGTGCTCCGCGAGCGGTTGCCGGACGTGGACGTGCGAGAGGAAGACGTGCGGGAGACACACTGGGCGGCCCTGGCCGACGAAAAAGGCGGCCCGCTCTTCGTCCTCAGCAACACCCCGTACTACCTCACGAGCCCGATTCTCTTTTCTCTGCTGGAGCAGCGCGAGCAGGTCGCCGAGGCGGTGCTCACCATGCAGCGGGAGGTGGCCGAGCGGATTGTCGCCGAGCCCCGCACCAAGGCGTACGGCATCCTCAGCGTTCTGCTGCAGCTTTTCGCCACGCCCGAGCAGCTGTTCTCGGTGCCGCCGCAGGTCTTTTCGCCGCAGCCCGACGTCACGAGCGCGGTGGTGCGCCTCCGGTTCGAGGCTGCTGACGAGCCGGACGGGCTCGGCTTCGAGGCCGTGCGCCGCTACGTCCGCGCCGCCTTCAACCAGCGCCGCAAGATGCTCCGCAACAGCCTGCGCGCCTGGACGAAGGACCAGGGCGTGGACTTCCCGCACGACTGGGGCCGGAAGCGGCCTGAGGCGCTCTCCCCCGATGCGTTTGCGACCCTCGCCCGTCACCTGGAGGCCCACGCCGATCCCGTCCCCGGCGCGTAGAAGGGCCACGGACAGAAGGGCCACGGACAGAAGAAACGCAGGGGAAAAAGGCGCAGGGGCGCACAAGGGCGGCGCACAAGAGCGGCGCATGGAGGCAGGGAGCGACTCCGGGCGCGAGTCGTATGGGAGGACGGAACGAAGGCACAGGTCGCCCGCGCCGCACGTCGTCACACGCCGCCCGCCCCCAATGGGTCGCCCCCGCTCTCCGTCGTCCTCGTCCCGCCCCGCAGATCCCTCCGACGGCCCGCCCCACAGCGGCCTGCTGGAGGTCGACGCGTCGGTGGTGGAGGACATCGCCGCGCTCCTCGCCGAAGGCCAGCGCGGCATGGTGCTCAATCTGGTGGCCGACCTCTATCCGGCCGACGTGGCCCTGCTGCTCCGCCGCCTGCCCGAGGAGGAGGGCCGGCAGCTCTTTCGATGGCTGCCCCCCACGCTGGGAAGCGACGTGCTCGCGGAGATGGAAGACGCGGTGCGCGTCCGCCTGCTGGCCGGGCTGGCGCCGCCCCTTCTCGTCGACCTCATCGATGCGCTCGACACCGACGACGCGGCGGACGTGCTGGCCGACCTGCCCGACGAGCGTGCCCTGCGGGTGCTCCCGGACCTGGCGGACACCGAGGACCTGACCGAGCTCCTGGAGTACGGCGAGGAAACGGCCGGGGGGCTCATGGCGCGCGAGTATGTGGCCATCCCGCCGGACTGGACGCTCCGGGAGGCCACCGAAGAGG
>CAZFJR010000017.1:16661-31360 GCA_964519235.1 uncultured Salinivenus sp. | reverse complement strand
AAGGAGTGTTCAGGCCGAGGGGTCCAGACACCGCTCTCCAAACGCAACGTTTTCGGTCGGAAGGCGTCTACACGGTCCATCCGCTCCTCTTCCTTGATTTCCCTCCCCGCCATTCCTGAACGTCAGATTTGGCTAATTGCCATCGCCATCATCGCGGTGGACCTCGCGTTCTTCATGGTCCCCATCGTCCCCTTCGTGGCGGCGTACGTGCTGCTGGTACGGCCTTCCTGGTTCAAAGACTTCATTGACGACGTGTACGACCGGTCGTCGCACTGAACGCGCCATCGTCCACTCATCGAAGAGGGCATCTGCTACGCACAACGTCCGAGGACCACGCGGATCATGCACAGGCGGCTGCTCTTGCCCCTCACTCCCCGTGGGTTGTTTACGAGACAGCTAAAGACTTTCTTGCAATAACGGAGTATTTGAGCCCGGCACTTTCCTTTCTAAATCCCACGCCATGGATCTCACAGATCACCGCGTCGCTGTTCTCGTCGACCGCTCCTTTGAAGACCTCGAATTCTGGGTGCCTACGATGCGTCTCCGCGAGGAAGGCGCCGACGTTGTCGTGGCCGGGCGCGAGGCCGACACGACCTTCACGGGCAAGCACGGCCTCACCGCCACGACGGACGTAGCCGCCCGTGCGCTGGATGCCGACCGCCTGGACGGGGTCGTGGTCCCCGGCGGCTGGGCCCCCGATAAGCTCCGTCGCGACGCCGGCGTGACCGACTTGGTGCGCACCCTCGATGCACAGGAGAAGATCGTCGCGCAGATTTGTCACGCCGGGCTCGTTGGCATTTCCGCGGGCATCGTGGAGGGGCGGCAGGCCACCGGGAGCACGGGCATCAAGGACGACCTCGTGAACGCCGGGGCCAAGTGGGTCGACGAGGCGGCCTTTCAGGAAGACCACCTTGTGTGGGGACGGGTCGTGAGAGACATTCCGGCCTTCTGCGCTACGCTGGTCCGCGCCCTGCGGGAGGCGTAGACGAAGTGCCCCCCTCCACGACAAAAGGGGTAGCCGGGCGACCAGCTACCCCTTCAGACGGCACGAATCGGCCTGGGTGGAGACCGACGGTGCGACTACACTACGCGCTTGCAACGGCGTCGTAGTTGTCGGCCACCGCGTCCCAGTCGATCACATTCCACCAGGCGTCGACGTACGTGCCGCGCTCGTTCTGGTAGTTGAGGTAGTACGCGTGCTCCCAGACATCCACGCCGAGGATGGGCGTGTGTCCCTCCATCAGCGGATTGTCCTGGTTCGGCGTACTGGTGACGGACACCTCGCCGCTCGGCTCCGCGACCAGCCAGCCCCAGCCGCTCCCAAACTGTCCCGTCGCGGCATCGGCAAAGGCCTGCTGAAACTCCTCGAAGGAGCCGAAGGCCTCGTCGATGGCGTCTCCGAGGTCGCTGTTCGGGGTGCCACCGCCGTCCGGCGACATGGTGTCCCAGAAAAGGCGATGGTTGTAAAAGCCGCCGCCGTTCTGGCGGACCGCCGTGCGGACACCGGCGGGCAGCGAATCGATGCCGGCCAGAAGCTCCTCAATCGAGTGCTTCTGAAGGTCGTCGTGCCCCTCCAGGGCGTTGTTCAGCTTGCGGGTGTAGCCGGCGTGGTGCTTGTCATGATGGATCCGCATCGTGCGTTCGTCGATGTGCGGCTCCAGGGCGTCGTAGTCGTAGGGAAGATCGGGAAGCTCAAAAGCCATAACCAAGTCGGAGATTTGTGGATGAATGGGCTGAAGTGCCTTTGTATATCTGCGGAACATCAAACGGCATCTTCCGGGCCTTTGTTTTTCGCTTCCTGGGAAGTTCTCGCCCCCCTGTCGTGGACACACGCCGGCGCCGTTCTCCTTGCAAGGCCGTTGGTTCCCCCGGACGCCCCCTCCTTCCCGCCCGTCTTTCTTTATCGAAGCAGTGCCCGCAGCAGCACCGATCCGGCCCAGAGGAAGAACACGCCGTAGACGGCACCGGCGGCCCAGGTCCAGCGGCGGCCGGCCGCAGAGCGTCCCCGGGCCTGCAGCACCCGCCCGTAGGCCGTGAGCCCTCCGCCCGTTCCGATGAGGGCGAGCCAGGCGGCGTTGCGGTAGTTGCCCACGTAGAGCAGGCCGCCGATGCCGAGCGCAAGCGCCACGTACAGTCCCACGACGACGGTCCAGTCCGGCGCCTCGGGCGTGTTGGCAGAAGAGACGGAAGACACGGGGGCAAAGCGGCGTGGATGAACAGCAACGGCGAGAACAGCGGCGGCGAGAGCGAGCGCCGACAACGATGCGTCACAGCCTCAGGACGACGCCGCGACGAGGGTGCGCTCCGTGCCCTGCACGTCAAGCACAAAATCCGTCCCAAAGGCCGTGGCGGGCGTCTGGTAGCCCGGCGGTGCCGTGCCGTCCAGAATGCGCTGCAGCGCCGCCACCGCCGCCCGGGCCGTAAACGTGTAGGCCTCGGGGCCGTGCAGGCGAGCCGTTGCCCTCTCCCCGTCGGGCCGCCGCGCCGACGCCCACACCATTGTGCGCCCCTGGCGACGCTGATCCGGCGTAGGCCCAGGGGGACCAAGCTCTACAAGACGCTTCAGCAGCGACTTGACGGGCCCCCAGGAGAGCAGGCCGCGGACGTACCGACTCGCGCGCAGCACGGACTGCACGATCGGGGGCAGGGCCAAATAGGCCGTCGCGTTGGGGACGTCGGTGGAGTAGCCACTCGTGACAACACTCCCTTCCGGAATCGAGAGAACGCTTCGCTCGCGGTCGCCAAAGTCGACGGTGCGCCGTGCCCATCCCGGCGGCACCTCGCGGAGCACCCCCGCCCGCCGCACGAGCCCGCCCCGCCCCATCTGCTCGATGAGCGTCTTGAGGGTGCCCTGCGACACCGTGCCCTGGGCAAAGAGCGCCACCTCCAGCGTCGTTGCCTCCGGCACCTGGTCCGCCACAAACGCCCCAAGGCAGTCGCTCGGCACCACATCGAACCCAATGCCAGGCAGCACCATTGCTCCCGCTTCCCGAGCCTCCGCGTCCCGTGTTGTGAGGTCCCGGAAGACGTCCATCTCGCCGGTCAGATCGAGATAGTGCGTTCCGGTCTCCAGGCACGCATCCACCATCGGCGGGCCGGTGTGCACGTACGGGCCCGCGCAGTGTAGCACCGCGGTCACGTCATCGAGCATTGCGCGGACGCGTCGGGGGGCCGTCAGGTCCCCCACCCGAACCGGAGTGCCCAGCGCGTCGGCCATTTCGTTTAGCGGCTCGGGGCGGCGCCCCGCAAGGATGGGAGAAAGTCCGTGCGCCACGGCCTCCCGTGCGACGAGGCGGCCGGTGTATCCGTAGGCACCGTAGAGGAGCACAGACATGGATCGGGGAGCTTTGTGAATCGGGAACGTGTGTAAAGCAAAAGAAGCGAATGGGTGCGGCAACATCAGGCGGGCACTGCGTTGGGCGCGACGGCCCGGCACCCCAGCTCCAGGGCCCGAAGCTGAAGCTGCATCGCCGTACCGAGCGGGACGGGGCGAAGATCGAACGGCGCGAGCAGCGCCTCGATGTCCTCCCCCCGGTCCAGCCGGGCACGGAGCTCGGGCCGACGCTCGCGCAGCTTGAGGGCCTGCGTGGGGCGATGCCCGTCCGAGGATGCCCCGGCGAGCCAGAACAGGGGCAGCTCCGTAACCAGCGACAAGGGATCGCCCCCGAGCGAGGCCACAAACTCCATGGAGCTATCGTGAAACCGGCGGGCCATTGCGTCGTCCTCCTGTGCGCGGAAGAATGCCCGCATGGCATCGCCCCGCGGGGTGGTTTGGAAGCCGGGCTCAATCCAGAAAAAGCCCTTCTCACCCTTCCGGTTGTGGTCGTGCATCGGGAGTCCACGGGCCGCAGCCGCCTCCACAAACGCATCGCGGAGGCCCTGCGTGCGGAAGGTCCAGGGACGATTGATGAGCAGCAGGGCCCCCTCGCCGGCCGACATGCCGTGGAGGCTGGCGTGGAGGTCGAACGGGCCGTGCTTTCGGAGAAAGGTGGAGACCTGTTCGTTCTCGGGGCGCATCGCCGGGAACCCAAACTCCAAATCCCGCCCCGGCGGCTCGCGCACCACGTGCTGGAGATAGGCGTTTGGGTCTGGCCACTGCTCGATCCAGCGTTGGTTGCGCGCCTCCCCGTCGGGGTTGGTGTGCGGGACCACCACGAACCGGAACCGTCGCAGCCACGGTGCCATCTTCCGACGGCGCGCCAGGCCGTGCACCACGAAGGCGCGCAAGGTTTCCGGCCCCACCGGTTCGTCCGCGTGATTGCCGGCAATGAGGCTCACCGTCACTGTTCCGGTGCCCAGCACAGCCCCGTACAACGGCCGTCCCTCCTCGCTCGTCCCCAGTTCGTGGAACGACGCAATGTCGTCGTGCTCGGCACACGCGTTCCGGATGGGCCCCCGGGCCGCCTCATGGGTCTGGAACGAAGGGGTGGTGCCGGCGAGACTCGTAAGCGCAGATGCCATAGGCTGCTGTTTAGGGGGAGTGGAGGTAGAGAGGTTGGGAATTGTCGTGGGGACACGCCGCGCTCGCGTGCCAGGCTGTCTTCGGCGGGGCCCGGCTGGACAGGCCGCACAGCTCCAGAGATTGCAGAAACGATTGACTTCCAGTTTTGAAAATTGTATAATGCCCGGCATGCGGCAGCTCATTGACATCTGGCGTCCTTCCCTGCGGTGCGTGCCAACGGATGAGGGAGGCCCTGCCGCGCAGCAATCATCTTTTTCTGAACCTTCAGCAGCACCATGGCAGAGCGCGAGACTGGAACCGTTAAGTGGTTCAGCGACGAGAAGGGCTACGGATTTATCGTCGCCGAGCAGCGAGACGAGGATTTGTTTGTACACTACAGTGAAATCGACGCCGAAGGCTTTAAGAGCCTGGAAGAGGACGACCGTGTGGAGTTCACGGTGGGGCACACCGACAAGGGCCCCAACGCCCAGGAAGTGCGCGTCATTGGGTAGTCTTTCCCGGGTCCTTCTTCAGAGGGCAGCGCGCTGTTTGGAGCCCCAGCCGGTCAGGGCGCAAATTCGTTTACCCGGAGCAGCCGATCGGTGTTGCGGCGGGCGTCTCGGTAGTACACGAAGGCGGTGTAGCGGCCCGAGACGCGGGGCTGCGTGGCACGAATCTCCCGTGTGAGAGCCGGGTCGTTGGTCGAGTAAAAATACTCGTACGTGCCCTGCTTCAGGAGCACGGCCCCTTCGTAGCGGGCGCGGGCCCCGTTCCACGCCATCCGCACTCCGCGGTCCGGATCCATCCCCCGAAAACTTCCGGACACGACCAGGGGGCTGCCGTAGGGGCGCTTTTGGGCCGGGACGAAGGCGAAGGTGGTTTCGATGTACTCGGCGCTGACGGCAGGGTCGAGGCGACCGCTCAGCGCGCCCCGCACCACTGGCTGCCCGGTGCCGCGGGTCGGGGGCCGGGATTCTCCGAAGCGAGCGTAGTCGGCATCCAGTACAACCCGAGACGGTGAGCGGGTACGGTCCACCTCGGCAATCTGCGCCGAGGGCTGCAGCGTACTCAGATCGACCGCGTACCCGGCCGCGATGGGGGCGTATGCGCGATCGCGCTCCAACTCGAAGGCCAGTTCTGGCTGGCGGGCAAGCACGGGGCGATCTTCGCAGCGCGGTTGCATGAGCCGACCGTTCCGCACGAAGCAAACAGTGTGTCCAAACGGATCGCCCCGAATTTCGGAGGGCGGTGTGAAGCGGGCAGTGGGGCGTAGCGAGGGGGCCCGCTGCCCGGGAATGTTGAGCGCTTCGGCTTCGAGGCGGAGCCCTCCCTTCTCCTCCACCACAAAAAAGGGCTGCTCGAACAGCACCGAATCACGACGTCCCCGCTCGGTGACGCGCAGAACGTAGTTGCCACTCACGCGGAAACGGATTTCGTCGTTGGGAAAGCGGTACGTGTAGTGCACGTACGGCACCTCGGTGCCCTGGGACGAGCGGTATTCGAGGAGCCGATCGTCCTGGAAGGACTCCAGAACCTGGCTGGCCGAGAGATCTCGCGTCCAGGTGCGGTCGGCGTGCTGGAAGTAGATCGACAGGGGCCGCCCCTCCGCCTCCATGAGGTCGAACTCCAAGGTGAGCGCCTCGTCGCCGTTTAGGGGCACCACCGGCAGGCTCCGCTCGGTTTTTCCGGCGTACAGCTGGATTGTGCGCACGGACGCGTCAGGGGCGACAAGCGCCGGCGTGGAGCGTGCTGGTTCTGCCTCCGCCGCCGATGCGTCGTCGGATTGCTGCTCGGTGGATTTGCACCCGCCCACGAGGGTGAGGAGCGCGAGGCAAAGAGGCAGACCGAGAAGACGGAACGGGGAAGGCATGCTACGGCGTGCATGAGCCAGAGGAAGCAGCATTGGCCCCCAGACTGGAGGCGAGGACCATGTGCGGACTGCGTGCCCCAACCAACAGGTGGGGAACGTGGTTCGGATTCTGGACGCGCAGGCCCGGCGGTGGGCGCGATTCGGGAGGGGAGGCTTCAGGGTGAGCGGGGGCGGAGCGGGGAGCGGCTCGGCGGGGACTTGCCTCGGCGGCCCACCATTCAAAGCGCGCCGCTCGTCCCTCGTCCCCAAGCGTTTGGGCCTGCCGGGCAGCCCGCTGTGCCCAGCGCCGGGCCGCCGCACCGACACCGGCATTTTTGGCCGCCCGGGCCGCCCAGGCGGCGTGCTGCAGGCGCCACGCCCGGTGCCAGGCGCGCGGCCGATCGCCCCTTGTAGGGCGCTGCCGGAGGCCTTCCCACACCGAGAGCGCCGCAGAATGCCGATGTGCATCCATCCATCGCACGCCGCGCCATGCCTGCACCGCCGGCGCGGCCTCGGAATCGCCCTCCAGGCGCCGCGCCTGCACCGCGGCCGACTCGCCCCCGACCAGCACCCGGATCACCGCGGGCCGGTCAGCCACAGCGTCACGCAGCAGGAGGCGGGTGCGTGCGCCGTGGGCGTAGCCCGGCAGGCGTGCCCGCGCCGTGGCGTAGAGGGCACGGGCACCGTCCACATCACCGCCGAGGGCACGGGCATCGGCCAGGGCCGCGTGGAGGTGCGGGCTGCGACGCGAAGCCGCAAGGGTGTCGAGTTGCGTCTGCACCGCTTTCCACCGTCCCCGGGCCAGACGAATTCGCGCCCGCCTTTCGTGGGCCGCGGCAAATCTGGGCCGTAGGGCCAGGGCACGGTCTAGATGCCGCACCATGCGAGTCGTGTCGCGCTGTCGGGCCGCACGACGGGCTCGCTGAAGGTGCCGCTGCGCCGGCGGCACGTGGTGGGGACAGTCGGCTTCAAACAGCGAGGGGCGTGTAAACCGACGCGTCACAACCGCGTGCGCGTCCCGGTCCACGGCCGATGCCCGACGCAGGTGAGCCGCCCACTCGCGGGCAAGCCTTCGGAGCGACCGGTCGTAGACCTCCTCGAAGTTGCCCCAGGCGTACACCCGCGTTAGGCGCTCCGGGCCGTACCGATCGAGCAGAAACGCTACGAACGAGCCCATTGTGGCGTAGGAGACCGCCCCGCGCCCCGTCCAGAAGCCCCAGGGCGAGAGCCGATCCGCGATGGCCCTGGCCTCTGCACGCAGCGACGTTGTCGTGTCGGTGGCGGCGGCGGTCCGGACCAAATCGTCCGGCGACGGAGCCGCCGACGGGGGCTCCAAGGCAACCGCCCATCCCTCCACCACCCCCGGTGCCCACGAGGCTTTCAGGCCCGGAAGTCCGTAGGCTCGGCTCGCCACGTGGGCCAGTTCGTGTCCCAGGCTCCGCGACACCTCGCTTCGGAGTAGGTGCACCTGCGGGGTGGCCAGCCAGACCGGACTCACGCTCGTGGTACGGGCCCCCGTCAGGCGTCCCTTCACGTCGGGATTGGGGTAGATATAGCTCTGGACGCGGCGCCCGGTCCCTTTCGGGGGCTCTCCGAGGCGATCCCGAATCCACCCGTACCGGGCCTCATGGGCCTGTGCCAGCGCCTGCGCGGCGGACGCATCCACCTGCGCCGGATCGTAGTACAGGTCGAAGTGCGCCGTGCGCGTATGGCCCTCCAGCTGTTTCCGGAGGTACCACGCGGGCGTGTTGATGCCGAGGGGCGCCGCGTACGCATAGACTGTGGCGATGGCCCCCGCACAGAGGAGCAGGCCCCACGGATGGTGCCTTCCGCGCGCCCACCGCCCTACCAAGACGGCCACGCCCGCCCAGAGCAGCGTGAGGCCCCGAAACACGAACAGGCCCGGCCGTACGGCCAACTGCTCGTCGTAGATGGGGCCCAGAACGCCCCCGAAGACATGGTTGTAGGTGTAAAATTGCGGATGCAGCCCCAGGTCGTAGAGCGGCCCCGTCACCACGAGTGCGCCCCCCACGCCCCCCAGCACGAGGCCCGGCCGCGGCACGCCCAGCCCTTGCAGGGCGTAGGCGAGAGACACAGCAAGTACCACCGTGACCCCCGGAAACAGCGCGTAGAACAGCACTCCCTGGCCCACCGTGCAGGTGGGCGTCCCCATCTGCGCAACCAGCAAAACGCAGAGAGGCACGAGGAGCGCAGCTTCATGCCGCAGCAGCACGCGTCCCCAAGAGGCCCCATCGTCGCGAAACGACCCAACCGCCGCACGACCGGCTACAAAAAACGACACGAGAGCCACCACTGCCGCCGACTCCACCTGCAGCACATTCAGCAGGGGAACAGGCACCAGCAATAGGCCGAGCCCAACGTATGCGGCAAGAACGCGGCGCATCGGCAACCAGTTGATCTACGCACCGAAGAAAGAGGACCTACAGCAGGGTGAACGACATGCCAACCGAAATTACCTCTTTGATCTGCACGGCGCGCGTCGTATCCCGATCGTAAAGCGCCACAAACTCCAAGTCCGTAGAGATCCAGTCATTGACCTCGAGGTTGACTACGTTCTCGAAAATGACGTCCGGAGGGACATCGAGTTGCCTCGCCGCAAGAAATAGGTTCATTTGTGAGCGATACCGAATGTCTTCGGTGAGGCCGTGGTTGAATGTGGCGACCAACTGTCCGCCCCCCTCGTTTCGGATCAGGTCGTCTTCGTCAACGCCGTACAGCACCCGGAAGTCTCGTTCTGCGACAATGGTCTGCTTCGACGCGATCCCCAACAGCACCGACAGGGAAGCAGCCGGTTCGTACGTAAGCCCAAGCGATTCCGTGATTGTAGCGGGCGCAAAGAAGGCGGCGGTCTGAACCGGCGGCTCTTCTCCATCTTTCGGATGGCCCGTCGGGTAGGGGTTTTCCGAATAGTCGAACCCCGAGGCGAACTGGGTCCGGAGGGTCCACGCGACAGTTGGGTTGAACTGCCGGAAAAACCCTTCTCCTCGAAACTGCAGGTCCGAATGCAGGCGGATGAGGTCCTCCGATTTTCGAATTTCGCGCCCCTCCTGGTCCAGAAACCCAAGCACAAGCCGCATGTCGTACGCCTGTGCCCATCGGTCTCCCTTCCGCTCGGCGGCCCCGTCGAGCATTGTCGTGAAGGCCAGTGAATTGAGCCCACCCTCCTGCCAGTCTTTGTAGGCCGCCTGCGACGCCGATAACTTTCCAGTGAGGGCCGTGTCCCATTCCGCATCGGCGGTGTCCGAGATTGGACTTTCCGTGGGATTGGCCGAGGGAAGATCGGGCTGGGCGCGAACCGTTCCTGCGAGCGCAACACACAGCGCAACGAGAAGAGACAAGAAGATGCGGGATGTCATGCAGACGCGGAAGCTTCCGAGCGGGTGCATTTGGGAATTGCGGGCGGTATCCCGCAGGCCCTTCGCCGGGCCAGGGGGCTCACGGGGAAAACATCCCCCAACGCAAAAAGCCCTTGCCCGCGAAGAGCAAGGGCTTCTTCCGTACGAGATGTTCTCCTGTAAGAGATTCTCCTACAAGAATACGCCGGTCCAAAATACTCAACGGAACGCGGGACGATGTCCCTGACTCGATCACTGCGACGTGAGCGACGTTGGGAGAGCGGACCGGCCCTAAAACAACGTTACAGCTCGTTGTTCTTGATGTCTTGGATCTCTTGGCGGATTTCGTGGGACAGCTTTTTTAGTTCCATGAGGCTTTTCCGGGCGCGGGTTCCCGCGGCCTTGTTGCCTTTCTCGTAGAACTTCATGAGGTCCTCCTCGGCCTCATCGAGCGTCTCGGTTAGCTGACTGTAGCGTTTTTCGAACGTGCTCATGCGGTCACCTTGTGAGTTGTGTGAGTGGGGGTTTGTTGTGCAGCACGAACATAATAGGACCCTCAGCCGCTGTCAAGCCGCTTTTGGGCGCGGAAGCCCCCCGCTCTCACTCCCGCTCTGATTTGTCAAAAGGTTCAAGACTTGGAGGTCCCTGCATTTTCTAACTGTCTACCCGTGCTCCGCGGACGCGCGAGCCGCCTAGGAGCCCTTGCGCGTCTGTAACGAGCACAGGCAGATGCGGGGCCAGGTGCCGGGCCACCGCGGGCTCGGGCACTGTCTCTTCCGTGAGAGCGTCGGCCTCAATCGATGCGGGCGTCTCCCCTTCGCTCTCCCCCGGCACATCGCCGGACGCAAGCACGCAGACCATCGGATCAAACGACGCCTCCAGTCCCTGCGCAAGGGCCCGCACCGCCTCCACGGCCGGCACTTCTTGTACCGTTCCGGTGTCGGGGGCCTCTACGAGGGCCGACACCACCGGAACCACGTGCTGCTTCAACAGCGCGGACAGCCAGCCCGTGTTGGATGCCTCTAGGGGCTCGCCGGGAGCCTTGTGCAACAGCCCCCGGTCCACCCCCTGGATGCCGACTGTCGACACCACCTCGTCGGTCAGCGTAGCCACAATCTCCTGGTTGACCTCCCGCACCGCCCGCTCTACGAGGCGCCGCTGCTCTTCGGTCTCCACCGCCAGCACCCCACCGGAGCGGTCCGGAAAGTACCCCTGCGCCTCCAGGGTGCGCTCTACCTTCTCGCCGCTGCCGTGCACGAGCACGCAGGGAGGCGCCTGTGCCCCCGCCTCTGCAAAGTGCTGAGCCAACGACTTCAAGAACAGATCGTCGCCAAGGTGATGGCGATCGAGATAGACGACGTACAGGGACTGCATGCGATTGCGTGCTGAACGAGAGAAAACGCCGATCGACACCTCGCGGACCGCCGCGGAGCGTACGGTTGCCAACGCGCTTTTGTCGGTGCCCTCATATCAATGCACGAACCCCCGGGACGATTCGTGGGCGCCCGCCGTGGCCCTCGGGGGCCACTGCCATCGGTATGCGGAGCAGGACGTGCGTCGAGCAGAGACGAGGAGGCGCCGACGCGTCACCGTTCGCTCAGTACGCCGACGATCAACACGTCGAAGAAAAGCGGGAGTCTGCGGGGCCGGCCCATTCCCCACCTGCCTACCAAAACGCGCAGCGCCAGGAAGCCCCTGGCGCTGCGCTACGGTGGCGTCGGATCGCCGGGACCGGGCGGAGGCGACCCGTATGGAAGATCCGTATGGAAGATGCCTTCAGATTCCTCTACGAGTTGTCGGTGTCGGGGGCAGGCGTGGGCTCTTCCGGCGCGCCGTCGCCTCGCTCAGCCGGCTGGGCCATTTCGTCGGTCCCCTCCTTCACCACCTCGTCTACGTCGAGGTCCTGGGTATCGCCTGGCTTGCGGTCCACCTCTCGGGGATCTTGGCCCTTCCCGTCGAACTGCACGATGTGCTCCGTCGGCGGCTCTTTGCCGGCGTCGCGGCCGAGGGGACTGCCCTCGTGGATGTAAAAGTCCTCGTTGGGCAGCGTGTCGTTGTAGTCCCGGGCCGCCTGTGCCGCCTCGCGCATGCTCTCGTCGGCATTGTCGCGCATCTCCCCAAAGTTCTGGTGGATCTTGCGCTCGAACCAGTCGAACAGGTACTCGAACGCGGCCCGGTCGCGCTCAAATGCGGGGCCGTACTCGCCGGAGCGAAGCTGATCGTCCATCTTGGAGAGCGACGAGGCGAGGGCGAACAGGAAGATGGCGTTGTCGGCAACGCGGGCCTGCTGCGCCTGGTGCTTCACCACGTCCTCGCGCTCCCACTTGCTCACGAGCTTGAAGTAGTGAGAGTGCTTCTGGATGAGCGTGGTGAGGGCATCGGCCTGGTCCTGCAGGGCCGGGTGCACGCTTCGGAGGTCCGGGGCACTCGGCTTGAGCCCCAAGAACAGCTGCGCGCCCATGGGCACGGCTTTCTTCAGCACAGCGGGCGTGGTGGCGGCCGTGAAGATGCGGGAGAGGTTGTCCCCGATGGAGGCGTCGGTGTCCCAGAGCAGGGCCTCTTGAATCGACACCATCTTCTCGGCGAGCTGCTTGCCGCCGTACGCGAAAATGAAGGACTGCATCACCTCATTGGAGCCCTCCACGATGCTGTGAATGCGGTTGTCGCGCCAGGCCCGCTCCAGCTCATGCTCGGTCATGTACCCTTCGCCGCCCATGACCTGCAGGGCCTCGTCGATCACCTGCCAGCCAAACTCCGAGCAAAACACCTTGGTGATGGCCGTTTCCACCATGATGTCGCGTTCACCCTGGTCGAGCAGGCCGGTCATCATGTACAGCATGGCGTCCATCGCGTAGGTGACGGCCGACATGCGGGCAATTTTCTGCTGCACGAGCTCGAAGTCGGCGATCGGGCGCTCGAACTGGTAGCGCGTCTGCGCCCACTTGATGCCCTGCTCCTTGGCGGCCTTGGCGGCGCCGGTTACGCCTGCGCTGAGCGTGCAGCGGCCGTAGTTGAGGCATGAGAGCGCCACCTTCAGGCCCTTGCCCTCCTCGTGGAGCACGTTCTCCTGGGGCACGTGCACGTCGTTAAAGCGGAAGCGCGCCTGCCACGTGCCCCGGATGCCCGTCTTGGCGCGGTTGTTTTCGAACACCTCCACCCCCTCCATGTCCGGCGTCACAATGAGGGCGTTCACGCCCTGCTGCTCCAGCTCGCCGGTCTCGGGGTTGGGCACCATGTTCTTGCACATCACCGTGCACAGGCCGCTCATGGCGCCGGAGGTGGACCACTTCTTTTCGCCGTTCAGAATGTAGTCTCCGTCCTCCGTCTTCACCGAGAAGGACTCCTGCGCCGCCGCGTCCGATCCCACGTTGGGCTCCGAGAGGCAGAACGCGCTCAGCTTCTCCTGCGCCACCATCGGCAGATATGCCTCCTTCTGCTCGTCGGTGCCAAACATCACGAGCGCCTTGCACCCAATCGACTGGTGGGCCGACACCAGGACCGCGGTGGAGGCGCAGTAGCGCCCGATCATTTCCAGCACGCGGTTGTAGCTCGTGACCCCCAGCCCCAGGCCGCCGTACTTTTCCGGAATGATCATCCCCATCACGCCCATGTCGAACAGCCGGTCGATGACCCAGTCCGGGATGTACTGCTCTTGGTCGATCTCTACGCGCGGATGCTCGTGCTCGAGATACTCTTCGAGCTCCTCCAGTAGCGCGTCGCAGGTGTCTCGCTCCTCGTCGCCCTCTTGGGGATAGGGGAAAATCAAATCCTCCCGCATGCGCCCCCAGAAGGCGTTTTTGATGAAGCCCATGTCCTCGGGCTCGGGGCCCATCATGGTCTCGATGTTTTCGATCATCTTCTTGTCTTCCTCGGAGACCCCCTTGATGTCACTGAGACCTCGATCTGCCATGGTAAAGTGCGTTCAGTTTGTGAAAGGGGAACGTGTGATGTGCGGGCCGCGGGCACGAAGTGTACAAGCTTAGTTGCGTGTTACCAAACGAGCAACCGCGGCCTGTGTGCCGTTGGAAGGGCTTCCGAAATGGATCAACTTGTAGAATCAATCGTCAGGTTCAGTTCCGCGCCCCCGTCGCTTCCCACAGAATTCTCTGCGCTTCCGTCGCGGCACGCCCACCGCAGGGCCCCGCTCCGGTTGCAGCTGCGCAAAGGGGTCGGTACGTTTGGAGGCTTCCTCAACGCTCTCTTTCCCCACAGCACGAGGCCGCTTGCAGCATGCCCGACTCGTTTTCCGCCCGCCTCCGACGCATCCAGTCCCAGAAAAACACCGCCGTCTGCGTTGGGCTCGATCCCGTCCCCGCCCGCTTTCCTCCTGTGCTGCAGGACGGGCGGCTGCGCACCGATGCCGTCCGGGCGTTCTGTTCGGACATCATCGAAGCCACGGCCCCGTACGCCTGTGCCTTCAAGCCCAATTTTGCGTTCTTCGAGGCGCTGGGCCCGGCCGGGCTCACGGTGCTGGACCAGCTTCTGTCGCTCGTCCCCGACGACTGCCTCGTGGTGGGCGACGCGAAGCGGGGCGACATTGGGCACTCCGGGCAGTTCTATGCGGCGGCTCTGTACGACCGCCTGGGGCTGGATGCCTGCACTGTCTCGCCGTACCTGGGGGCGGACAGCGTAGCGCCCTTTCTGGAGCACGAGGGCACCTGCACGTTTGTCCTCACCCGCACCTCCAACGACGGGGCGGCAGACCTGCAAGAGGCCTGCACCTGCGACGGCACGCCCCTCTACCGCCAGGTGGCGCAGCGGGCCCGCACCTGGGCCGAGGGCACCGCCGGAGAGGCGGGCCTGGTGGTGGGTGCCACGGCTCCGGAGGCTGTGGCCGAACTCCGCACCGACGCCCCCACACTGCCGTTTCTTGTCCCCGGCGTGGGCGCGCAGGGCGGGCGCCCGGACGCGGTCATGGAGGCGGCAGCCACCGATGCGGGGCCGGTGCTCGTCAACGCCAGCCGCAGCATTCTCTACGCCTCCGACGGCGCAGACTACGCGGAGGCCGCGGCCGACGCCGCCCGGCGCCTGCGAGACGCTCTGCGCACGTAGC
>CAZFJR010000017.1:13846-16561 GCA_964519235.1 uncultured Salinivenus sp. | reverse complement strand
AGGGCGTGGCCGCCTCCCGGTCGGCTACTCATCGAGCCGCGCTTCGAGCCGATCGAGCCGCTTTTCCAGCTCGACCAGCTTGTGCAAAATAATGACGTGTGCCTTTTGGGCGTCGATGCCCACGGGGCTGTCGTCGCTCTCGATGGCCGCCTTGATGCGGTCGTACGTTTCCGGGGGAATGTTGAGGTCGCTCATGAGATGACTCGATGGACGCGTAATTGACAAGGGTTGCGCAATGGGAGGATGGGCCGTCCGGTTGCCGGGCCATTCGGCCGCTGGCCTTTCCGACCGCCCGATTACAGATAATCCGTAGCGGCGGTGGTGAGCACACTGCCCCGCGCTCCGCTGAGGTCCAGCCCCGAGGGCTGATCGGCCCCCTCCACGTTCGTGCCAGGGAGCCCGCAGCGAGCGTTGGCCGCATCGATCCCGTGGTTGGTCTTCAGGAGAAGGGCCGCGGTGGCGGGGTCGGGGACCCCGGACGCCTCCACGGCGCTCATGAACCGCTGCTGGGCATCGCGCCAGTCGGCGAGGGTTTCCGCAACCGCCTTCAGCACGGAGGAATCGGCCGTGGCGTCGTTGCCATGAGCGGATGCGTCGTCGAGGGCCGATTCGAGCTGCTGGCGTGCTTCGTTGCAGTCGCGCACGGCTGAACGAAAGGTCTCAACAAAATCGTCGGAAAGCATGGGCGAAAAGCGGTGTAGAATCAATGCGTGAGGGTGTGGGGGGCGAAGCGGCGCTAGCGCGGTCCGGGGTCGCTTGCGGTCGGGGGCACGGTGAGCACCGGACACGGGGCGGTGCGCACCACGCGCTCCGTGTTGCTGCCCAGCACGAACCGGTCCACCCCCGTGAGCCCACGCGTGGCCATTACAATGAGGTCCACATTGTTCGCGTCGGCAAAGTCAACGATGTTCCCGGCCACGTCGCCCTCCACGACGTGACACGCCCGGCGGCCCGCAGGGCCGTCGATTTTGTTGTCGAAGGCGTTGAGGGCATCTGCGGCGTTCTCCACAATTTCGGGATCCATTTCCACCACGCCCACGCCCGGGAGGCCGGTGTCGCTAAACGTGGGCAGCACGCGTTTTTCCGCTACGAAGAGCAGGTGCCGCGTGGCCCCATACGGATGCGCAATTTCTTTGGCGGCGCGAAGGGCGCGGCGGGAGTGCTCCGAAAAATCGATGGGCGCCAGGAGGGTCTCGTACGCAACGGGGGCAGTCGCCTGGTCTTCGTCCTCGCCCCGGTCGCGCACTGTCATGACCGGGCAGGAGGATCGACGAATGAGGGCGTTGGCCACGCTCCCCAGCACCAGCCGCCCCAGGCCCTGCCGCCCGTGGGTTCCCATAACGACCAGGTCAACTCCATGACCGTCCACGTACTCGGCAATTGCGTCGGCCACGTCGAGGTGCACACGCTGCACCACCGTGGTCCGCACCTCGGCCTCTTCGGAGGCCTGGGCCAGCCCCCGCAACCGCTCGCGCGCTTCGGCTTCCGCCTCGGACCGGAGCCGGTCAATCTGCACCTCGGCGTTTCCAAGGCCGTACCAGCCCGCCCCCGGGTCGTTCACAACGTGGAGGAGATGAAGCGTGGCCCGGAAACGGCTGGCCAGGGAAAGGGCGTGGCTCAGCGCCACGTCGGCGTGCGTCGAAAAGTCGGTGGGAACGAGGAGATGTTGGAGCGTCATACTGGGAGGCACGGGCAGTGGGCGGGAGCGCGGGCCGTTTCGCAGCGCAGAAGCCGCTGCGCTACGCATCGTCGCCGCCATTGTCCGGGAGCAGCGACTTGCCAAACGACTTCACCACAAAGACAGGCGCGGGCGACCGGCGCACCACGCGCTCGGCCACGCTCCCCAGAAGCATGCGTTCGAGTCCCGTTCGGCCGTGAGTTGCAATCACGACGAGGTCGATGTCGTGTCCGTTGGCGTAGTCGAGGATTGTAGACGGTGCATACCCCACGTTGGCTTCCACAACCACGTGCTCGTACCCCAACTCGGTACGGGCCAGTTCGGCCAGGTTTTGCTCCACGCGATCGATGACCTGCGGCCCCGGCATGTTCGTGGGTTCGATGCCGTAGGCCGACGGATAGACCACCTCCTCAACAGCGTGGAGGAGGGTGATCTGTGCTCCGTACGTGAGGGCCAATTCCTTGGCGTGCCGCAACGCCTCCATGGAGGCCTCCGAGAAGTCAACAGGCACGAGAATGTTGCGCACGGACCCATCGGCCGCCCTCCCCTCGTCTCCCCGCACCGTGAGGACGGGACACGAGGCAGTGCGGAGCACCTCCTCGGCCACGCTGCCGATGAGGAGGCGCTGCAGGCCGCGGCGCCCGTGTGTGCCCGCCACGATGACGTCGATGTCGCGGTCGTCGGCGTACGACACGATGGCATCCGGGGGCGACTCGTCTTCTCGCTGCTCTTGCGCAATCGTCAGGGCGCCCAGATCCACGTGTTGTGGAGGGTCGCCCTCTGCAACAAGCAGGTCCTGGAGGGTGTCGTGCGGAATCGGAAACGAACGGTCCTCGTCCGCGGAGGCACCGTCCTCTTTCACGTTGAGCACGTGAAGCTCGGCCTCGTGCCAGGACGCGAGCGCCGCGGCGTGAGGGAAGGCCCGCGCGGCCCCGGTCGAAAAGTCTGTCGGCCAGAGAATCCGGCGAATCGAGAGCATGGGCGGATGGGGTCGATGGAGGGGATGTGAACTGCCTAAATGTAGCTGCCTAAATGTA
>CAZFJR010000017.1:1604-13746 GCA_964519235.1 uncultured Salinivenus sp. | reverse complement strand
CTGCCTAAATGTAGCTGCCTAAATGTAATGGACTTGGGACAAAATGTGAACCACAGAGCGGCGTGCCGTCTGGGGGCGTTGAGACAGGCTGCAGAGGCTCTCTGGTTCGGCAAGTCGGGACAGCCTGGAGGCCACCTGGGGGGACCTGGGCGGCAAAAGGAAACTTTTTTGCGGGGAGGAAATACGTACAGGGTACGGCACTCGTTTAAGTTGCCCCCAACCAACCCCCTTCCCACAACATGCGTGGAGTCAGCTTTAAGCCCCAAGACGCCGAGGACTTTTCAACCGGTGAAATTAAATCGTACGGGGGAATCTACGCCGCCACGGCCGAAGACTTTGCCGGCGCCTTTGAGATGAATCCCGACGACTTCATCGATGTCGTCCAAAACTCCGATGTGACGCCCCTCACGGAAGTCGGCGACGATGAGGAGCCCGGCAAGTACAGCCTCTCGTTTGAACGGGACGAGTTTGAGAAGCTAAAAGACCTTCTGCTGAAGAGCAAAGAAGCGGACGGCGCATAGCCTCCTCTTCTTCGGACGCAGCGCCTGCCTCGGTGCTCAATTCAAACGCCCGCCTCGGTACTCAGCAGTCCAGGGCGGGCGTTTTGGGGTCCGTCTCTCTGGCTTCTGGTTTGCACCCTTCTGCCGCGCCCACGAACACGTCAGGCTCGCACGTCGGGCTCACCGGCGACACTTCGCCCGCAGGGCTACACCACCTCAGCGGGGGCGGCCTGCTCGTCAACCTGGGTAAACACCAGAAGGGCAGCCCCTGCCGCCAGCCCGCTGCCGATGGCGAAGGGAGTCACGAAAGCGTACTGCACAAAGAAGCCCGCGGTGAGCTGTCCGGCGGCGATGCCGAGCCCAAACGCAACGGTGAGCACCGAGAGCTGGGCACCGGATTGGCCCTCTGTCGTGTGATCGCCCGCTAGCGCGAGCGCCGGCGCGAAAATCAAGGCGCCGGCCCCGCCCTGCAGCATCCGCGCCCCAATCATCTGCCAGGGCGCCTCGGCCAGTCCCTGCATGAGGGTGGTAGGAATTAGGGCAAGAAGACCGACCACGATGAACGGTTTTCGCCCCCAGTCGTCACTGGCCCGCCCAACGAAGGGTTGGAGGAGCGCAAGGGCCGCGATGAGCGCCACAAACTCGACGGCAAACAGGACCGGCCCCTGCCCCAGCCGCGCGTTCACCGCCGGCTCGATGGCCGACAGCAACGCCAGGCAGGTCGCCATCACGAGCGTGGCAATGCCCAGCGCAAAAATCGTATCGAGCCCGCGCCCGGCCCGGTCCCAGACGCGCAATGCGAGTTGACGCGTGGTGGGCGCAGTGCCCTCGGGATCCTGTACCAGCAGCGCTACGAGGACCGTCCCCAACACGGCCGTTGCCGCGGCCACTCCAAACGTTGCCTCAAACCCTGTCACCTGCACGCCGCCCGGCAGGGAGAAGGGCCCAAACTCGAGCAGCGCACTTGCCAGTAGCGGTCCCGCCCCAAATCCGATGAGCCGAAAAGAATTGTAGACTCCCATGTTTCCCCCTCGGCGCCCGGGGCCGCTTACTTCATTCACGATGGCCAAGCTCGCCGTGATGGTGAAGGCCGCGGCGAGGCCCTGCAGGATGCGCAGCGCAAACAGATGCCAGTAGGCCGTTGCACCCACGAACGCGAGGTTGACGGCCCCGAGTGCTACCAGTCCCCCGAGCACGAAGGCCTTCCGGCGTCCCATCCGGTCCGAAACCCGACCGGCCAGTGGCTGAGCGATGCTGCTGGCAATCCCAAAAACCGCAAGGACAATTCCCGCCATCATGGAGCTGGGAATTCCGAAGACCGCCCCCCTCACCGCGTCGCTGGCCACGTACAGAGGCAGCACAATGATGAGGAAGGAATTGCCCACTGCATCCGCCATCCGGGCCAGGGCGAGTGCAAGTACGCGACGGTCGACCCCAAGGAGGGTCTCAGGGGCGGGAGAATTGGCGGCCATGATGAAGAATTATGAGACAGAAGCGGCGGTGGATCGTCCCGGCCCCCTGTTTTCCCCCGAGGGTCTTGCGAGCGGGCATAGCGCAGACCGCCCCGCCTCGGCGTCCTCAGACGTGCCTCTATGCGTGAACGCGCCGGAGGACCTGCCGCTGAGTCTTCAGGGTAGTTTCGAGCTGCTCCTCGCCGTGACAGGTACCGAAGAACATGGCCTCAAACTGAGACGGT
Source organism: uncultured Salinivenus sp. (assembly GCA_964519235.1). Lineage (GTDB taxonomy): Bacteria > Bacteroidota > Rhodothermia > Rhodothermales > Salinibacteraceae > Salinibacter. The sequence goes on along the minus strand of CAZFJR010000017.1, from coordinate 11,550 downwards.
GGAAGGTAGATGCCTTCCTCCAGCATCGCGTGAAAGTACGTCGCGTAGCGATCAGTGTCGGCCGTTTGTGCTGTCTCCTGGTCTACAACCTCTTCGTCGGTAAAGAAGAGGCTGCCCATGGCTCCCACCTGGTGCGTGGTGTAGTCCAGACCCAGCGCGTCGAGATTGCGTTCCGTTCCCCGCTGGAGCGCCTCGGCGTACTCTTCAAGTTCGTCGTAAATGCGACCTTTCTCCGCGGCAATTTTCGACAGGATGGCGTGCCCCGCCCGCATAGCCAGCGGGTTGCCACTGAGGGTGCCCGCCTGGTACACCGGTCCCGTCGGCGAGACGTAATCCATAATTTCTTGCCGCCCGCCGTAGGCGCCCACCGGCAGGCCGCCGCCGATAATTTTGCCGAGGCACGTGAGGTCTGGGATCACCCCAAACCGCTCCTGCGCCCCGCCCGGGGCCACACGGAACCCCGTCATCACCTCGTCGAAAATGAGCACAATATCGTGCGCATCACAGAGCTCCCGCAGTCCTTCCAGAAAACCGGGGCGGGGCGGGATGCAGCCCATGTTGCCCGCAATGGGTTCCACGATGATGCAGGCCACCTCTCCCTCGTTGGCCTCCACGAGATGCTGCACGTGGTCGAGGTCGTTGTAGCGGGCCAGCAAGGTGTCTTTGGCGTTGCCTTCGGTAACCCCCGGCGAGTCCGGTTCCCCCAACGTCATGGCACCACTGCCCGCCGCAATGAGGAAGAAGTCGCCGTGGCCGTGGTAGTTGCCTTCAAACTTGATGATTTTGTCGCGCCCGGTGTACCCTCGCGCAAGACGGGCCGCGCTCATGGTGGCTTCCGTGCCGGAGTTGACCATGCGCACCTTCTCGACGGACGGGACGAGGTCGCAGACCAGCTCGGCCACCTCAATCTCAATCTCCGTGGGTGCCCCGAACGACGTAGACTTTTCCGCCTGATCTTTTACGGCGTTCACTACGTCCGGGTGGGCGTGACCGAAAATCATGGGCCCCCACGACCCCACGTAGTCAAGGTACTCGTGGCCGTCGGTGTCTTGGAGGTACGCCCCCTCTCCCCCTTCGATAAAGAGCGGCGTTCCGCCCACACTGTCGAAGGCGCGGGCGGGAGAGTTGACGCCCCCGGGAATGGTGTGCTGGGCGCGCTCGTAAAACCGTCGGCTGTTGCGAAGGGCGAGGTCGGAGGGAGCTACTTCCATGGGCAGAGGGCAAATCCGTGTGGTACGTGCTCGGCCAGGGGCAGGGCGAGTTCGGGACGGGTCAGTGAGGGGCCGGCGCCTTCACGCGTCGGTACAGGCCGTGAAGACGCGTCTCTCCGTGCTCGTCAATGCGGTCTGGGGACTGCGATTCCATAAAGTTGTTATCATGCACGAGGGCTTCTAGGTCCGACGGCACGAAGAGATTTGCAACATCGTCGAAGCCCTCCGGGGCAGCCTTCCCGGTGCGGTCTTCGGCCGCCGGGACCGTGAGGTACAGCCATCCCCCCGGTGCGAGCAGCGTGTGCACCTGGGCGAGGAGCGCTTCGAGATCGGCCTCGGTGTCGAGATACGCCTCAGTGCGGTCGGCAATCACCCAGTCGAAGGTGGCGTCCAGGGCATCCAGATCGCGAAGCGAGGCCTGCCGGACGCAGGACTGGGCCGTGTCGGCGTCCACCAGGTCGCGGACGACCGCCCGTGTGGCCTCTACCGCTTCGGGACGCGGATCGGTAGCGTGCATGGGAAAGCCCAGACGGAGCAGGGCCTCGGCGTGGTGGCCAGGGCCACAGCCCAGATCCAGCATCGGCGTGGAGACCGGCACGGAGGCAAGCGTGCGGAGCAGCGTATCGGACGGGGTGTCGACGGGCCAGGCATTCATGGACGGGGACGTTGGGCCGGGGACGTGGAGGCGTAGGACAAAGTCTAGGGCTGTTTTCGTCTAGGGCCGTTTTCGGGAACGAGCGTCGGGCGCGGGGCTCGACTCATCGGGCGGCGCGGCCGGCCGCTCCGTGGACACGTCGGTTTCGGGGTCCTTCTCCCGCGGGATCCACCGCCGGGCCCCGGCAGTGCGCCCACAGGCGGGACACTGCGCCGAGGCGTGGCCCATGTCGTGACGGGGAAGTTGCTGCAGGGGGCGTAGCGGGTAGGCCGCTCCGTGTCCGTTACGGACGTGCTCTTCCTCGGTCGGAAGGTGAAGCTGAGCGACAGTGGCCTCGCCGAGTGCCTCGATAAACAGCGGATGGGTGTTGAGCCCGGCGGTCACCTCGAAGTGGTCCACCCCACGCTGCTCGGCCTCCGCCCGCACGGCGATGTCGAGGTCGTAGGCGGTGTTCACGTGGTCGGTCACGAAGCTGATGGGCACCACCAGGACCGCACGGCGCCCCTGCTCGGCAAGGGTGTCCAGGACCGTTGGGGTGGCGGGGGAGAGCCATCGATTCGGCCCGATGAGGCTCTGGAAGGCAGTGTGATACGGGCGGTCGTGACTCCGAAGGCGCATCACCTGTTCTACGGTGGAATGCACGTGGCAGCAGTACGGGTCCTCTTCCGCGCGGCGGGTCCGCAGCGCAGTGTCGTGGGCGCTGAAGACAAGCACCACCTCTTCGCGGACGCTGCCCGGAAAGCGCTGCAGGGCCTCGTCGATCCGTTCCGAGACGGCCTGCACGTACTTCGGATTGGCCGCGTACTCCCGCACCACCGTGGTGGGCCAGGACGGCCGCTCGTCGGCGCCGGCGAGGGCATCCCAGTAGGCAAGCGCGGAGCCCGTTGTGGCGGTGGAATACTGCGGGTAGGACGGCAGCAGAGCCACCTTGTCTACTTCATCCTCGTTCATCTGCGAGACCGCCTCTTCGATGAACGGATGGCCGTACCGCATGGCCGGGTACGTGCGAAAGCGCGCCCCCACTGCCCTGCCGTACTCAGTATTGAGGTGGTCCTCCAGCGCCTCAGCTTGTTCACAGGCCAGAGAGGTGAGCGGCGCCCCGCCCCCGATCATCTCGTACCGGCGCTGCAGCGTTCTGGCCCGCAGCCGCGCCGCCGAGGCGGCCGCCCAGTGGCGGAGCCGTCCGCCCACGGGCAGGTGGAGAAAGGCGGGGTCCATGAGCAGACGGTACAGAAACGGCTCTACGTCGTCGAGAGAGGCTGGCCCCCCAAGGTTCAACACAACCACCCCCACACAGTCTCCGTCCTCGATCCGCAGGGGCGATGCCGGACAGGAGCCGCCCCGAAGCGTCTCCCGGTCGGGATCGTAGGCGCGGAGAAAGTCGAGAGGACTCATGCGGGGCGGAACCTGATTCGGAGCAGGACGCGGCTCAGAACGGCTGTGGTGAAGTTGTGCGACGCCCCCCGCAATCCCGTTCCTCTACCGCGTTGAACTTTCCCCTAAAACCTTCTCTCAGCATGATCTTTACACGGTGCTCGCCGGCACATCCTCGGCGCTGAGGTCGAGCCAGTCGCGGGCTGTAAAGTACCACTGCGCATCGGCTTCCGGTGTCCCGGGCTCCGGCGCGTAATCGTACTGCCACTGCACCTGCGGGGGCAGGCTCATGAGGATGCTCTCAGTGCGGCCGTCCGACTCCAGCCCGAACTTGGTGCCGCGATCGTACACAAGGTTGAACTCGACGTAGCGCCCGCGCCGGATCCGCTGGTAGGCCTTCTCCTGCGCCCCGTACTCTGCGTCCTGGCGCCGCTTTACGATGGGCAGGTACGCCTTCAAGAACGCCCGCCCCGCCTCCCGGGAGAAGAAGAAGACGCCTTCCGGATCGTCGCGCAGATAGTCGTAAAAGATGCCGCCTACGCCCCGCGCCTCGTTGCGGTGATCGAGGTAGAAGTAGTCGTCGCACTCTTGCTTAAACGCCGCGTAGTCGGCCACCTCGTGCCGACTGCACACGTCCTTCCAGACCCGATGGAAGTGCTGGGTGTCCTGCAGGCGTGGATAGTAGGGCGTGAGGTCGGCGCCCCCACCAAACCACTGGTCGACCGGGTCCATAAGGTCGTCGCCGAGGGCGAAGTAGCGGAAGTTGGCGTGCACCGTGGGCACATGCGGAGACCGGGGATGGACGACAAGGGACAGGCCCGTGGCGTAGAACGGCGCTTCTCCTACCCCAAACTCGCGGGCCATGCGCTCCGGCAGCGGCCCGTGCACGGCCGAGGTGTTTACGCCGCCCTTTTCAAAGACATCGCCCCCCTCAATCACAGCCGTAATGCCCCCCCCGCCCTCCTCGCGCGACCAGCGATCCACCCGAAACGAGGCCGCATCGTCCAGGTCGTCTAGCGCACGGGTGATGCGCACCTGAAGCGCCTCGACGAACCGCTTCATTCGGTGGGCCATCGGGATGTCGTCGCGGGGCTCTTCGCGGAGGGTCTCAAGGCGGTCAAAATCGTCTCCCATAGGGGGATGCCGGAATGATTTTGAGAAAGGCGCTGAACATGTTCGATACGTGCCCGCGAGCTGTGGGTGTTCGACGCCCTGGAGACTCCCGTTCATTTTCACGAAGACGAGGGGGCAGACGGATGCGCCTGGTCGAGAACGCGCCGAATGGCCGTGCGCATCTCGTCGGTTAGAGCGGAGGCCCAGACAGGGGGCGGCGCAGACGTGAACGTGTTTCGGCGCGGGTGGGCGGGATGATCGAGACGCAGGAGGCTGTGGTGCAGCGCGAGTGCGCGCTCCCCGAGGGACGCCTCCGCGCCGTACCGCTCGTCCCCCACCACGGGATGGCTGCGGCTCGTGGCCTGCAGGCGGATCTGGTGGGGGCGGCCCGTCCGGAGGATGATTTGCAGCAGCGTGCGGGCGTCGGCGGTCGCCAGTGCCTGCCAGTCGAGCACCGCGCGCTTGCCATCGGGGTGCTCCGGGGCCACGAGGCGGGGCTGGCGGCCGGACTTGGCAATGTAGTCGGTCCACGTGCCGAGGCCGCGCAGCCGTCCCTCGACCAGCACCAGATACCGTTTCTCTACGGTTCGCTCCCGGAACTGCCGCGACAGGTGGGCGGCGGCCTCCGAGGTGCGGGCCAGCACCGTGACGCCGGAGGCGGGGCGGTCGAGCCGATGGACGAGGCCGAGAAACGGATCGATATCCGTCCCGTCCAGCAGACGCCTTGCGCGCGCGAGCACATCCGGATCGCCGGTATGGTCGGGCTGGGCCAGCACGCCCGGCGGCTTGTTGACGGCCAGCACATGTTTGTCGCGGTGCAACACGTCCACGGCATGGAAGGAGGCCTTGTAAAACGGAAGCGCGGGCTCGGCAAGACGAAAGCGCAGGCTCGGCCCTCACGTTGTGCCGTTGGGAGCCGTGGCCGCGGCGCGCGGTACGGGCAGCTCCGTCATGGTCCGCAGTCCGGGCGAGGCGTCAGCCGCGAGCGGCGCGGTGTTGACCAGCATTCCAACGGTCGCCGTGTCCCCGAAGACGCCGCCTCGCACGCGGAGGTCGATGGGCGGGGTGCCGTCGACCTCCACCGCATCGTACGACTCTGGCGCCCCGACGTACATCTTCAGCGCAAGGTGCACGCGCGGACGCCCCCCTACGATGCCAGTGGCCGTCTGGTGGATGCCGGCAACCTCCCCGGCGGCGACCTGCAGAACCTCCGTTTCCACCGGCGCGTCGGCCGTAATGGGTCGCATCTCCGTGTCGAGGCGATCCAACGGCCACCCAAGGCCGTGTGCCACCATTTGCAGCGACTCGCGCAGCCCAACGTGGCCAAACGCGCCGTCTTCCGCCCCTTCCTCGAAGGCCTCGACGGAGCACCCCGCGCCCACCTTCTTCTGCAGCGGTGCACGGCGCGCCCCGGCCTCCACCACTCGGGTCACCCGGAGGGCATCCACGTCCGTGCAGCCCCCCGTCGCCACGAGGGGCAGCGTGTCCATAGCGTAGCCCGGGTTTACGCCGGTTCCCACGAGGACAACGTCCTCCTCACGCGCCACCCGGTCCAGTCGCTCCGCGGTGGCGGGGGCCTGTCGGTGCGGGAACGATAGTTCCTCCGTGGACGAGACGACGTGGGCGCCGGCGCGGGCGCACCGGACCAGCTGTGCGGCCACCTCGTCGAGGGCGGAGGTCGTGGTGTGAAGCACCACGTCGGGATCGGCAGCCGCCAGGACGGCGTCCGGATCGTCGGCCACGGCAACGCCAGTCGGGGTGTCCAGGGCAGCCACCTCGGCCACGTCGCGTCCCACCTTGTCGGGGTCGATGTCGATCGCGCCCACCAGACGGTAGGCCTCGGGCTTGGTGCAGACGGCGCGTGCCGTAGCCTGGCCAATGGGGCCGAGGCCATACTGCACGACGCGGAGCGGAGACGCAGACATGGGACTGCAGGGACTGTGCGAAGGGAGAGCGCGGCGCTCAGGCGCTACGGCGCAGGCCAGAGGGCCTCGGTGGAGCCGTCCGTGGGCAGGATGCTGGTGCCAGGGCGATCGGGCTCGACGATGGAACGCACTTGCATTGGAATGTTGGCGTCGGCGAGGGGGCGGAGCGTCTTGGGATGCATCCCGAGGTCGCCCGATTCGGTCATCGCGAACGCCTCCTCCATCGAGAGCCGGTCGAGGCGCTGGGCGTCGTCGTGGGCCGAGGGATCGGCGGTGTAGAGGCCGTCCACGTCCGTGTAACGGGTAAGGCACCGCGCCCCCAGAATGCGGGCGAAGAGGGAGGCCGAGTAGTCGCTGCCCTCAAAGCCAAGCGTAGTGGTGGCTCCCGCAGGCGTGGCGCCGATGAAACCCGCAACCACCGGCACCACATCCGGCGCAAGGGCCTGGTACCAGTTCTGCACGCACCGCGCCGTGGCCTCCGTGTTCACGTGGGCCTCTCCATGCGTGCTATCGGTCACGACGAGGCGTGTGGCGTGGCAGTGCGGTGCCCGGAGGCCTGCGTCCCGCAGCGCGAGCGTCACCATCGGAACCGACAGCTGCTCGCCCGTGGCGAGCACGGCGTCGCGGGCCGCCGGCGTGAACCCCGACGCCTCCACCGCCGCAAAGCGCTCTCGGAGGGCGCCGAGCCGCTCGTCGAGCAGCGCCGCGTATGCGTCCTGCCGCTCTGCGCTCAAGACCGCCTCGGCCTGCTGGTGGTGGCGCGCCCGGAGCGTGTCGATGACGGAGGCCCCCACGGCCTGCCCGTCGGCCTGCGTCGCCACCTTCTCCACTGCCCCGGACAGTTGCCGCGACACCTGTGAGAGCGCCGACACGATGGCCACCACCGGCGCGGCCGTGGCGGCCGCCTCCCGCACAATCGAGATCACCGTCTCGAATCGCTCCGGCGTCCCCACGCTGGTTCCCCCAAACTTGAAGACGACGCGGGGGGGCGACTCCGGGGCGGGCAGCGGGGAGACGGACGTGGGCACGGGCACGGACAGCTTGGAGAGCGTAGCGGTCTGCGCCCTGCAACCTTCCTGTTTTGAGGCGTGTTCCGTGGCCGTCCTGCCTCTCGCCCGTGCAGTGCAGGAGGGGCGAGGCCCTCGTGCCCTTTTCGCCTCACAACGCCAACGTTTCTGGGGACAACTGTTTTGCACAGGCGTTCTATTCGTTTTTCTTTCGTCCGGCAGTCCGTATGATGTGGGGCGTCCTCCCTGCGAAGCCGCCCCCGCCTGTCATGCTCAATTACATCTGGAGCGGGCTCATCATCGGGAGCCTGCTCTTTGCCCTGACCGTGGACACCCAGGAACTGGTCGAGAATCGGTTCCGCAACGACACGGCCCTGCCGGCCACCCTGGCTTTTCCCGACGGCTACGCCCCCGAGGGGCGTCGCCAACCGGTTCAGATTCGGATCGACTCGGCCACCTACGCGCAGATGTACGGCGTAGACGAGGCGCCGGACGCCTCGTACGCGGGCGTGCTGGTGCAAACGCAGGAGGGCCGGCAGGTGGAGTTTCCGACCGACGCAGAGCTGCCCGAGCCTCTTGCCACCATTCAGGAGTACCACGCCACCGACGACAACCCGGCGCTCCGCGGAACGCTCACCGCCGCGCCCCCGACTCCTGCGAACACCGCCCGGCTACAGGCGGCCCTTGAGTTTGAGCCTGTTCGCTTCCGGAAGCTGCGCAACATCGCGCAGGCGGCCCTCAACTTTGCCGAAACCGCCGCGTCTCTCGCCCTCAGCCTCATCGGCATCCTCGGCCTCATGCTCGGCCTCGTTAAAATCGGCGAAGAAGCCGGGCTCATCGAAGCGCTCACCGGCGTGGTGCAGCCCCTCCTGAGCCCCCTCTTCCCCAACGTGCCGCAGGACCATCCCGCCCTCGCCAACATCAGCCTCAACCTGCTGGCCAACGTGTTTGGGCTGGGCAACGCCGCCACGCCCCTGGGCATCAAGGCCATGGAGGACCTACAAGAGCTCAACCCCTCGGACAACACCGCCACCGACGACATGGTAATGCTGCTGGCCCTGAACACCTCCAGCGTGCAACTGGTGCCGCCGTCGCTCCTGGTGGCCATCATGGGCCTACAGATCAATCAACTGTTTTTCTCCATCACGCTGGCGACGCTCTTCTCCACCATCGCCGGCATTGTGGGCACGCTCGTGCTGCACCGCCTGCCTTACTTCCGCGCCAGCGCTCCGCACCGCACCAGCGCGCCGGAGGCCGACGACGCGGAGCCGCCCCCCACCTAAACCGCCGGGCCTCGGCCGTTTCTCCTTCCCCGTTTTTCCCCCACCCCTCCGTTCTCATGATTGAAACCATCCGCTCCATCGTCGGCGTCCTGTCGGCCTTCGTCTTGCCGGCCCTCCTCGTCGGCTTTCCGCTCTACGGCCTCATCAAAGGCGTGCGCGTCTACGAGGTGTTCGTGGAGGGCGCCAAAGAAGGCTTCGACGTAGCCGTCACCATCATTCCGTACCTTATCGCCATTCTGTTTGCCATCGGCATGTTTCGGGCATCTGGGGCCATGGACTTTCTGGTGAACGCGCTCGACCCGGTGCTCGGCCTAATCGGCGTGCCGGCCGAGGTGCTCCCGATGGGCCTCGTGCGCCCCCTCACCGGGTCGGGCTCCGCCGGCCTCGTGGCCGATATGATCAACCAGTACGGCGAGGACTCGCTGGTGGTGAAGATGGTGGCGACGATGTTCGGCTCCACCGAGACGACCTTCTACGTGATCGCCGTCTACTTCGGCGCCGTCAACATCCGCGACACGCGCCACGCCGTGCCCGCCGGGCTCTTCGCCGACTTCGTCGGCTTTCTGGCCTCCGTCTACGTGGTGCAGCTGCTTTTTGGGTGATGCACAACAGGTTGATGCGCAGCGGGGCGCGGAGTGGGGATTGCGTACGAGCGTCTATGCGATACGCAGCACGAAATACGCAACACGAAATGCCCACTATATCGGCAGCCGCGCCAGCGCATTAACGATGGCGTCCTGTGCGGCGCGCACCGCGGCGGTCTCGGCCATGTGGTGGTTGGAGAAGATGACGAAGGAGAGGGGCGTATCGGCCTCGGTGGTGACGTATCCGCTGAGCGCGCTCACGCTGGAGAGAGTGCCGGTTTTGGCGCGCACGTTGCCGCGGGCCGGGGCGCCGTCGGCGTAGCGGTACTTGAGGGTGCCGTCCTCGCCGCCGCGCGGCAGCGAGTTCACGAATGCGGTGCGGAGGGAGTCCGGGGCCTCGGTCCACATGTGCTCCAGCACCCGGGTTAGGGCCTGCGGGCGCAGGTAGTCTTTGCGGGAGAGGCCGGAGCCGTCGACGAGTTGCACGCGGCTGGTGTCTACGCCCATCGCTCCCAGCTCGCGGCGGACGGCCAGCGCGCCCAGGGCCGCAGAGCCGACGGAGAGGTCGCGCGCGGTGGTGTCGGGGCGGTTCACAACGGCGAGCGTGCGGAGCAACTGTTCGGCGTAGAGGTTTTCGCTTTCGTGATTCATCGTGCGCACAATCTCGCGGAGGGGCGGCGAGCGGTAGGTGGCCACGTGCTGCACCGTATCGGCCGCGTAGGAGGGGCGGATCGGCATCTGGTCCACGTCCACGCCCCGCCCCGCCACGGCGATGCCCTCGCGCTGCAACACCG
>CAZFJR010000017.1:0-1594 GCA_964519235.1 uncultured Salinivenus sp. | reverse complement strand
GCAACACCGCCCGCAGCGTGTAGGTGAAGTAGCGCGTGGGCTCGGTAATGGCGAGGGACTCCTCCTGCGTTTCGTTGGGGTGCAGGCGCGAGCGCACCACAAAGTGGTTGTCGTTGAACGGGCGGTCGTACGCTTCGTCGGAGGCGGAGTCTCGGGGCACCGTCCGGCTCTGGTTGCGCACCCGCACAAAGTCGGTCCCGAAGGGCGTCCAGGTGATGCGGCCGGGGGCGCCAGGGCGGTCGCCGCGCACCGTGAGGCGAATGGTGTTGCGGTTGAAGACGAGCCCGTTGCTCTCGGCGGCGTAGGCGTAGGGCACGTCGTTCCAGCTCCAGCCCTCGCCCAGCGGCACATCGCTGAAGGGATCGTCGTCGCCAATGATGTCCCCCGCAATTCGGGTGATGCCGGCGGCCCGCAGCGAGTCGGCCCAGCGGCGGAAGACGGCCGTCGGGTCTGCCCGCTGCTGATATCCACCGAGGGTGGGGTCGCCGCTGCCCCGCACGATCAGGTTTCCCCGCAGCACGCCGTCGCGCACGGGGCCGTCCCGGTACAGCCGGGTTTGGTACCGGTACGCCGGCCCCAGGCGCCGGAGGGCGGCGACGGCCGTCAGGAGCTTGACGTTGGACGCGGGCGTGAAGAGGGCGCGGGGATTCTGGCCGAGCAGGCGGCGCCCCGTGCGCAGGTTGGTCACCTCAATGCCCCAGAGCGCACCGCTGAAAACGGGACTCCGGATGGTGTCTTGCACGACCTGCTGAATCTGTGCTTGGGCGGCCCGCACGCGGGGCGCAAGCTGGGCGGAGGCGTCGGGGCCGCCCGCCATGCAGATGAGGAAGCAGAGAAGGACGAGCGCGTGGCGGCCAGGGGTGGGCATGTTGGGGGCGGAAGCGGAAATCGAGGAGAAACGGACGCGGACGTCCACGATACTCCGAGGCCCCGGCACGGATTCCTGCTCTCAAGAACGCGGCTCTTGGGAGGAGGTGGACGCGGCGGCGGGCGGCAGGTCGTCGGCATTGCGGACGAGCTGCATGTAGTACTGCACAACAGTCCGGTAGTCGCTCACGGAAATGCGCTCGTTGGGGCCGTGGATGCGGCTCTGGTCGGCAGGCGTGAGTTGGTACGGGACGAAGCGGTAGACCGCGTCGGTCGCGTCGGCGTAGTAGCCGCTGTCGGTGCGGCCGGGCACGAGGTAGGGCGCCACCACGACCGAGTCGGCCGTAACCTGCCCGATGGTGCGCTGCAGCAGGCGAAAGGCCGGCCCGTCTACGCGGGAGACGGCGGGCGGCGGGGTGGAGCGCAACACCTCCTGCTCCACGGGCAGATCGCCGAGGGTGGCGCGCACGTGTGCGACGACCTCGTCCACGGATTGGCTGGGCAAGATGCGAAAGTTGACAACGGCACGGGCGGTGGTGGGAATTACGTTGTCCTTGACGCCGGCCTGGAGCCGCGTGGCCACGGTGGTGGTGCGGATGGCGGCGCGGGTGGGCGGGCGCCGATTCAGCACCCACCGGAGGAGCGGCGCGGTGGCCCAGCGGTTGGCCAGGATTGCCCGCATGGACGTCGGCATCTCGGGCGCGAGGTAGTCGAACATGGTGCCGGC
>CAZFJR010000016.1:0-31711 GCA_964519235.1 uncultured Salinivenus sp. | reverse complement strand
GCAGCGTGACCACCGCCAGCATCCAGTTGAGGGTGAACATGAAGTAGGCGATAAAGAACAGCTTGAACAGGTCGCCCAGCGCGGTCACGAGGCCCGAGGAAAAGGCGTCGCTGAGCGCCTCCACGTCGCTCGTGGTGCGCGTAATGATGCGCCCTACGGGCGTGTGGTCGAAGTAAGAAAGCGACTGGTTCTCGACGTGGCGGAAAAGAGTGGTCCGCAGGTCATAGATCGCCTGCTGCCCAATCCACTGCGTGAGATAGTTTTCCACGAAGGAAAGCAGTCCTTCCCCCACCAGCGCCAGCATGAGGAAGAGGATGATCCACCGGAGGCCCTCCAGATCGCCCACTACGATGTAGTTGTCAATGGCCTTCTGAACGAGCCACGGGCGAAGCGGTCCGAGCACCGAGGCCCCCAGCGTAATGGCGAGGGCCAGGACGATGTATCCTGTGTAGGGCGCCAGGTAGCGCGCAATTCGACGAATCAGCTTCCCGTCGAACGTGTGCGCCTCGTCGACGCTGTCTTCCGGTTCGAAATGGTCGTCGGACGCGTCGTCGGCCAAGGGAAGGGAGCAAGTCCGTCGGAAAGAAACGAGCAGGCAGGTACCGGCAACTCAGAGCAGGCACGCAGTGTTGCGCGCCCGAAGACAGTGGCATGACGTTGGTCCCCGGAGTTTTACGTTTCGTGCACCGTGCCCTTTGGTGCAGCGGGAGTCAACCACGCGTTCCCCCGCTCGCCCGGATCCGTCCACCCGGATAATGCCGGTCTTGAGGCCACCGTCCCGGGTCGCGGCGAACGCATTCGCGGCGTGCCCGCCATTTTCGTTTATTGCGGTGGATGTGGTGGCGGTGCCGGGATTGCCAGACCGGCGCGCCCAGCGTATCCCGGCGTTCATTGATTCGTGTTGTCACCGGCCCCTTTGCACCCGGCCATCATCGACCCGAGGGACGTGGCGTGACGCTGAAGCGGCCCGTCTTCCCTTCGAGGATGCCCCCATTTTGCAAGACCGGATTGCGGGCCGGGTGCACCGAGGTCATCCCCCTGGGTGCATGCGTCCCTTCAACGACCCATCCGCACGTGTATCATTCCGAGGACGGCTCCGGCTCTTTGTCGCGAGGATCGAGCGCGTAGCGCCGGAGCTCCTTGGCCACCTCCGCCCCCGGAAAGATCTCTCGCGCCTCCCGTACCAGCGGCGCCGGATCTGAGTAGCGAGCGCTCAGGTGCCCCAGGAGGAGACCCGCAGCACCGGCGTCGTGGGCTACGGTGGCCGCCTGCCGGGCCGTGGAGTGACCGGTTTTCCGGGCCCGTTCCTGGTGATCGTCCGCAAAGGTAGCATCGTGGTAGAGCAGGTCCGCGTCGGCGGCCAGGGCACGGCCGCCGTCGCAGGGGCGCGTGTCGGTAACGTACGCCACCGAAATGCCGGGACGGGGCGGCCCGGTCACCTGCGCGGGCTCCACCGTCGTGCCATCCGCCGTGGTGACTGGCGTTCCGTTCTGCAGACGCCCGTACGCGGGCCCCTCCGACACCCCCAGCGCCTGCGCTTGCTCCGGCTCGAACCGCCCGGGGCGCTCGTGCTCTTCAAACCGAAAGCCCATGGCAAAGCCGCGGTGGGCCAGCGGGCGCGCCTCTACGGAGAACTCATCTGTTTCGTAAACCACCGCACGGGACAGGGGGACTTCCACCTCCGTGATGCGAAGTCCGAACGGAAGGCCCTCAGGATCACTGCCCGGGATGGCCTCCAGCATTGCGCGGCCACCCGGCGGCACCACCAGCGTTACGGGGTCGTCTCGTTGCTGCAATGCCAGGGTCGAGAGCAAGCCGGGCAGGCCGTAGCAGTGGTCGCCGTGCAGATGCGTGATGAAGATGGCGTCCACACGCACCCGGGAGAGGTCGGCGTGTAGCAACCGGTACTGGGTCCCCTCTCCGCAGTCAAAGAGCAACACGCGCCCCTTCCGCTCCAGCGCCAGCGCCGAGAGGTGACGGCCCGCCGTGGGCAGAGCCGCTGCCGTACCGAGGGGAATGAGATCGGTGGTCATGGAGCGTTGTACGTTGGAACGTTTAACATTGTACAGTTAACGCTGAACGTTAGAACGCCTGGATCTCCTCCTCCAGCACCTGTTTCTCGTGGAGGTCGGCGTAGAGGCCGTCCTGGGCCACCAGCTCTTCGTGCGTGCCGCGTTGCACCACCGCCCCCTGCTCCATCACCAGAATCAGGTCCGCCTCTTGCACCGCACTCAGGCGGTGGCTTACAATGACGAGCGTGTGGCTGCCCTGGCGCTGCCGCAGCGAGCGCAGAATGTTGCGCTCCGTGGCCGTATCCACCGCCGAGAGGGCGTCGTCGAAGATGAGGACGCGTGGATTGCGGATGAGGGCGCGGGCGATAGACGTGCGCTGCTTCTGGCCGCCCGAGAGGGTGATGCCACGCTCGCCCACGTGGGTGTCAAACCCGTCGGGAAAGTCCGCCACGTTCTCCAGCAGGTCCGCCTCCGCCGCGGCCTGCCGGATTTCGTCGCGGCTTGCATCGAGGTCGCCAAAGGCAATGTTGTTCGCCACCGTGTCGCTGAACAGGAACACGTCCTGTGGCACGTGGCCCATGTTCTCGCGCACCGTGGAGAGCGGAAACGTTCGCAGGTCGTGCCCATCGATCTCCACCGTGCCCGCGTCCGGATCCAGCAGGCGCGGAATCATGCGCACGAGCGTGCTTTTGCCCGAGCCGGTGCGCCCCACCACCGCGAGGGTACGATCGGCCGGCAGTTCGAAGCTCACGCCCCGGAGCGCCGGTGCGTCTTCGTCCTCGTACTGGTACCACACGTCGCGGAAGGCAATGTGGCCCTCCAGGCTCTGGATTGAGGGGTCTGTGTGCGGCCCATCGGCAATCTCCGGCGTGCGGTCCATGATCGTTTGCAGCCGCTGCACCGACGCCGACGCGCGCTGAATCATGGTGATCACGAAGCCCAGCGAGGCCACCGGCCACGTCATCATGTTGATGTAGATGATGTACTCGGCGATATTCCCGATTGTGATGGCCCCTTCCGCCACGAGGCGCCCGCCCATCCACACCACAATCACCGTCGAGACCCCCACGAGCAGCAGAAATGACGGGCGCCAGGCCGACTCCACCCAGGCGAGGTCGAGGTTGCGCGTGCGGTACGCCCGGCTCTCCTCGTCGAACGCCTCGGCCTCCCCCTCTTCCCGCGTGTAGGCCTTCACCACACGAATGCCCGAGAGGGCCTCTTGCACCCGGCTCGTGAGCGTGGAGTACTGCTGCTGCAGCAAGTCGCTGCGGCGGTGCACCATGCGTGCCATGAAAAACACCGCAACCGCCAGGAGGGGCAGCGGCGTGAGCGCGTACAGCGTGAGGGTGGGCGAAATGACGAACATGGCCGAGGCCGCCACCAATACCATCACCAGCGAACGGGTCACGTACATGATGGCGGGCCCGACGTAGCGCCGCACCTTCTCGATGTCGTCCGTCGCCCGCGTGATGACGTCCCCCGTGGCGTACTCCTGGTAAAAGGGAGACGAGAGCCGCTGCAAATGGTCGTAGAGATCGTTGCGCAGGTCGTACTCAATGTGGCGCGAAGCCACCACCACCGTCTGCCGCATCAGAAACATGAACAGACCGCTCGTGCCCGACAGCACAATGATCACGAGCGCGAACAGAATCAGGGTGACAAAAAAGTAGGCGTACAGCTCTGTTTGCGCCGGTGTGCCCTCGTAGAGCGTGTAGAGGCGCACGAACCGCGGAATGCTGTCCACCGCCTGCCGCACCACCATGGGCACCGTGATCTGGAAGCCTGCCGAGACCATGGTAAAGAGCAACCCCGGCACAAACAGGTGCTTGTACTCCCAAAAGAAGTGGTTAAGGCGGGAAAGCGGGCCCATCGAGACGGAGTGGGCTATGAAAAAGCACCGCACGCTCACCCCCAACGCAAAGGCCGGAACGGCTGATCCGGAGCCGCAGGCCGGGCCCTGGTTCTCGCGGAGATGTTACAGGCAGAGGCGGACCACACCGGCGGGGCATACTGGCGGCCCACTGCCTCATTGCCGGCGCGCCGTACCTGCTACAGCTGGGGCTCTTCCCCTAGGTCGACCGCCCCGGCGGCCTCCGCGTACGTTCTAAGCGCCTCCACCGCTTCGCCCTGCTCTTCGTACCGGCGAACGAGCTCCACGTGCTGGGCGGCCACGTGCCGGGCCAGGGCCGTTACAATCTCGGCGCCCGCCTTCGGGTCGTGTCGCATTACGTTCTTGAGGTCGGGCCGGAAGAACCCGAGGACCTGCGTTTCCGTCACGGTTTCCGCCGTTTCCAGTCGGCGGAAATCGCCGAGCAGCGATAGCGCCCCAATCATGTCGTCGGCCTCCAGCGTACGAAGCTCACACGTACAGTCCGGGTCCCGGTTTGTAATCAGCCGCACCCGCCCCGACTCCACGACGTACAGCCCCAGGCCGGGATCGCCCTCGTAGTAGAGCGACTCGCCCCGCCGGTAGCTACGCCGGTGGGTCACCTCCGCCATGGCGTAGAGTGCCCCGGAGGAAAGATGGCCCAGCACCGGGACCGCCCGAAGCTGCTCCGCCACCCTGCGGGTGCGCGCGTCAAACCGGCGGCGGAACAGTTGGCGGTAGAGCCGGGCGGCGGCCCGGAGCAGCGGACGAAAGAAGCGCATGGGTGCACGCAACCACCAGAGAAAGAGTGACGAAATGCCCTCATTCACGCAGGTTCTCACGGAGGGAGGGGACGGCCTCAGAGCCTCAGAAGGCCTGCCCGATCCCAAAGTGGAGCAGCGGCCCGCTAAAGCGGTCGGCGAAGATGTCGTCGTTTCGGGGCGACGGATCGCGCAGGCGGTACGCCAGGTCGAGCCGTACGACAAGGTACTCCCACTCTAGACGGAGTCCCACGCCTCCGCCTACGCCCACGTCGAGCAGCGAATCGAGCCCGTCGAACTGTCCGTCTCGCCCGTCGGCGATTCCCCGGGCCCCTTCTGCCGCGGTGTCTCCAAAGCCCTGGTTGCGCGGCCCAAACCACATGTTGCCCACGTCCAGAAAGGCCGCCCCACCCCAGCGAGCCGCCAGCAGCCGCTGAAGGAGCGTGGTGCGGAGCTCTATGCTCGACTCCAGTTTGATGTCGCCTCCCAGGATATTGGCGAGCCCGCCTTGCACCGACGTCGTCGTGTCGACGGGGGGCACCGCCCCGCCCGGCCCCAGCTCTCGGAGCCGCCACCCGCGCACGCTGTTCGCTCCCCCACTGAAAAAGCGTCGGTCGAGGGGCACCACTGTCGGCCGTCCCGTGGGATGCGCCATGCCCCCAAACAGCTTCAGCCCCAGCGTGGTGCCCCCGCCCAGCGGCACGTACCGCCGCAGATCGACCGAGGCCCGCACGTAAGGGCGGTAGAGAAGGCGCCCCGTCAGCCCGCCCCCAAAGAGGCTGGGCAGCGCGTAGTCCATCGTGTCGGGGGCGTACACCAGCCGGTCCAGCAGAAGAGGAATCGTGTTTCCCACCTCGCCGGACACCTCGTACACGTGCCCGCGCCGCCGCCGCAGGGGATTGGCCGTGGCGTCCCGAAAGGTATACCGCAGGGCCGTGTTCACCTGTGGCTGCGTGTAGTCCTCCAGAATCTGCTGGCGTTGGACGGGATCTTGAAGGTCGCCCCCGCTCGGGCCGAACACTCGGTCCAGGAACTTGCGGCTGAACTGGTTGAGTGTATCCGGGTTGCTCACGCTCAGGTCCAGCACGTCCACCAGCGACGATTGCGTGGGCGTGTGGTCCATTTCCAGACGCAGGCGGGCGTTGACGCGGCTGCGAATGCGCAGCCCCAGGTCGCTGCGGAGGGCCGTGAGGGCGGTGAGCGAAAGGCGAGTGCGCGCGTTCGTAAGCCCAAACGTCTGGTCCAGGCCCTGGAACGGGCGGATGAGATAGGGCAGGATGAGCGACGCGCCGCCCTCAAACTGATTCGAACTTACGAGCGTGGAATCGAGCCCCGTTGCCACCGAGGCCGATGCCCGCAGCTGAAAAGTCTCGCCCCCTCCGAGGGCATTGATGTTTTCGTAGACCCCGCTGAGGCCCACGCCGAACTCGTTCAGCCCCAGGCCCGCCTCCGTCGCCCCAATCGATTCGCGCTGAAGCGCAAACGTTTCCGCCTGCAGACGGTGGCGCTCTCGCGTCCGTCCTTCAATGCGAAGCGGCAGGTAGCGCACCCCTGCCGAGTCGCTCGGGGCCGCCGCTGCAAACTCCGGCGACAGGTTGGTAAAGGCAAACACCCCGGTGTTTTCTAGCCGACGCTTGGTGGCCTGTACCGCCGACTGGTCGTAGTACCCGCCGGGCGCAAACTGAAGGCTCCGACGCAGGATGCCCGGTTCCAGGTGCCCGTCGTCTTCGATGCGAGTGGTCACCTGGGGACGATGCCCCCCACTGGTGTCCACCGGCACGTCGAGCGTATCGTAGCGGGGCGACGTGCGCTCGGGACCCGTCCCAGAAAAGCGAACGTCCCCGAAGCGGTATCGCGGACCGGTGCGCACGCGAAGGGCCACGTCGAAGGAGTCCGGAGCCACGGGGTACACCACGGCCTTCACCGAGTCGCGACTCACCCCGGCGTATCCCTCGTTTTGGAGGAACGTGAGGAGTCGCCGGCGCTCTTCCAGCAGCATCGGCTCTCGGTAGCGCTGGTCCCCTACGGTGATCCGTAGCGTGTCTCCCAAGGCGGTGTCCGTGGGGGCAAAGATCGTTTCGGCGAGGAGGCGGCGCTTTTGGAGACGCTCTAGCGTGCCGAGCCCGGTGTAGAGGACGCGGCGGAGGTAGGTGGGGCGGCCCGGATCCACGCGAAACACGACGCGCACCCGGTCGGGCGACTGTTGGGACTGCACCTCGTACCGCACTGTGGCCTTCCGAAACCCACGCTGCTGGTAGAACAGCTCCAGGCGCTCGGCGTCGGCCCTGACAGTGGTCGAGTCTAGGTAGGCTGGTGGCTCGCCGCCCGATCGGAGCGCTGCACCGAGGCGGTCCCACATCCAGTCGGCACTGCCCAGCCGGTAGACCCAGCGCCACCACGTAAAGCCGGGGATGCCGAGAATGCGCCGGTTGGGGCGCGTGCGGACATTTCGCTTCAGGGTTTGCGCCGAGAAGTGGCGGCGGCCCCGAATGGCAACGCTGCGCACGATGGGGGCGGTCGTGTCCGCGGCTGCGGCCTGCAGGGGCGGCGGCGCGGCGTGCGCGTGTGAGGCCCCCTGCCCTGTGCCAGCCAGAAGAAGCACGATGCCGATTGCCAGCCCCGCCAGCCGTCTCCCAGCACTGCCGGCACTGGTCGTGGCGCGCGTCTGCATTGGTCGGTGGAGGGGGACTGGCATCCGAGGAGGGCCCGTGCGTAGAGAGGGGCTAACGCCTTGACGACACAACGGTGCCGAGCCCTCCTGTCTCTGTGTGGTCTCTGGCCCGTCGCAACCCGCCTCTCGGGTCTCTTTGCCTCAGGGGTCGTTCTTTGGCTCCCCCTGTTGCCGCCCGGTACGGTGGTTCTCCTCACGGGGCGCGGTCTGGAGCTGTCGTCGGAGAAGGCTGGCTGGGGCAAGCCTGAGGCCGAGCGTCCGGTGCTCCCAGGCCGTCCCGCCCGCATTCCTGCGGTGCTGTGCCTACCGGGCCGCCGTCGAGGAGGCACGTCCACTGTCCTGCGCGCTGGCGCGGTACTGCTGCGTGCGCCGTTCGAGCTCGCGGTAGCTCTCCGGGCTCATGTCTGGCATCAAGAAGTGCATGGGATCCAGGGCTTGGCCTTCCAGCTTGTGCACCTCGTAGTGGAGGTGGGGGCCGGTAGAGAGCCCCGTGTTGCCGCTGAGCCCAATCGTATCGCCGCGCTCCACCTGGGCGCCCCGGTAAATGCCATCCGGAATTTCGGAAAGGTGCGCATACCGGGTCATGTAGCCCGACTTGGCGTGCTCGATCTCGATCACTTTCCCGTAGCCCGGAGTGCGCTCAGCACGCTGCACCGTGCCCTCGGCCGTCGCCATCACCGGCGTCCCTCGGCGCAAGAGAAAGTCGATGCCCTCGTGCATTTTCCGCACCTTCAGGATGGGATGCTTGCGCATGCCAAAGTTGGACACAATGCGCCCGTTGGCCGGACGAATAGCCGGCAGTTGGCGGAGCCGGTCCTGGCGCTGCTTTGCAACGCTGTAGAGCTCGCGGTAGCTCGACTTCTGAAGGCTCATCTGCCGCTCGAGCTTGTCGAGCTTCTGAGCCGTCTTCTTCAACAGCGCCTCCGTGTCCTTGCCCATCCCGTCGAACTGCGTGTAAGGATCGGCCCCGCCAATCCCCACCTGCCGCACGTCATCGGAAATCGGCTCCATCTCAAAAAGTCGTCGGTACAGCGTCCGGTCCCGCTCCGCCAGCGAGTCGAGCCGGGTGGTGAGGGTCGTCATGCGGCTGTTCACCTGGTTGAGCTGCTGCTCCAGGGCGGTGTTCTCGACCGCGAGGGTTTGCTCGTGCGGAGATGCGATCCACTGCCGGTCCAACCCCCACACAAGAAGCCCCGCCAAGAGGACGGCGAGGCCTACGATCTGTCCGACATGTGCGCACCAGTCCTTCCAGGTCGACTCCACCTCTTTGAAGGAGCAGGTCTCCGGGTCGTAAATGTATTTCTGTTCTTGGCTCATAGCGGGGGCATCTGTGCGGATCCGTCGGGGGATTCGTGCGGCACAGGAAGGGGCTCCCTGCTCGAAACGCGGTGTTTTCGGCTACATTTCTCCTAGGTGCCTCCGGAGAAATACACGTATGCCCGCAAAAGTAAAACCGGCCACAGGACAAGAAGCGCCGAAAATCTTCTGAATCCGTCGTCGAATATAGTGGGAACGCCCCCGCCTGTCAACCACACGTCGTGCGCGAGGCCGCGGGACTGACCAAATTTTTACCCGCTTTGCGCTGCCCATCCCCTCCGGCCACGGAACAGCAACGCTACTCGTAATCCTGCTCGAAGTACTCAATGCCACGGCGCGGCGCCTCCCGTCCTTCCTGTTGGATGCGGTGCCGGAGCCGCTCCGCAAACACCTCGGCGGGGTCGTGGCCGTAGTGGCGGAGCAGGTAGTTCATCGCAATCACTTCGCAGATGACTGTGATGTTCTTGCCCGGCGTGATGGGCACCCGCACCATGGGCAGCTCGAGGCCCAACAGTTCGTGTGTATCCTTCACCATGTTGATGCGGGTGTACTCCTTCTCGTCGTCCCAGAGCTCCATGCGAACGACGATCTCAATCCGCTTCTGGAACCGGATGGCCCGGATGCCAAACATGGAGCGGATGTCGACGAGTCCCAGGCCGCGCACCTCCATGAAGTGCTGCACCAGATCGGTGCCGGCCCCCATCAGGATCGACGCGTCGCGCCGCGTGGCCATCACCACATCGTCCGCCACAAGCCGGTGCCCGCGCTCCACAAGATCGAGCGCCACCTCACTTTTTCCGATGCCAGGCGTGCCGATTAGCAGAAGCCCGATGCCGTACACGTCCACCAGCGACCCGTGCACGGCCCGCTGCCGCGCAAACTGGTCGGCGAGGAAGTTGCGGAGCGCCTCCATAAACTGCACGGTGGGGCGGGGCGTGCGGTAGACGGGAATGCCGGCCTGGGTGGCCCGGTCCACCAGCTCGGGGGGGAGGGCATTGCCGTCGGTAAGCACCACGCAGGGAATAGGGAACTGCGTCAGGTGTTGGAAGGCGGCGCGCCGGGCGGGCGGATCCAGATGGTTCAGGTAGCGCGTCTCGGTGTTGCCCAGCACCTGCACGCGCTGGTGTGTGAAGAGGTCGACGTAGCCGGCCAGGGCAAGGCCGGGCCGGTGCAGGGTGCTTTCGGTCACCTCGTTTGCGGAGGCATCTACCCCTTCGTTGACGAGCGCCACCTGCACCCCCACTGTTTCGCGCAGGTGGCGCATCATGAACGCGACCGTGATCGACTCTTTCTGGAAAGTCCTGGGGCGCTCCATGCCGAAATCGGGGCAAATGTGCAGGCTCGGGGCAGATATGCAGGCTCGGGGCACATGTGCAGGACGGACGTGCGGGCCCGGCGGTCGCGGCGGCTGCGGCACCTTTACGGCTATGGCACCTTTACGGCATTGAGCAGGCGCTCGACGAGGTCCGCCGCCTCAACCTGTTCGGCCTCTGCCTCGTACGTGGTCACCAGTCGGTGCTGCAACACCTCCATCGCCAGGGCGCGCACGTCCTCGGGGGTGACGTACGCCCGGTGCTGCAGGAAGGCGTGTGCCCGTGCGGCCAAATTCAGGTTGATGCTGGCCCGCGGCGAGGCGCCGTACGCCAGCAGCGACGCCAGGTCGCCGAGGCCGTGCGCGCCGGGGGTGCGGGAGGCCAGCACCAGGTCCACGATGTACTGCTCCACCCGCTCGTCCATGTAGAGATCGTCGATCAGGGCCCGGGCCTCCAAGATCTGCTGTGGAGAGGCCACTGTCTCGACGCTCGGCGCCTCGTCGGTGCGGGCCATGCGACGCATGATCTCGAGTTCCTCGTCGCTGGTGGGGTACGTGACGTCCACCTTGAGCATAAACCGGTCCATCTGCGCCTCGGGGAGCGGATAGGTGCCCTCCTGCTCGATGGGGTTCTGCGTGGCCAGGACGAGGAAGGGGTCGTCCAGGGCGAACGTGTCTTCGCCAATGGTCACCTGCCGCTCCTGCATGCTTTCCAGGAGCGCACTCTGCACCTTGGCCGGCGAGCGGTTAATCTCGTCGGCCAGAATGATGTTCGCAAAAATCGGCCCCTTTTTGATAGAAAACGAGCCTTCTTTTTGGTTGTAGACCAGCGTGCCGAGCAGGTCGGCCGGGAGCAGGTCCGGCGTGAACTGGATGCGCTGAAAGTCCGTCCCGATGGCGTCGGAGAGGGTGTGCACAGTGAGGGTCTTTGCGAGGCCGGGGACGCCCTCCAGTAGCACGTGCCCGTCGGCCAGCAGGCCGATCAGGAGGCGCTCAATCATGGACTGCTGCCCCACGACGACCCGCCCCATCTCGTCCAGCAGATCGTCGACGAAGGCGCTCTCGGTCGCGATGCGATCCTCAAGTTCAGAGAGGTCGGGGTCGGGCATGAGGGCAGGCGGGTCGGGCGAGAGTGTACGAGCGGCGAGCGGTCTCTACTCGCCGAGGCGGTCTCCCTCAGAAAGGGCGTAGCCGTTGAGGAAGTCCGGTGCGTCGAGGCGCTTTCGGCCCGGCTGTTGCAGGGTGAGCACCTCCACTGCCCCGGTGCCGCAGGCGACGAGCAGCTGTTCATCGGCCGCCAGCACCGTGCCTGGCGCGCCCGTCCCCTCCGCCCGGCGCGTGCGGTACAGCTTGAGGCGCGTGTCGCCGTGCTGCGTCCAGGCCCCGGGGTAGGGCGAGAGGCCGCGCACATGGTTGTGCACCTCTTCGGCCGACGCCTCCCAGGGCGTCTCGCAGTCCGCATCGTGGATCTTGGGGGCCGGGGTCGCCTTTTCGTCGTCCTGCGGCCGCGTCTCGACGGTGCCCTCGTCCAGCTGCCGCACCGTCTCCACCACGGCGTCTGCCCCCAGCTCCGCCATGCGATCGTGCACCGATCCCGCCGTCTCGTTGGGGCCGATCGACATCTCCTTCTGCAGGATGATGTCGCCGGTGTCCACGGACGGCTCCAGGAAGAAGGTCGTCACGCCGGTTTTGCTCTCGCCCGCCATGATGGCGTGGTTGATGGGCGCAGCGCCGCGGTACTTGGGCAGCAGCGACCCGTGCAGGTTGAACGCGCCTTTGCGCGCCGCGGTGAAGACCTCCGGCGGGAGAATCTTGTAGGCCACCACGGCGATGACGTCGGGCTCCAGCTCCGCCACGGCCGCGGCGAAGTCCGGATCCGTCACGTCCTCGGGCTGGAGAATGCGGTCGATGCCCGCCGCCTGCGCCGTCTCCTTGACGGGGGTGGGCGTCACCGTCTGCCCCCGTCCGCGCGGCCGGTCCGGCCCGGTGGCCACGGCTACGGGCGTGTATCCGGCGTCGATGAGGGCGGCAAGCGAAGGGACCGCAAACTCCGGCGTGCCCATGAAAATGACTCGCATGCTCGGGTTGGAGAGTTGAGTGTTGGAGCGTATCGGGTTAGTGTAAACAGAAAGGCGGGAGAACCCTCAACCCGCTAACTCTCAACCCCTTTGAACAGCCCCTGGACAAAGCCCTTGCGGTCGAACACCTGAAGGTCGTCGATGCCCTCGCCCACGCCGATGTACTTGACCGGCACCTGGAACTGGTGGGACACGCCGATGATGACGCCGCCTTTGGCCGTGCCGTCGAGCTTCGTGAGCACGAGCCCCGTCACGTCCACACTGTCGATAAACTCTTCGGCCTGGCGGAGGGCATTCTGGCCGGTCGACGCATCGAGCACGAGTAGCACCTCGTGGGGGGCCTCCGGAATCTTGCGGCCCATCACGCGCTTCATCTTGGCAAGCTCGTCCATGAGCCCGCCCTTGGTGTGCAGGCGGCCCGCCGTGTCGACAATCACCACGTCTGTGCCGCGCGCCTCGGCGGCCTCGATCGAGTCGTACGCCACCGCGGCGGGGTCGGCTCCGTGGGTCTGCTTGATGATGGGCACCTCGGCCCGCTCCGCCCAGATCTCCAGCTGCTCAATCGCGGCGGCGCGGAAGGTGTCGGCGGCGCCCACCAGCACGCTCTTGCCGGCCGTCTTGTACTCGTGGGCCATCTTGCCAATCGTGGTGGTCTTGCCCACCCCGTTCACGCCCACCACCATGATGACGTGCGGCGTGTTGGGGAGCGGCGCGCCGAAGTCCGCCGGGCGCTCATCGCCCCCTTCCAGCATCAGCTTGGCAATCTCGTTCCGAATCAACTGGTTCAGCTCTTGGGACGAGACGTACTGATCCTCCGCCACCCGCGCCTCTACGTGGTCGATCACGTCGAGCGTCGTGTCCACACCCACGTCGCTGGTGATGAGGATCTCTTCGAGCTCGTCGAGCACCTCGGCGTCGACCGTGTCCTTCCCGCGCACCATGCGGTCCAGCTTCCCGAAGAAGCTGTCGCGGGTCTTGTCGAGCCCCTCTTCGAGCTTCTCCTGTTCCTCGTCGTCGTTCCAGTTGGTAAACCGATCCAGAAATCCCATGGTATCCCGTAGCGCTGAAAAAGAGTGCCGCAGATCCGCTTCTCCGGCTACGCCGTCCGCGGCGTGCCGGCCTCGTGCGAGGACGACGGGCGGCGGACGGCGTTGAGGTAGCGGATGACGTAGAGCAAGAAGGAAAACGCGAAGAGGCCCGTCGCCATCCAGAGGCAGACCTGGAGGACCGGCGGGTCGGCCCGGAGAATGACCGCCAGGACCGTGAGGGCGAGCCACAGGGAAGCGGCCTTGCCGGCCCAGGCGCTCATCACGATCTGCCCCGAGCGCTGTGCGATGGCGGCGCCCCCCAGCAAAATGGCTGCATCTCGCCCCACGACCACTCCGAAAAACCAGAGCGGAAGGTGCGGGTCGGCCGGGCGAAACGTGAGCGCCGTGACCGTCGCAACGGCCGCGACCTTATCGGCGACCGGGTCGATCACTTTTCCCCAATCCGATACGGTGTGGGTCCATCGGGCGATCCGTCCATCGAACCAGTCGGTCAGAATGACGAGGATCACGAGCCCGAGCAGCCAGTCGAGGGGCCCGTTCTGCCACAGGAGGACCGTAATGGGCACCACCAGCACCAACCGGAGCAGGCTGAGCGTGTTGGCGGCGGTCCAGAAACGGCCCAGGTTGGGCAGGGCAGCCATAAGCACGAAGGGGCCGGTTCGTGAAAACGGAGACGTAGCGCAGGGGCACGTCGGGTAGCAGATAGTCCATCTGCCCGCGCCCCGTTCCCTGCCCGCCCTCCGAATCACCTCCAGGCCGTAGAATCCACGTGGATTTTAGCCCGGCCGGCCTTGGACGCTACTCACGCCCTTGAACGGGAATGTGGATGGTGTCCGCGTACACGCCGCCCACAAAGCCGTGGCCGCCGGTCACGTTCGAGAACGTATCCGGACGGGCGAGTGCGTTAAGAGAGGCGCCCTGCCAGTCGGGCCAGTCGGGGCCGCCTGCCGTCACGCGCACCACGGCTCGGGGCGCAGTGAATTGATTCGGGTCGGGGCACTGGTTCATGCCGCCCCCCGCGTTCGGGCGGGTCAAGAACAGAAGGTCGTCCGCGTAAAACACGGACACCCGGAATCGATTTTCCTCTGGCTCCTCCTCCACCCGGTCGTAGTGGTCGAGCCAGGGACGGCGGGCGGAAGGACGAGGCAGCGGATATCGCACTTCGGCCGCGGCGACGGCATCCACCCCGCGCACCCGCAGGTCGAACGTATTGGCCAACTCCACAGGGGTGCCGCGCGCAGAGAAGCGGCAGGGGAGCTCGAAGGGACGATCTCTGGTGGCGGCCGGGGCGTGACGCAGGCGAGGGGCCTGAGCAGGCGTAGTCGTCGTAGCCGTCGTGACGGCCTGCCCATCCACCTGCACTTCCACGCGGTACGTGGTGCCGGGCTCGATGGCGTGGGGGGTCCAGGCGTTGTGCACCGGTGCGACGTTGCCCACGGTGCCAAACGAGTCGCGCAGCGCCACCTGCGTGCCGGCGTCCAGGTTTTTGAGGACGACCCGAGCGTTCAGGGAGGCCGGCGCGCCCACCTGCGTAGAGTCGCCCAGCGGCTCTACACGCACCACCTGCGTGTCGGCCGTAACCTGAAGGGTGCCGAAGAGAGAAAACTGATAGTCCGGATCTGGGTTGAGCACCGTCACGGAGGTGTCGCACCCCCCCAGCAGAAGCACCGCAAGCAGGGCCCCGAGCAGTCGCCCGACGGGGTACCGGGGGGCTGTCCCGAAACCAGTCATGAGAAGGGTGAGGCTTGTGCGCAGACGGATGGACGTGGACGGGTCACCGGACGTCTACCTGGAGGGAGAGATACGGAATGAGGGGAAGCTGGTCGACCCTGTCGAGCGTAAAGATGTCAATGTAGAACAGATTGGCGCGGTTGTAGGCATTTATCGCCCCGCCCTCCACGGTAAGATCAAGAGCCGGGCCCAGGGGAAGGGTTCGCTTTGCGGACAGATCGAGGCGGTGGTAGGCCGGCAGCCGGTCTCGGTAGGGGCGCCGGTACAGCGTACGGGGACGCCCCACCACGTCTGTGGGGGCGTCGCGGCGGCCTCGGATTTCGAGGAGTGTGTCGTATCCGTACACCTGGGTAAAGGGAAGGCCCGACCCGTACTGCCAGCGCACCGATGCGCTCAACAAGTCCCCTTGCCAGGTGGCCCGTGCCGAGAGCTTGTGGCGGCGGTCGTGCGGTGGATTGTATTCCACGAGGTCCTCTCCGGTCCACGCCCCTAAGGCGTCCCCCGCAGCCTCGTATGTAACGCGGCCGTATCCGTACGACAGGGACAGCCGGACCGGGTCTCGCGTGTATCGCAGCCGGACATCCGCTCCGTAGGCGCGTCCGTCAGCCCGGGCAAGGGTGGTGTTGGTGCGAACGAGTGGCGTCCACCGCGGCACTGGCAGATCTTGGAACCGCTTGTACCAGCCCTCCACCGACGCCCGAAGCCCAGGCGCCAGCGGCTGTGCCCATCCCAGCAGGGCGTGGTCGGCCCGCAGCGGCTTGTTCAGAAACGGCGTCGGGGTCCACGCCCGGAATGCCGACCCCACATCGCGCTCATCGGCGATCGTGGTTGGAATCTGGTGGTACACCCCCACGGCTGCCGTCAGGGTTCGGTCGTTCTCGGAGCCCGGCTGGTACGCGAGCCGCAGGCGCGGATCGACCGACACCCCGTCCCAGGCAAACAGCGACTGCCCGCCGATGCTCGGCGTCACGGTGAGGGCATCCGTTACCTCCCAGGTCGTCTTTCCGTAGAGGGAGGCACTCAACAGGAAGCGGTCCTCACTGGTAAACCCTAGGAACGGCTCGTTCAGGGCGTAGCTGTACTGGTCGGCCTGAATCGTCCCTCCCCACTGCACCGTGCCCTCCCAGGGGGCCGGCTGCGTCAGGTCGAATTTCGTGCGCGCCTTCCACGTGTCGGAGGCGCGGCGTGTCTGGTCGGTAGAACGCACCTCGTTGCCAAAGTGGGTCGCCCCGAACGCAACGTGGAAGGTCTGCGCGGACGCCTGTCCAAATAGCAAACACTCGCCGCCCACAGAGGTGTTGCTCCATTGAAACGACGCCGCCACATCCGGGTCGATCCGTCCCCGGTCGTACGTCCGGACCCCGGTCACCGAACACTGGCTCGACGCGCTCTGGGTATGAAGCTTGGC
Organism: uncultured Salinivenus sp.; assembly: GCA_964519235.1. Classification (GTDB taxonomy): domain Bacteria; phylum Bacteroidota; class Rhodothermia; order Rhodothermales; family Salinibacteraceae; genus Salinibacter. The sequence goes on along the minus strand of CAZFJR010000016.1, from coordinate 15,505 downwards.
CGTGACATCGTAGAACCGATACGGCGTTTCTTCTCCGAGCAGGGACGGCCCCGCTTCTTCGATGAGCGAGTGCCGCACATTCACCAGGAACGACTTGCGCCCCTTCTGCAGCGGCCCCTCCACCCGCGCAGAGGCAAGAAAAGGCCCGACTCCTCCCTGCCCCTGCACCTCGCCCGTGTTTCCGGAGCGGAGCTGGACGTCCATGACCGACGAAATGCGCCCCGTGTGCTCTGCGCTGAATCCTCCGGCGTGGAAGTCTGTGCTCGCCACCAGGTTGCCAGGAAAGGCTGAATAAAAGCCGACAATGTGAAACGGTTTGTAAATGGGCGTTCCGTCTACCAGCACGAGGTTCTGGGAGGGAGTGCCCCCGCGGATGTAGAGGCGCCCGCCACGGTCGCCTGTGGCTGTAACCTCCGGCTGGGCGCGCAGGTAGGCGGCCAGGTCGCTGCCGGGTCCCGGGGTGGGAATGGCCGCGATGTCGGCCGCCCGCACCCGGCGCAGCCCGGCCTCTTCGCCCTGGAGGCGCGCCCGCTCCTCCACGGTAACCTCCCCGAGTTGCCGCGCGGCCACAGAGAGCCGTACCGACAATGTCCGCCGCTCGCCCGCCTGCAGACGCAGTGTATCGCGGTACGGACGAAACCCGACGTAGCTAATTCGAAGAACGTGGCGCCCGGCCGGCACGCCGGAGACCTGGTAAAACCCCTCCTCGTCGGTGGCCGCCGCGCCCTGCCGCGCCCCCGTTAGACGCCGCACCACCACGTTCGCCCCCCGCAATGGCTGGCCATTGGCCGCGGCACGAACGAACCCCCTCAAGGTGGCCGCCTCCGTGCTCGACGAGGGCTGCGCCTGGACGCCGCCGCCCGACAGCAACAGAAGAAGGGCAGCCACGACCAGCCCCATGTGGCCACGGGGCTCTCCACACACGTCCTGCGCGATGCCGTTCGCCTGCGCACGAGAGAAGAGTGGCGTCACAAGACTCGGGCATTGTTCAACAGACTACAGGCCTCTTTCCACCCGCACAAAGCAGACCGGGGCCACGAGGTCCCCAAGCTCACGAGGCGGAGTCGGCCGTGTCGCCCTCTATTTGCTTCAGCAGCGTACGGATGGGACGGCGCTGTTCGTACGGGATGGAGAAGTTGGTCCCGCCCACCGCACCGCTCACCTGCGATACCCCTCCGATGGTGGAAAGCTGCCCGCTCGATACCTTGATGCGCGCAAAAATGCCGCTTCGCACCGTGGTCGTCTGCGACGCATCGCGGGTCTGCGGATCCTCCCAGGTGATGGTTTCGCTTCCGATGGTCATCGCCACGTCCCGCCCCCCGAGCTGCACGGGCTGGGGCCCGTCTTTGATGAAGTGGATGGCATACTCGGAGGGTGCACACCCGTCTCCGCTGCACGTCCCCACCACTTGCACGAAGAACCGATTCTGCTTCTGAAGGCCTTCCGTCATGTCCACGTCATCGAGCCGCATCCGGGCCGTCTCGTACGTGGTTGTGCCGGACGCGTCATCGTGCTTTACCTGAACGGGCTGCGTCGTGGTTGCACATCCCCCGAGCACAACGAGGCCCACGAGGGCTCCCACTCCAAGAACGTGGTGGAGGAAGCGGAATGCTGCGGGTCGTAAGTCCATCATCAAAAGGGGCACTTTTGAGCTCATTAGGGATTACGAACATGCACACAGGTCTTTACCCTCCCTTTGCATGATGTTCCCGAGCGTCCTTTCTCAGAAGGAGGGTGTTTCATTTGCGAAATGCCTGTTGCCTTCGGAATGGCTCCGAAGCGAGGCGTCTCAACGAAAAGGGCCGACCCCCCAAACGGGCGGCCGGCCCTCGTGCCGGTGCTCGGGCTCTGTTCCTGGTCTGGTGGGCTCGTCAGGACTACTCTGCAGAAACGTCCAGCACGCCGTAGTCGATCACCGCACTTCCGTCCAGGGTGTACGGTGCATCCTGGGTGCCTCCGGACGTCTCAAAGTCATAGGTTTCGTTTCCATTGTCTCGGTGAGCCATCGCGCCGATCGTCGTGGTGTCCGAGATGGGCGCGTCGAGCGGCACCGCCACCTCGTTTGCAATGCTGTTCGGCGCAATGTAGTCCGAGTGCCCAACGATGCTGCCGATGACGTTTCCGTTTGCCAGCGACGTGCTGTCGTGCAGGACGATGTAGCCGCCCTGATCGCCGATGTACGACCCATCGACCGTCACCGTGTCCCCGGCGGCAAGCGTCTCCGTCTCTCGGTTTGTGAAGTCTACAGAGGCCGTCGACGGAAGCAGCACGCCATCGATGCCGTGGATCGCGCCGCCGGTGGCCGGGACGTCAGGATTCACGACAGACGCCTGCCCGTCGTTGATCGAGACGCCGTTGGTGGTGGAGAAGCTCACCGTCTGGTTGCCCAGAAGCGTGGTGGCCGTCTGGCCGTCGCTGATGTCGCCCGACGCCACGTCGGCCGCAAGGGCGTGGTACTTGAGGATGTCGCCAAGCACACTGGAGGAGGCGGGCTCATCCGGGTCGGTGGCCTGCGTCGGCGCGGTTTCAAGGCCTCCGAGCACCGCGTCCGTGGGCGCGAAGAGGGTGTAGGTCGACCCGTCCGTCAGGACCGAAGCCACTCCCGAGGCGCTGGCTAGGTCAACCAGTGCCGAGTACCCAAGGCTTCCCAGACGCACGACCTGGTCACCAAAGCTGGGCGCTTCCGTGGAGATCTCGATCTCTTCGGCGTTGATGTTGTCGTCTGGCGAGTTAACGCGGAGAGTATTGGTCGCCGAGCCTCCCGGATTCGCATTCGCGAACGGATCATCCTGGGAGAAGACGATGGTTACAAACTCGCCATCCCGCCGACTTCGCACGTACGAATTTTCAGACCGCTCTTCCACAGGGAGCTCTTCCCCGTTCAGGGTCCAGGTATAATTTTTCTCGGTGGTGAATCCCTGCACGAAGTACGACACCGTGTCCGGCGCCGTCACGGTTGCTGTGGAGGCGTTGATGTCAACCCCCGAGGCATCGCCCACCACGGAGTTTCCGAGGCTGATGATGTAGCGGTCGCCGTAGTCCGGCTGGATGTTCTGCTCCGTCTGGTCACAGCCCGCAAGCACCACCAGGGCGCCGACCAGCAAAAGCGAGAGGACCTTCCGAGAAATAGTCATCGAGGTGTGTGTCGTTGCAATGGTTTCCATAGTTGATTGAATCCGTGACAGTCAGCAAGAGAAGGGGGAGCGAGGGCCGAGTTCCCCGGAAACGGGAGGCGCGCAGCCCGGGAAGGCTGCGCGCCTCGTGCGGGGATCCGTGTACTCGCTAGGGCTGGTAGACCTCCGACGACGGTTCTTCGGTGTCCCACCAGATGCGACGTCCGGGCCCCTCGTTGGCCACACCGTCAAACTGCCTGTTGGCCGCCTCGGTGACGTTTCTCTCGTTGAGGTTGAACTCCGACTGCGGGTAGTCGATGCGGATCGGGAGGTCTCGTCCCTGTAGGTCGCCCGCAGGGCCGCCTGTGGGGGGACCGAGCCATCCGCCGAAGTCAAGCCGACGCCACGTATTCCAGCCCTGGATGTTGTTGAAGTAAAACCCAATCCAGCGCTGCTCGCCAATTACCTGCTCGTACCCGTTCGCGTCGTAGTCGTTGAGAACCGCGTCCACGTACGAGTCGGCGGCCGCGCTCGACCCGCTGATGGCAGCGTCCGTCTCCGAGCCGTAGAAGTTGATCGATGCGCGGATGGCTTCCTCCAGGAAGTCCTTCGCAGCGGCATCGCCTCCGCTGATGAACCCGCGCGCCGCCGCTTCGGCCTTGGTGATGAGCACCTCGTCGTAGTACATCATGGGCGCGTACGCGTCGCCGCTCCCGCTCGGGCCGGCCGAGAAGAACGGCTCCGGGCGCGACTCATTGCAGGTCGGCCGCGAGGTCTGTCGTCCCTGCGCAACGCTCTGCTCCATGCCGTACGGGAATCCGTCGTAGTTTCCGCTCCCGTCCTCGCACGGCGGCGCCGAGTCCGACGTCTGTTCCACAAAGGCATCGAGACGCGGGTCGTTGGCACTGTACTGTTTCAGCGCCTGCACGAACCGCTCCGAAGCGTCGAAGTCATCACGTCCGTCCACGAAGCGATTCTCGTAGTAGGTGTTGCGGTGGGTAGAGCTGGTCCCGAACTGGAAGTACGTGTTGTCCGCATTGCTCTGCAGGGCGTTCCCGTTGGCCTCGTTAATAACGGTCTCCGCGAATTGCGGGTTGGCGTCCGCGGCCCGAATGCCAAGACGCATCTTGAGGCCGTTGGCAAAGCGGCTCCATTTGGTCATGTCGCCGCCGTGTACAAGGTCTCCCGCCGGTCCGCTCCCTGTCTGGATGAGACCAAGCGCTCGGTCGAGCGAGTCCGCCAGGGCCGGGTAGATTTCCTCCTGCGGGGTGTAAGCCGGGTCCCGATTGGCCGATCCCTGCAGGGCCTCGGTGAACGGAATGTCGCCGTACGCGTCCGTCAGAATCTGGAACGCCCAGACCTGCGTGATGATGGCGATGGCCTCCAGGTTGGCTGCGTTGGGGGGCTGGTTCTGGCGGGCGAGCTCTTTCACCCGACGGAGGTCATTGAGGGAAGTGTAAAAGTCCGACCATCCGTACCCTACACTTCCGTAGCGGCTTTCCTCCGTCGTGTAGAAGTTCTGGGTGGTATACTGGGCGAGGAGGTTGGACCCTCGCATGGTCTCGTTGCCTCCGTAGGTCTCGAAGGCAAGATCTCGCTGAGCGTTCGCGAGGACGTTGTTCGGGTTCGCCGAGGTCGGCTGGTTTGGGTTGTCGTTGTATTCCGAAAGGCTGTCGCACCCTCCCAGCAGCATGGTCAGGGCCATGGCCCCTCCGAGAAGGAGTGCGAATGAGGGAACGTAACGTGTCATGTTGTAGACGTTGGAGTACATAGGGACAAGCGTTGACGATGGAAGACCGCGGGCGTACACAGAGGGGGAGAGCCCGGCCCCGGGAGCGATCTGCCCCCGGGGCGGCTCCGCACCCGAGAGATGCTTAGAACGTCAGGTTCACGCGGAAGCCGTACGACCGCTGGGTCGGAATCTGGCCAATCTCGTATCCCTGAATGTTTCCGGCCCCGAGGGTGACCGACGGGTCGATGTTCGGGGACTCGCGGTAGAGGAACATGAGATTGTTGCCTGTAACCGACACGCTCGCCTGGCGGATGGGCACCTGGCCAAACCACTCGACCGGCAGGGCGTAGGTGACCGATACTTCCTGCAGCTTCGCGTACGTCGCGTCGTACGTGAACCCTTCGTAGCGGGCGCCGCTGAACCAGCTCTTCCAGAAGGACGCGGCCGGAAGACGGCCCACGGCTTCTCCGAAGGGGGTTCCCTCGTTGTTCGCCACCTGATCGGTCGGCGTGTTGGGCATCACAACGCCATCCGGAATGATGCCGGTCTCGCGCTGGTTGCCCGCCACCGTGCCTTCCGTAAGGCCGCTGTACAGGCCGAAGGCGTTGGAAATGGAGAATACATTTCCGCCCTTCTGGCCGTTGACGAGGGCCGTCACGGTGAGGTTCTCCCAGGAGAACGTGGTGGAGATGCCCCCTGTCCAGTCCGGCTGGAAGTTGCCGATGGTCTGGTTCTGGGAGGTGGTGCGCGGAACGCCTCCCGGCGTATACACCACATCTCCGCTGGCGTCGCGCAGAAGCTCCGGCGCCACAAATGCGCCGTAGGCCTCTCCTTCCTTCGCCACGATGTTCGGCCCGAAGACCGTGCCCCCAATGACGTAGGTACTGATGCCTTCCGCGAGGTCTTCGACCTTGTTGACGTTCTTGTTGAAGTTGAACGTCAGGTCCCACTGTGTCTCTTCGGTGAGGACCGGCGTAACCGAGAGGCTGGCCTCCAGGCCGCGGTTGGAAATCTCTCCGGCGTTGATGAGCGCGGAGTTAAAGCCAGAGGCGCTCGACACGTCGACGTTCAGAATCTGGTCTTCCGTCACGTCGCGGTACCACGTGGCACTCAAGCTGGCCCGGTCCTGGAAGAACTCCAGGTCGGCACCAAACTCGATGCCAGTCGTGATTTCCGGCTTCAGGTCAGGGTTGCTGCTGGACCGCTGCACCTGCTGAAGCGGCTGGCCCTGGAACGGAGTGTTCACCGGGAACGAGGCCGAGAGCTGGTAGGGATCCGTGTCGTTCCCCACGCGGGCCCAACTCGCCCGCACCTTACCGAAGGTCAGGATGTCCTGGTCCTGCAGGGCATCGAGGCCGGTGAAGACGAAGTTGGCCGAGACCGACGGGTACAGGTACGAGTTTTCGTTCTCCGGAAGCGTCGAGGACCAGTCGTTCCGGAGCGTTCCCTCCAGGTAGACCAGGTCGTTGTAGCCCACGTTCACCGAGCCGTACGTGCTGTATACCATCTTCTCCTCGAAGAAGTCCGTGATGTCGGGCCGTCCCACGGAGTTTTCGACCGTGAAGACGCCCGGGGCGGAGAGGCCCTGCGACGTTGCAGAGGCATTTTCCTCAAACGTCTCGTAGCGCACCTTCCCAGCCACGAACGAGGTTACGTCAATCTCGTCGGTGATCTGGGTGTCGTAGTCAAACTTCAGCTCCGTGTTGATCTCTTGGACTTCACGGACGGACTCGTTGTACGACGGTGGGTTCTCCGTGGAAAGCTCCGCGAGGCGGTCCCCGAAGCGCTCCGTGTAGAAGTCCGTGCTCACCGAGTACGTCCCCGTAAAGTTGCTGAGGAAGTCGTAGCTGAGCTGCGCCTTCCCGAAGATGCGCTGTCGGTCGTCCGTCTGGAAGTTTTCGAAGCGCCCCACGTACGGATTGTCCGTGTAGTTAAACGTGGTGGGGTTTTGCGCCCCGGAGATGCCCAGGTAGTTCCACCCACGCTGCTGCCCGTTCGGGCGCTCGTAGTCGCGCATGTAGCTGTCGTCGCCGTAATTGAGCTGGCGCTGGGTAAAGGTGTTGAAGGCCGCGAAGGGATTTTCCTCGAAGCCGTACCCCGTGCCCGAGCGGCCTTCGGCCTGGCGGTAGCTGTAGCGCGCCACCGCGGTGGCGGTGAGAGCGTCGCTCAGGTCGGCCGACCCATTGAACTGGATCTGGTAGCGATCCAGCGAGCTGTTCGGCATCACGCCGGTCTGGTTGCGCGTGCTCAGCGACAGGCGGTAGTTGAAGTCTTCGGCACCCTTCGAGAGGGCCAGGTTGTTGTTGTACGTGACCCCCGTGTTCATGAAGTCTTCCACGGCGTCGGGGTGTGCCACCCACGGCGTGGCCTCGCCTTCCAGCCCGTTCACGTCGTCCCAGCTGTACCACTGGCGCGCCGGACGCCCGTCCAGGGCCGGCCCCCAGGACTCGTCAATGGCGTAGCTGGGCCGGTACGGGTCGTTCTCCAGACTTCCGTCCACTTCGTAGTCGCCGTCGAGCGTGCGAAAGGCCGACGAGGAGCCCCCGCCGTACTGATTCTGGTAGTCCATGAAGTTGTAGGCCTGCGTGGCCTGCACGCCCAGCGTGTAGGAAACGCCCAGCTCGTCGCCCCGGGCCGATCCGTCCTTGGTGGTGATCTGAATCACCCCATTCGAGGCGCGGGATCCGTACAGCGCCGCCGCCGAGGGGCCCTTCAGCACCGACACGGACTTAATGTTGTCCGGATTGATGCTCGACGCGGCGTTTCCAAGGTCGAACCCGCCGCTTCCCTGGTTCTGAACGCCACTGTCGGTGGCGCGGCGATTGTTGATCACAATGCCGTCCACCACGATGAGCGGCTGGTTGTTGCCAGTGATGGAACTGTAGCCGCGAAGCACGATGTTGCTGGATCCGCCCATCGTGTTCCCGGACCGGATGCTTGCACCGGCGACTTTCCCCTTCAGGGAGTTGACGAAGTTCTCGTTGTCCGTCACCGCAAGGTCGCCTCCTTCTACCTCCTGAACGGAGGTCGTGATCGAGCGCTCTGTGCGCTCCTGACCCAGCGCGGTCACAACCACGTCTTCCAGCCCGACGGCCTGCGGCGCCAACCGGATGTTGACGTTGATCGTCTCGCCGGGCTCCACGGTAATGGGGATGGACTTCGTGGAGTACCCCACGAACGAGGCCTGGAGCGTGCGGTCTCCGGCCGGAACCCCGGAGATGCTAAATTGGCCGTTGGGTCCTGTTGCAGCTCCAACGTTCAAGCCTCGCACGGCCACGTTCACCCCAGGCAGGGCCTCGGAGGTTGTACTGTCTACAACCGTACCGGCAATGGTGCCGGTGTCCTGAGCGAGCGCCGTTGCCGGCCCCGCCAGTAACACACCAATGAGGACAGCTAGTACCTTTCGAAACATAAATCGACGTAGAGTGAGTAGGCGGCAGAGTATACGAGCGATGAGACGCTGAGGGCAAGCCCGTAAACAGTACACGACTGGTGGTTTGCCCCTTGGAACGCGGTGCGTGCCCGGCTGGGCACCTCCCCTCAACAACCATCATTGGGCTCGGATGAGAGTGACGGAAGCCAGTGCCTAACGGACCTTTCCGTCTGCCCGAGCCTCCTGATAGCGCGAACGTGTCGCTTGACTTCCTTCATGGAAGCACTCGACTTGTTCAACAGGATGTCAATCCTATCGTAACGCCTCCTTAATGTCAAGCCCCGTATAGAGAATGTCAAGTTGTTCCCGATCGGGATTCTTTGTATGTCCGCTCTCAGTATGATTTCGCGGACCGATCCGTGAGGGTGCGTCTGGGGCTCTTGAGGGGGCACGGAGGTTCTTGGCGGGAGGTGCGCGGCTGCGCAACTCGGCCTCTAGGTGCCCGGCTGGCGCCCCTCGCACCTCAGGAGCATTCGTTCCCTGCGGTCGCTGCGCTGCGCTCGCGTAGGCCCTCCAACCGGAGGGGAGCGAGATCGAGAACTCTTTCTTAGAAGACCGCCTTCCTCGGAGAGCCTCCCCGACTCTGGCCATTCTGGAGGGAGAACATCTAGAATGGCCGCGCCCGGAGTGACCCGCCACACGGATTTTGAGCGCGCAGAGCACCCCCACACTCATTGGACAGAGCACTGGGTGGGGCAAGGAAGAGCGTTTGCCATGCCCCCGAAAACCTCTGGGCGGTTTCCCCGATACGAGCGTCTTCGCCTCAGGTGGTGCTTATCACCGAAACGATCCCGGATCAAGTTCAGGAGGACGTGCTCACGAGGAATTTTTCGGACTGCACGAAGAATAACATGCTCTCGTAGGCCGACTTGGGGTTGAGTCTACTTGGCAAAAAGACCGCAGCACAGAGGGCAGAAAGACCACAACAAAGAAAGGCCCCAGGGGCGTCCCCAGGGCCTTTCTTCAGATCCCTCGTTGGTCCAGATGCGAGCGTCTGCTACGGCGTCGGGTACGCCGGTTCGTTGGCGGGCGTGACGCTTTGGATGCTGGGGATGGGCGTGGGAACGTTTGCGTTGCCGGTCACCTCGCCCTGTGCGATGGGAAAGCGCTGCGGCAGGTCCTCCATGGTAATGCGCTCGCCGGTGCCGTCCTGCACACCGATGTAGTTTTCGGTGCGGCGCAGGTCGGCGTACGCTTCAATGTTGGAGATTAGAGACACGTACTTCTCCTCCAGAATCTCCATCAGCAGGGCCTCTGCCGGGGTCATGGTGCCGTCCGGGTTGAGCAGCCCCCCGCTTTGGAAGTCGGCTTGCACGTACGGCTCGTAGGGGCCGCCAAACGCCTGCTCGTTCGCCGCCCGCGCATTGTTGAGCGCGGTCAGTGCCTCCCCGATGCTCCGCTGGGGAGACTGCAGAGCGGCCTCGGCCGCAATAAGCTGGGTCTCGACGTAGGTTGCAATGGGAAAGTCCGCACTCCGCGAGTAGAAGAACCCGGCCTCGTCGTTTGTGCTGGCGTTTCCGGCCATGTCGTACCCCGGCTCATCCCCGAAGAAGTGAAACGCAAACCGGGCTGTTTCGTCCGTCTTCTCGTTTCCGCGGTAGAGGGCGGAGTTTTCGTCGAGGAGACGAGCCGCGTACGACCCGCTTGCGTCCATGTCGTCGCCCCGGTCGTTCCGGAATTGCCAGAAGGGATTCGCGTTCACCGCCAGCGCCTGCCCGTGCGGGGCAATGAGGTCGTTGGCCGGGCTCGAAATCCCGCTCTGTGCGGCCTGGTAGACCTGCTCGAACGTATAGTTGGCCACCGGCTCGGTGTCGACATGGGCGACGTGAAGCATGTAGCGGGCCTTGAGCGTGTGCGCCGCCTCAATCCAGGCGGCGGCGTCCCCCTGGTAGAACGCGTCGTCCTCCCCCGGGCTAATGCCCCCGGCCTGCAGGTTGACGACCGCCGTGTCGAGGTCCTGAATCACCCCGTCGTAGATGGCCAACTGCGGATCGAACGCCGGATTCAGGTTGTCATTTCCCTGCACCGCGTCCTGGTAGGGCACGCTCCCGTGCAGGCTGGTCTTCGTGCCGAACGTGAGGGCCTCCACCGTCTGCGCAATGCCCAGCAGCAGCGCATTGTCCGATTCGTTGGCCTTTTCCTGCACCACCTTCAAATCGCCGATCGCGTCGGCGTATCCGGTAATCCAGAGGTTGTTGACGTCGGTGGCCGTGAGGTTGTACTGCGGCCGATCGGTCCCTGCGTACTGGCGGTCGGCGCCGTTGAGTTGCTCGGTCCACATGGAGGTGATGCGGGCATGGTTGCCGTCCTGAAAGAGGATGGCCCCCACCTGCGCACTGTTCAGAACTTTGGTAGCCGGGGCGTCGCCCGGGGCATTCGGGTCTTCGTCAAACCCGTCGGTCAGGTCGCAGGCGGTCGTGCCCAGTCCGAGCAGACACGCGACGAGAATGAAAAGGGCGGTTCGGGGACGTGTGGTCTCGAAGGAGGTCATGGCACGTGTGTGTTCAATGAAAGGGCGTCGTGCAAGCCCCGGGACGGGGCTCGGAGCCTGTTCCGACCCGTGTCTCCACGGCTTCGGGCAGCGGCGACGGCCGGCCCGGTGCCCGCGGCGATGGGCGGCCGTGCGGCCACCGCCCTCCCCGACATGGCCACTGCGGGGGCATTGGGACATGCCCTTGCGCGCCGCGTCAGGGTCGGGGGAGGCGCTTCGGAGGAGGCGGGCGGTGCCTGAGGAGTTAGAAGGTGAGGCGCGCCGAGAACTGGAAGGTTCTCGTGGAGGGGTTGTTGAAGTAGTCCAGCCCCGTTGCATTGCTCGGGCCCAACAGGTTGATCTCCGGATCGACGCCGTCGTACGGGCTGAAGATGAGCAGATTGCGCCCCGTGGCACTGAGCTCGATGGACTCGACCCGCGTGCCCTCCAAGAAGCCGCCATCGAGGCTGTACGACAGCGAGACCTCGCGGAGCTTCACGTAGTCTCCGTCCTCAATGTTGGGCTCGGCCGGCCCGGTAAAGCCGCTGCCCGGCCCCGACCAGTAGTAGTTCTGCCAGAGGGCTACCTCGCCGCCCCCAAAGTCGCGCACCTCCCCCCGGAAGGTGTAGCTGCCGTCCTCGTTCTGCTGAATGTCCCCGACCTGCGGCGCGAGATCCGCAATGGTGGCGCCGCTGTACGTGGGAAGATTCTGTGCGCGCTCCGCAGAGACGGTTGTCGTCTTGGCCTGCTCCTCGAGCCGGCCGAAGAACTTGAGCGCGCCGGCGGTGCCGTTCCACACCTCCCCGCCGATCTTGAAGTCGAAGAGGACGCGGAGCGACAGGTCGCCGTAGCGCAGCGTGTTGCCGATGTTGGCGCGCCAGTCCGGGTTGGGGTTTCCAATCTTTCCCTGCGTGGCGGCCTGGCGGGGGAATCCATTCTCGTCCAGAATCAGGCCATTGGTGCCGACCTGCTCGTTCGGCCCCACCTCGGAGAAGGCCTCCCGCGCCCAGCGGTTTCCGAAGAAGACGCCGTACTCCTCGCCCTCGATGAGGCTGGACGTCGCGCTCACAAACCCCCCGAGCGCCACCTCGCTCACCCCCGATAGGTCTTCCACCGTGTTGTCGTTGGTCCACCACCGGGCGTCGGTCGTCCAGCTGAAGTTGCCCACCTCCGGCCACTGAATCGAGAGGTCCAGCTCCACACCCTGGTTCTGGATCACCGCGGCGTTGTCGCTACGACTCGTAAAGCCGGAACTGGGCGCGGTGTCGACCGAGAAGATGGCCCCGTCGGTCTCCTCCCAGTAGTAGGTGCCAGAGAGGCTCACCGCGTCGTTGAAGAGGCGCAGGTCGAGCCCGCCCTCGTAGGTCACCGTTTCTTCGGCTTCGATGGCCGTATTCCCGAGGTTGTTGTCGCGCTCGAACCCGCCGTTGTAGCCCTGCGGGCTGAGCGTTTCGGCCGTAAAGCCGTCGAAGAAGGCGTCGCTCTCGAAAACTGTAAACGCCTGGTACGGCTGCGGCTCGCGGCCCACCTTGCCGGCACTGCCGCGGAGCGCCAGGTGGCTAATCGCGTCCACCTCCGGCAGAAGCGTCTTGTGGAGGTGCCAGTTGAGCTGGGCCGACGGCGAGAAGTATGTGTCGTCGGCATCGGGGCCGAACGTGGAGGACTGGTCCACCCGCCCGCGCAGCGTCACGAAGAGCTGCTCGTACGCGTCGACGCTCAACTCCGTGAACCCGCCGAGCGTGCGCTGGGTGGACTGCCCCGTAAAGGCCGATACGTTCTCCGACACCGCGTTCGAGAGGCTGCGGAATTGCGTCGGGTTCGAGAAGTTGGTGAGCGACCCGCCCACGTTGTCAAACTCTTCGTGTCGGAACTGCCCGCCGAGCGTAAGCTGCCCGTTGATGCCCTCTGTTAGCGTCCGCGACGCCGTCCCTTGCAGGTCCACGTTCAGGCGTGTCTCGCTGATGCTTTCTTCGAACGTTTGGCCCGTGGGCGTTGTGGCGTTGCGAACCGGGAAGTACTCCCGGCGGCGGTCCTGATAGGTGTCCAGCCCCACCCGCCCGGTGAAGCTCAGCCAATTGAGCGGGTCGTAATTGGCCTCCACGTTCCCCTGCGTCCGGTTCAGCAAAGAGGTGTTCGTGATCTTATTGGCCGTCCACAATGGGTTGTCGTAGACCGGTCCCGTCGAGCCAATTCCGGAGGCTCGGTATGCCCGGTGCAGGTCTTCAATCCGCGGCCCGCCCCGGCCCTCGGGAAAGACCGTCACCGTGTAGTCCTTGTTGCTGAAGTCTGCCGGTGTGCGGTAGCCCGCCAGCAAGAGGCCGGACACGTTGGAGCCGTCCTGTACGCGGTCCGAGGCCGACCGCACGAAGTAGGCGTTTCCCGACACCGTCAGTTCGTCGGTCACCTGCCGGTCGGCCTTGACCCGTACCGTGGTGCGCTGGTAGTTGCTGTTGCCAGGCAGAATGCCGTCCTGCCCTGTGTAGCTTCCGCTCAGGAAGTAGCGGGTGCGCTCTCCACCGCCGCTTACGGTGAGGGTGTTCTGGGTGCGGAGCCCGGGGTCGAACAGGTTTTCCGAGTGGTCGAACGTCTCCCGGGAATTTTTGCCCCCGTGCGGGTTGCCGGGGCCCCCGCTGGGAATGGGCCGGTACTCTCGGCCCGTCTGGTCGCCGACGGCCACCAGGTCCGAGTCCTCCACGAACTCGTCTTCCCCCCCGGCCCGATCGGCAATGCGGTCCCCCCAGCTAAACCCAGCGGTCGGGGTAAACTGGAAGAATCCCTGGAATCCTCGCCCGTAGCTTTCCTGCAGGTCGACGGAGCGCGACTGCACCTCGGCCGAGAGTCGCGTTTCAAAGCTCACGCGGGTGTCGGCGTCAAACTGGCCCGATTTGGTCTCGATCACAATCACCCCGTTTTGCGCGCGAGAGCCCCACAGCCCGGCCGCAGCCGCTCCTTTGAGCACCTCCAGAGACGCAATGTCGCTCGGGTTGAGGTCGTTGAGGCGGGATTGCTGCGTCACTCCCCCGACGCCCTCCCCGAAGGTTTCGTTGCTGACCGGGACCCCGTCCACCACGATCAGCGGCTGGTTGTCGCCCTGAATGGTGTTGCGGCCCCGAATGATGATGCTGGCCCCGGCGCCCGGCTCGCCGCCGGTGTTCGTGATGTTGAGCCCTGGGGCCTTGGCCGCCAGGCTCTGGATCACCTGCGCGTCGCCGGACTCTTCAATGGCGGCCCCGTCGATGGTGGACTGGCTGGCGCCGAGCTCGTCTTGCACCCGCTCTTGTCCGAGGGCCGTCACGACGACCTCTTCCAGTTCGGCCTGGCTGGGCTGCAGCCGGATGCGCACCCGGGTGGTGCCCCCCCCTTCCACGCTTACGTTTCGGGTCTCGTCCTGGTACCCCACGAAGGAGACGCGGAGCCGGTACTGGCCGGCCGCCACTCGCAGCCGAAACTCGCCGTCGCGGTCGGTGGCTGTCCCGGCCCCCTCGTCGGGGAGCTGGACCGTTGCCCCGGGCAGGGGCTGTTCCGTCTCGGCGTCCGTGACGGTGCCCGTAATGGTGCCCTGCTGGGCCGCGGCGAGGCCGGGGAGCAAGAGAAGAGTGAGACCGAGGGCAAGAGGTATCAGTCGCGTCATGGTTCTGGTGTCGTTTTGGTCCAGGAACGAAAGAAATCCCCGCCGTCGCGGACGGGGCCGTTGTTGTTCGGGGTCCGTGCCCCGCGTGTAGCAGAGGGCGAGCCTGGAGCGCTTCTCACCGGTCGCCTTGCCCGACGGAACGGGCCCTTAGACCGCGGCCAGAGGGACCGCCGCACCGGGGCGGACGATGCTCGTGGCCTGCTGTGGAGCTGCTGTTCTGACTGTGGGGCTGCTGTTCTGAGAATGCCCGCCCGGAGACACAAGAACGCCCTTCGCCGGAGATGAACGCCATCTCCAACGAAGGGCGCTTCGCGTGGGAACTGTCTTGGAACCCGGTGCCGGAAGATGCGGGAGGGGGCGGGTCGGGAACTTTTGTATGAGATGTGCGACGTTTCTGGGACGTACCCAACGCCCCATGAGGCGGACGGCACCGGCCTGTGGAGCCAGAACGCTCACGTCTCCCCGCGCTTCGGCGTCGCCTGTGGGACCAGCGACGCATCTGGCTATGCGGCGTCGGACGGCGTCCAGCGGTGCTTGTCGAGGGCCACGCGGTGCTCGTCCACGAACTCAACGCCCTCGCTGCGCAGCCGCTCTTCCATCACGTGGGGCGTCTCGAAGTGGCGCCGCCCGGTAAGCTCTCCGTTGCGGTTTACGACGCGGTGACACGGGAGGCCCGACCCCACGGCTTCGTTGAGCGCCCACCCGACGGTGCGGGCGGCGCCGCGCCGGCCCAGGTGCCCGGCAATGTCGCCGTAGGTGGCAACCCGCCCCGGTGGAATTCGGGCCACGACGGCCCAGACACGCTCGAAGAAGGAGGGGTCGGACGACGATTCCATGGCACATCAGCGGTGCGACTGGTGACCGGTACGACACGGCTCGCGGGCGGCGACGTATGCGACTGGGCCTTCCCCCTCCGCTCCTGCTCGTCCTACCGCCCGAAAGATGCTTCTCCGCCCCCGCAACTTATTCGGACGCCCTCAGAACGCGTTGCGACACTCCCAAACTTTGTTGCGACGACCCTGGACCTCGTTGCGACGGGCCTGGACCCCATCGCGACGGCCTTGAACCTCGTTCCTCCGGTCCCAGAAACCGGTGCTCCAGGCAGATGGACGATGTTGCGGCGCGG
>CAZFJR010000015.1:18541-33063 GCA_964519235.1 uncultured Salinivenus sp. | reverse complement strand
GACCCGGATTCAGGACCTCCTTTCTCAGAAAACAACGTCTTCTGGTGTTCATTATTTGTGCACAAGTACAGGAGGCGTGTCACTTTTCTCGTCCGCCGGGCTTCGGTGATGAAACGAGTCGATGGAGGTGTGGCTGCCTGTCGATGTCTCTCCCACAATCTTCCGCGTTCGCTCATGATGAGCGCCCCGGCGGACACGGAGCGTGGCGGAGGCGCCCGCCCCGACTACCGACAGCGACTCCGCAGCATTCTCTCGCAGGAAGACGACGAGCCCGCGAGGCGCATTCGGCGGGTTCTGGGGCTGGGGGCCGACTGGTTCGGGGTGGAACGCGGCCTGCTCGTGCAGGTGCCTCCCTCCGGCGACACCTGCACGGTTGATACGGCAAGCGCGTCGGCTCCCGACCTCACCCGCGGCCTGACCGGCGATCTTCTGTCCACCTACTGCCGAATGGTCGCGACGGAGGGCGAACCGCTGGCCCTGACAAACGCCCCCAGCCAGGAGTGGCCCGGCGAGCCGACGTACGCCTCGTCGCTGCTCGCTACGTACATCGGGACGCAGGTGCACACCCACGGGGGGTCCTACGGCGTGGTGTGCTTCGCGGACCTTGCCCCTCGGGAAGCATCATTCGGCGAGAACGACCGCACGTTCTTGAAGCGTCTGGCGCAGGGCGTGGGCCGGATTCTCGAACAGCAGACCGCCCAGGACGCTTACTCCTCCCCCTCGCAGTCTCTATCGGGCGAGGCGCGGCACTACCGAACCGCCCTGAAGCACTCGCCGGTGCTCTTCGCCAAGGTGGACGCGGACCTGCGCTACGAGTGGATCTACAACCCGCACGAGGACTTTTCCCCGGACGCGGTCGTGGGCAAGCGAGCCGACGAACTCGACTCCGGGCCGGGGATCGATCAGTTGATGGATCTCAAGCGGCGCGCCGTGGAGACAGGCACGCAGATTCGGGAGGAGGTCACGTTCGATCGGTCCGACGGACTCAACGCGTACGACGTTACGGCCACGCCCTTGCGGGAGGGCCCCGGCGACGAGGTGACCGGCGTTGTGACCGCCTCCCTCAACATCACCGAGCAGAAGCAGACCGAGCGCAAGCACCGGGAGAGCGAGACCCGGTACCGGGCCCTGGCCGAGAATTTTCCGAACGGGGCCGTGGGGGTGTACGACCGAGACCTGCGCTACACGTTGGTAGAGGGGACGCTTCTCGGGAAGACGCTGCCGCCGGCCGAGGCCCTGGAGGGCTCTCGTGTGCCGGAGGCGCTGCCAAAGAAGACGGCCCGCAACCTCGTGCCTCTCTTCCGCGCAGCCACTGCAGAAGGCGCGACCGACCACGTGGAAACCGAATACGCTGGGCGCACCTGGTGCGTCTGGGCCACACCTCTGCGCGACTCCACGGGCACCATCTACGCCGGCCTCAGCTTCGCCCAGGACATCACCGAGCGGAAGGAACGCGCAGCCACCCTTCGTCGGCAGCGAAACCTTTTGGAGCAGACCCAGCGACTGGCCGGCAGCTGGGAGCTCGACCTCCGGACCGATGTGCTGTCCTGGTCGGACGAAACCTACCGGATTCACGATCTCCCGCCCGACACGGACCCGAACCTAGAAACGGCCTTCTCGTTTTTTCCGCCCGCAGCCCGCTCCGAAATCCGAGAGGCCTTTCGGACGTGCTGCGAAGAGCAGGCCTCGTACGACCTGGAGCTGCCACTCGTAACGGCGGAAGGCAACCAGCGATGGGTGCGCGCCGTCGGAGGGCCGGTCAATATTGAAGACGGCGAGGTGCAAAAGGTGGCCGGGGCCTTCCAGAACATCACCGAGCGGAAGGAGGCCGAGCGCGAACTCCGCGACCGGGAGGCCCGGCTCCGTGGCCTCGCCAACAGCATCCCAGGCGTGGTCTACCAGTTCGTGGCGGAAAGCCCCGAGTCGTTCCGCTACGAGTTTGTGAGCGAGCATACAGAGTCGCTCCTGGGCATCTCGGCGGCCCCGGACGGCTTCCACGAGCGCTTTCTGCAGCACGTGCCGCCGTCCCACCGCGACAGGGCCCGGCAGGCAACCGCAGACACCATCCGGAACGCATCGTCGCTTCGGATCGAGGTGCCGTTCGACCCCCCGGACGGAGACCGCATCTGGCTGCTTTGTCTTTCGACGCCCGAACAGCGCGACGATGCCCTGGTGCTCGACGGCGTGATGCTAGACATTACCGACCAGAAGCGCGCGGAGCGCCGGCTGCGCGAAGAGCGGGATCGCTTCGCGACGCTCTTCCACAACCTCCCCACCCCGGTGGTGCGCGGCCGTCCCGACGCCGATGGCCACCTGCGTGCCCAATCGGTGAACACGGCCTTCGAGTCGGTCTTCGGCCACGCGGCCGAGGCAGCGGAAGGGGCAGATCTTCAATCCCTCATCGTGCCTCCGGACCAGCAGGGCAGTGCCGATTCGATCCGGCGCCGCCTGCTGGCGGGCAAGGCGGTAGACCGTGAGGTGGAGCGCATGACCGCCGATGGGCGTCGCAATTTTCGGGTGCAAGTAGCACTGCGGGAAGGCGACCCGATGCCGGAAGAGGGGTACGCCATCTACACCGATATTACGGAGCGGAAGCGCCGCGAGCGCACCCTGCGGGAGCGGCGGGAAAAAGTAAAGGCGCTCTACGAAGCGGCCGATCAACTCCTGCGGGCTACCGACGCGGCAGAAATCGCCGCCTCAATCTTGGCCCTTATCACCGATGTGTTCGGCTACCGGGTGGGCGTGCATCTCGTCCGGGATGAGCAGCTGGTCCCCCTGGAGTCTTCTCCCAACCTTCCTCCTCAGTCTGCCCTCTGTACCCCCATCAGTTTGGACGCGAATGCAGGGCCGGCCCGGGCGGTCCGCGAGCAAGACACCCTCGAACTTGAGACCCTGCAGGCCCCCGATGATCCATTCGCCCCGGAGCGCTTCCGGTCCGCAACCATTGTCCCCATCGGCGAGCACGGGGCCATCTCCGTGGGCGCCACCACGCCCGGTACCATCGACGGCTTCGACCGCCGCCTCATCAAAGTGCTGGCTACCTACGCCTCCGCCGTGCTCGACCGTCTGGACCGGGAGGAGGCGCTCATCGAGGCCAAAGAAGCCGCCGAGGAGGCAGCCCGGCTCAAGTCGTCCATGATGGCCAATATGAGCCACGAGATTCGTACGCCTCTCACCTCCGTCATTGGGTTCGCCGAGCTGCTGGCCGACGAGCTGGAAGGCCTGCTGGGCACCTTCGCCGAAAAGGCGCACCAGAGCAGCAACCGGCTCTTGAAAACGCTCAACTCAGTCCTCGAACTGTCCCGGCTCGAAGCAGGGGCGTTCAACCTGGAGCGAGAGCGGGTCTACCTGCGCCCGATCGCACAGAGGACCGTTGAGCGGCTTCGCCCGGAGGCTGCGCGAGCGGACGTCCAGGTGCACACGCAACTGCCGGACTGCCCCGTGGAGGGCCAGCTGCACGAAGAGGCGGTCCGTCGCATTCTGGAAAACCTTCTAGAGAACGCCATCAAGTTCACCCCCGCGCACGGAACCGTGACGGTGCGCGTGCGCACGGAGGCCGGGAACACCGTGCTGGAGGTGGAGGATACCGGCATTGGCATCAGCGACGATGCCCTTCCAGACATCTTCGAGACCTTCAAGCAGGAGTCCGAGGGCCTGGACCGTGAGTACGAAGGATCGGGGCTGGGCCTCTCGATCGTGCAGGAGCTGACCGACGCGCTGGACGGCACCCTGGAACTGGAGACAGAAAAGGGCGTGGGCAGCCGCTTCACCGTGCGCCTGCCACGGCCGCACGACTCTTCCGCCTGACCCCCGTTGCCGTGCCCGATGCGCCCTCCTGCGCCCACCGGGGTCGTTGACACGATCGCCCCCCATCGCTTAAGTTCAGAGACGCAGGTTGGCGCTCGCGTTCTCTTTCTTCTCCCTCCCCCCTATGCCCCACCTCACCGACGACGACCTCTACTACTGGAACGAAGGCACCCATGCCCACAGCTACGAACGGATGGGAGCGCATCCCAACCAGCAGGGCACCTGGTTTGCCGTCTGGGCGCCCAACGCCGACCGGGTGGAGGTCACGGGCGATTTCAACGACTGGCGCTTTGGGGCCGACGTGCTGGAGCGTCGCGAGGGCGGCCTCTGGGAAGGATACGTCCGCGGGGCCCAGCCGGGCCACAAATACAAGTACCACCTCCACGCCGACGGCGAGTGGGTGGACCGCACCGATCCCTACGCCTTCCAGATGGAGGCCCCCTCCCCAAACACCTACGAGGGCCTCTCGTCAATTATCACCGATCTGGACACCTACACGTGGAACGACGACGACTGGATGGACACCCGCACCGGCCCGGCAGGCCTGGATGGGCCGCTCTCCATCTACGAGGTGCATCTCGGCTCCTGGCGCCACAAAGGACACGGCGAATCGCTCAGCTACCGCGAGGTGGCCGAGCCGCTGGCCGACCACGTGGAGAACCTCGGCTTCACACACGTCGAGTTTCTGCCGCTCGCCGAACACCCGTACTACGGCTCGTGGGGCTACCAGATTTTGGGCTACTACGCGCCCACCTTCCGCTACGGCAACCCGGAGGGCCTGATGCACCTCATCGACACCCTGCACCGGCGCGGCATTGGCGTCATCATGGACTGGGTGCCGGGCCACTTTGCCACCGACGCCCAGGGGCTCACCTATTTCGACCGCTCGCACCTCTTCGAGTACGAGGACCCGCGCATGCGAGAGCACCCGGACTGGGGCACGCGGGTGTTCGACTTCGGCAAGAACGGCGTGCGCAACTTCCTCCTCTCCAACGCCCTCTTCTGGATGGACAAGTACCACGTGGACGGGCTGCGGGTCGACGCCGTGGCCTCCATGCTGTACCGCGATTATTCGCGGGAGGGCGACTGGGCCCCCAACGTGCACGGCGGGCGCGAAAACCTGGAGGCCATCCGTCTGCTCCAGGACACCAACGAACACATCTATAAGGAATACCCGAACGCCATCACGCTGGCCGAAGAGTCGACCGCCTGGCCGGGCGTGACCACCCCCACCGAGCACGGCGGCCTTGGCTTCCTGTACAAGTGGAACATGGGCTGGATGCACGACACGCTCACCTACACGAGCAAAGAGCCCATCCACCGCAAGCACCACCACGGCGATCTGACCTGGACCCTCAGTTGGGCCTTCTCGGAAAACTACACACTTCCCCTCTCCCACGACGAGGTGGTGCACGGCAAAAACTCGCTCTGGGGCAAGATGCCGGGCGATGACTGGCAGAAGGCGGCCAACCTGCGCCTCCTCTACGCCCACATGTTCGGCCACCCTGGCAAGAAGCTGCTTTTCATGGGCGGCGAGTTTGGGCAGTCCCACGAGTGGAACCACGACCAGGAGCTGGACTGGACCCTGACCGACGCGCCACTGCACGAGGGCCTTATGGAATGGCTCGGCGACCTGAACCACTTCTACCAAACCGCCCCGGCCCTCTGGCACGACCGGGAAGAGGGCTTCGAGTGGATCTCGTACGACGACCGGGAGAACAGCGTCCTCGCCTACCGGCGCCTCGGCGGCGACGCGTCGCTGATCTTCGTGCTCAACTTCACCCCCGTCGTCCGCGAGAACTACCGGATCGGCGTGCCGCACGAGGGAACGTGGCACGAGCGGCTCAACAGCGATAGCGAGGCCTACGGCGGAAGCAACGTGGGCAACGCCGGCGCCGTCCACACCGACGCCATCGGCCAGCACGGGCGCGACCACTCGCTCACCCTTACCCTGCCCCCACTCGGCGCCCTTGTGCTTGCCCCTCGCAACTGACCGCGTACCGCCCTCCGATTTAACACCTTCTGTACGATCGGCCGTTGACGGGCGGCACGGGCGTACTTATTTAGAAGTGGTCTAAATAAGCAATTACCGTCTCCGTTACACCCATGGATTGCCCGTCTCCTCGCCGCACTGTTGCAGGACGCCTTGGGGCGTTACTTCTGCTGCTGTTCCTTCTTCCGGCCTGCTCCGACGATCCGGTTCTGGGGCCGTCGGACGGCACCCCGAGTGAGGGCGGCAGCTACAGCGCCCTGGATCGCCTCGCGCCCCCGGCAGGCGCCGTCGATTCGAGCGCCGTCGATTCGAGCGCGGATGCTGCCTCATCGGCAGGCCCGGAGAGCCCCTCCGCCAATCCAGAGCGCTTCTGAGCCGGGATGCTTCCAGTCCGCACACTGCTCGCCGCTCAATTTGTACCGGACTTGTATTGCCCTGCATGCGCCTCGTTCGCCTCTCTCTTCTGCTCGTTTTTGTATTTGGTCTAAATTGCGGTCTCGTCGCCGGCCAAAACGAGCCCGAAGGGCGCATTGCGGGACGCGTGGTCACCCTGAACACCGGGGCCCCCCTCGCGGACGCGACGGTGGGAGTGGTGGGAAGCGCACAGCCACAGGGCACCGTGACCGATGCGGACGGCCGCTTCGTTCTCGGTCCTCTTCCTGCCGGCACCGCGACGCTGCAGGTGCGCCATGTCGGCTACGTCACGACCACGCGCACCGTGCAGGTGACGGCCGGAGAGACGACTCGCCTAACCGTTGAGCTGGCGAGCGCGACGGTGGAGCTATCCGGGCTCGAAATTACCGGCACCACGCGCAGCGCGCGAGCAGCCCTGCCCGGTGCCGCCTCAAAGGTAGACGCCGCCGCCCTTGAGCAGATGGATCCCATCGGCGCGCAGGCAGCCCTCAAGCACGTCCCCGGCGTCTACGGCCTGTCCGACGACGGCATGACACAGACTCGCATGTCGGTGGGCATCCGGGGCCTGCAGCCGCGCCGCACGCAGCGGGTGCTGGTGATGGAGGACGGCATGCCCATCCAGCCCGCTCCCTATGTCTTTTCGCCGCTGTACTACAACCCCCCCATCGAACGGATCGAGGAGATTGAGGTGATCAAGGGCAGTTCCACGATCCGGCACGGTCCGCAAACCATGGCGGGCGTCATCAACTACGTCACCAGTCGGCCGCAGCGCCGCTCCCTCGGCGGCACCGTGGAAGTCACCCCCGGCACGAACGGCTACCTGAGCGCCTTCGGCGAGCTCGGCGGCTTCGGCACCGACGACGTGCGCCCGCAGGTGCAACTGCTCTTCAAGCGCGGCGACGGCTTCCGCCAGAACAACGACTTCTTCCAGGTCAACGGCACGGCCAAGCTGCAGGCCGCCATCGGGGACGACCGCTCGCTCTACGTAAAGCTCAACGCCGACTATGAGCGCCTCAACGCCACCTACACCGGCCTCACGCCCTACACCTTTCGCACCGATCCGGACTTCAACCCCAAGGACGACGACCTCTACCAGATCTACCGGGCCTCGCTGGGAACCGTCTACAACCGCCGCTACAGCGACGACGTCCAGGGCACCACGCGGCTGTACGCCAACGCCTTCCACCGCCCGTGGTGGCGCGAGAAGGACGTGTTTGTGGCGGCCGATGCGTACCAGAATCCGGACGTGGAGGCCGAGGCGGTTCCGCCCAACACCCCAGGCCCGCTCATGCGCGTCGGCATCAGTGAGGTGCAGACCCCCCTCACGCTCGACGATGCGCCGTACTTTGGAAACGTGCGCACCTTTTACGTTGCCGGCGTGGAGCACTCTGTGGGCGTTCAGCACCGCCTCTTCGGGCAAGATGCCGACCTGGAGCTGGGGGGACGCCTGCACTGGGAACGCTTTCGGGACGACCGCAAGATCAGCGACGAGGTGGGCGTGCGGGAGGGTGTCTTCTATCAGGGGACAGTGGCCGATCCTGGCCCCGTCACCATCATCGGTGGCAGTTCGATCTACGAGACACGCGCCTTGTCCCTCTACGCCCTGGAGGACGTGCAGTGGGGCCCGGTGCGCCTCTCGCCCGGCTTCCGCCTGGAGGTCTTCGAGCAGTCCCAGATCAACCGTCTGAAGGGCAGCCAATACCGCGATCAGACGAGCGTGGTGCCGCTGCCCCGCCTTGGCTTCAACTGGAACCTGGGCACCGCCAACCTGGGCCCCCACATGGGAGACAGCAACGTTCGCCTCTTTGGCGGCGTCCACCGCGGCTACACGCCGCCCTCCAGCGCCACCTTCGCCATCGTGGGCTTCGATCCGCCCAGCGCCACCGCGGCGGGGAACGGCGGGTTTGACCTCAAGGCCGAGAAGAGCTGGAACTCGGAGCTGGGCGTGCGGGCACGCTCGGACGCCGGCCAGGTGGAGGCGACCGGCTTCTACCTCTACGTGGAGGACCTGGTGGGCGGGCGCACGAGCTTTCAGCAAAACCTGGGTGTGGTGGAGAGCTACGGACTGGAACTGCGGACTCTGCTGGAGGGGCCGTCTCTAGCCGCGCCGCTGCCCACCCTGGACGTGTCGTACACCTACCTGCAGTCGGCGGTGGTGCAGGGCATCGTCACGAGCGCCGTCGACGGCGCGCCCGAAGACATCAGCGGCAACGAGGTGCCCGCCGCCCCCACCCATACCGCCACGGTGGGCCTCACCAAAACGTTTTCGGAAATCGGACTCACCCTCTCGACGGACCTCCGCTACACGGGCCGCTTCTACACGGACCTCGAAAACCTGGAGGCCACCAACAACCGCGGGGAGCGCGGCCCGGTGCCCGCCCGAACGGTGCTCGACGCCGGGGCGACCTACGAGTATTCCGACGCCCTCAGCGTGCAGCTCACCGCCAAGAATGTGACGGACAACGTCTACATCGGCTCGCGGCTACACTCCAATCCCCGCCAGCCGGGCGCCAACCTCAGCACCGGCATCATTCCCGGCGCCCGACGCCAGGTCAATCTCTCGATTCGGTACGACTTTTAGGGCTCGCACGCCCGCGACCACGCAGTCAACACCACACAGGCAGAACCCACAGGTAGCATCACACAGAAAAAGCGCCCCGCCTCCCGAGAGCCGAGAGACGAGGCGCCTTCCTCACACAGGTACCTTTTCACCAACGCATTCACTCCCATGCGACGTTCCCTGCTTCGATACACACGCGTACTTCTCCTTCCCCTCCTTGCCGCCGGGCTTGTTCTGACAGGCTGCGACAGCACCGGCTCGAACGGAGGAAATAGCGACGACCAAAATGCGTTCGCCTATCCGTCCAGCAACTACGGGACCGAGACGGTTGCGAACCTGCTGGCCTTCGACCTCGGCGTCCGGACCCAGAACGCCTCGGACAACACCGAATCTGCCCTGATCGACCGGTACACCGGCGCTATTGACGACAAGACCATCCGGGCCGCTCAGAACCTTACGACCGAGGGCCAGAGTGTCTACAGCGACATTCAGGGCGGGGTTGATCTCTCCTCGCTAGTGTCTACGGACGATCTCCTGCAGAGCAGCCAGCTGGAGGCGGCGGACAGCCCCAGCCCCGGCGCGCCCGTCAACACCGATGAGCTGCTCCGCCACTACTTCGAGCAGGCCGGAGCAAACAACGTAACTCCCGCCACCTCGAACGGCATTGTCCTGAACCAGTTTGCGGAAAAGATGCTGCTGGGCACCCCCATTTGGGAACAGGGCGCCGCAATCCTAAGCGGCTTCGCCAACGGAACCCTCACTGGAAACCAGGCCGAGCAGTGGGACGCGGCCTTCGGCTACTTCGGCTTTCCCCGCACGCTGGAGCCGTTCCTCAATTACAGCGGCGGCACCGAAGGCCTGGCCGGCGGCCCCACCCAGGACGTGGACGGCAACGGCGCCGTCGACCTCACGAGTGAGTATGTCCACACCTGGGCCGCCTACGCCATCGAGCGGTCCGCCGCGGCCGCGAACAACGGCCAGCCGAATGACTTTGCCCGGCGCGCCTTCGACGCGCTCGTTGCGGGCCGCCAAGACATCGAAAACGGGAACGATCCGGCCGACCACGCCCGGACGGCCCTCGACGCCTGGGAAAAGGTCGTGGCCGTGAACGTGATCCACTACATCAACTCCATGCAAGGAAACCTGGAGGGAACCAGTGGCACGCTTGGCGAGGGCGACGTGGGCGAAGATGCCTGGGGCGAAGCGAAGGCCTTTGCCTGGGGGCTGCAGTTCTACAGCGACAAGCTGACGGACGCGCAGCTCAACGACGTCCTTGAGGACATCGGCAATGCCCCCCCGTACGGCGAGCTGACGGCGGAGCAGTACGCGAGCGATCTCGCAGACGCGACGCAACTTCTCCAGGACGCCTACGGCTTTGCCCCCAGCAACGTGGAGGCGTGGTAACCTCTCCCCCTTCATGAGAATCACACAGTGTCTCCACTGGTGAGTTGACCCCGACCGCCCCTCTTCCGCCTCGGCGGGGGAGGGGCGCCGGTGTCTGGCCCACCGCCCTGCACCTACTTTCTGCCTCACCTGCCCCCTCTCGTGAACGTGTCCACGCCTACCTCCTTGCAGGCCGCCCCGGCATGGCGCCGGCTGCTGCGGCGATGCTGGAACGCGCCGGGCCGGGCGTGGGGCGCACTCGTGGTGGCCTGTGTGGGCAGCCGCCTCGCCACCACCATCACGTACATCGAAGATCCCGACAGCCTCCGCTTCGCCCTCAGCGTGGCGGACGAGTACGACATTGCGGCCCTCCAGCCGCACTTTCCCGGGTACCCCGTGTTCTGGGCCGCCGCGGAGCTGTTTTACCTCCCCACCGGCTCGTTCAGTGCGAGCTTTTCGGTGGTCGGCGGCCTCGCCACGGGGGGCATCGTCTGGGCGCTACTGCGGCTGCGAGGCGTCGCGCTGCGCTCCGTGGACGGCGCCGCGATTGCGGGCGTGGTGTTCTTCAGCCCGCTGGTGTGGCTGATGGGCACCCGCTACATGCCCGACCTGCTGGGCACGGCCACTGCGCTCGCGGCGCTTGCCCTGCTGATTCGGGCGGTTTCTCGGCGAAACGGGGCGGTCGATGAGACGGCCGCGCTTGGGGGAATCGTCCTTACGGGCCTCCTCGCGGGACTGCGGCTCTCCTACCTCCCGCTGGTCATTGCACCGGCGCTGTTCGTGCTCTGGCGCTCGCGGCGCCCCGTCCGGTTGGTGGGCGCGGGGCTAACCAGCGTGGCGGTGTGGCTCGTGCCGATGATTCTGGACACTGGGGTCTGGACGCTGATCGACGTGGCGTGGGGGCAGACAACGGGGCACTTCACGGATTTTGGCGGGACGGTGCAGACGGAATCGGACCTGGGGCGCCGTGTGGCCGGGACGGTGCAGGGCCTCTGGGCCGACGGGCTGGGCGGCTGGTGGCCGGGGCGACACGGACTGACGGGCGTTGCGGGCGCGGGTGTGCTGGGGCTGGGCGGCCTCGGTGCCTGGCGGCTAATCCGGAATCGCCACAGCCCCCGCCGCGTGGGGTGGATGGCGGGCTGTGTGCTGGTGTACGGCGTCTGGATGTTCTTTTTCCAGAATGTGGTTCACAAGAGCCGCCACGTGCTTCCCCTCCTGGCCCTACTGCTGCCGGTGCTGGCAGAAGGCGTGGCGGCCCTGTGGCGATGCCGACGCAAATGGGCACGCGGGGTGGTTCTGGGGACCGCCGGCGCGTACGCGGCCGTCGCGCTCGTACTTGCGGTGCAGCACCAGTCGCCCACCGCCATCGCCCAGGCAAAACGCTTCGTGGAGGCACAGACGGAACGGCCGGGGCCCACGCGGGTCGCCTCCGTCCCCCTCGTCAACACCTACCTGCGGAGTCAGCAGGTGGACGCCCGGTTTCTCTCCATCGAAGATTCCTCCGACGTGCGCCGCCTGCGGCGGGCCGGCACGGGCCGCACCTTCGTGATCGGCACCTACGCCTCCCTGCTGGAGCGCTCCCCCACCCGCACCCGCACGTTCTACCACAATCCGCACGTAAATCGCATGTGGCCCAAGGTGACTGTTTATGTCTACACACACTGACGCTGCGGACGCGCCCCTAACGGTTCTCGGCGGGGGGCCGGCGGGCCTAGCGACCGGCTTTTACGCCCGACAACAGGGGCTCGACGTGCGCCTCTTTGAGGCCGCGGACGCGGTGGGCGGCAATGCCCGTACGCTCCGCATGGGCCCCTTCCGCTACGACACCGGCGCGCACCGCTTTCACGATAAGAATGCGTCGGTGACGGCCGACGTGAAGGCGCTCCTCGGCGACGACCTCCGCCGCATCGACGCCCCCAGCCAGATTTGCTGGCGGGGCCGCCGCATCGACTTTCCGCTGGCGCCCTACAACCTGCTGCGCTCGCTCCCTATCTCCCTCCTGGCACAGATTTCGTGGGAGCAGCTCTCCATTCCACGCGTCTCGGACAATGCCGACCACTTCCGCGAGATGGCCCTCCAGAGCTACGGCCCGACCCTCGCGGAGCTCTTTCTGCTCAACTATACCGAAAAGCTGTGGGGCGCGGACGCCACAGAGCTGTCCCCCCGCGTGGCGGGCGATCGGCTGGAAGGGCTCGACCTGACAACCTTCCTCCTGGAGGCGTTCGGGGGCACGACCGACAAGGCGCGGCACCTCGACGGGTCGTTCTACTACCCCAGGCACGGCTACGGACAAATTGCGGAGGCCACCGCCGACGCCCTGGGCCGCGACCGCATCCACACTGGGGCGCAAATTACTGGGCTCTCGCACGACGGCACACGCATCCGCCGCGTGACAATCAACGATGCCACGCCGGTGGAGGTGGAGAGGGTCGTGAGCACCCTGCCCCTCACGCTGGTCGCAAGGCTTCTGGAGCCCTCACTGCCCGATGCCCTCCGGGCGGTCGCCGACTCGATGCGGTTTCGCCATCTGCGGCTGGTGGTGCTGGGGCTCGACCGCCCCCGCCTCACCCCCAATGCCTCGCTCTACTTCCCCGGCCGTGCAGTCCCGTTCACGCGCCTCTACGAACCCACCAACCGAAGCCCCGACATGGCGCCGGACGACCAAACGGTGGTGGTGCTCGAACGGCCCTGCCACCCCGGAAGCGACGCCTGGGAGCAGTCGGACGCGGCCCTGCGGACGCAGGCCGTGACTCTGTTGACCGAGCAGGGCCTCCTGGACGAGGACGAAGAGGTCGTTGCTTCCACACACCACGCCGTGCCTTTCGCCTACCCAATTCTGGAAGTGGGCACCGAAGAGAAAGCCGAGCGCCTCACCTCGTCCCTGGAGCGCTTCGAGAACCTGCACCTGCTGGGCCGGAGCGCAACGTTTACGTACACCCACGTCCACACCCTCTACGCCCAGGCCCGGCGCCTCGCGCAGCACCTCTCATCTGCCCGACAACCAGCGTAAGGGACAATTCGCTTACGCCGTCTCGCCCTTCACCGTGACGACCACCGAGCGGGCGCCCCCGCGGTCGCGGTGCTCATTCAGGTAGATCCCCTGCCAGGTGCCGAAGGCGGGCCGCCCGTCCTGGATCGGAATCGAAAGGCTCGTGTCCAGCATCGACGCCTTGATGTGGGCGGGCATGTCGTCGGGGCCCTCCACGGTGTGCTCGTAGTAGGGCTGGTTCTCGGGCACCATCTCGTTGAAGTGGCGCTCCATGTCGCTCCGCACGGCCGGGGCCGCGTTTTCGTTGATGGTGAGCGACGCGGAGGTGTGCTGCAGGAAGAGGTGCAGCAGTCCCACCCGGATGTCGTCGAGGCGCGGACCTGGGTCCAGCACCTCCTCGGTGACGAGGTGAAACCCGCGGGGCTTCGGGGCGAGACGAACCGTTTCTTGACGCCACTCCATGATCAAACTCGGTTTGTGCGCGAAACTGGTGAACCTCCCCGACGCTACGGGCCGGTTCGGACGTCGATCCACACCGGAAAGTGATCGCTGACGGGGACGTCGGGGACCCGGGCGGGCCGGGGCCGCCAGACTCGTGCCTCCTGCACTGTCAGATTGGTGGAGGGCAGGACGTAATCGATGCGGGCGGCCCAGCGTGAAGTGTCCTCGGGATCGAGGTCCGGCCTCCCGTCCTGGCGGCCCACCGTCGGCACCGCGGCTCCGTTGACACGCTCGTGGCCGACGAGCGCTCGGATGGCACTCCGGAAGCTGGAGGGATCGCCCGGATCGGCGTTCAGGTCGCCCATCACAACAAAGGACGCCCCGGCGTGGAGCCCCCCGGCCCGCCCCGAGTCGTCCTCAATGTAGGAGGCGCGGTTCAGGTAGTCGACCCAGAGCTGAATTTCGTCGTGGTTGCGGTGGTGGTTTCGGCGGGCCACGCCGTCGAAGCCGGGGGGCGTGGGGTGACTGGCGAGCAGGTGGAGCACTGCCCCGCCGGGCAGCCGCACCGGAACGTCCCAGTGGCTCTTGGACGACAGGCGTACCTCCGCCCACGCGTCGGGGCCGTACCAGGGCTCGAAGGTGGTCGAATCGACCGGGACGGCCGCGGTGGGCATCTGGTGCCAGGGGAGCTCCCGGAAGGTACGAATGGAGTCGCGGAGGACCGTGAGGTCGTCGCGCACAAAGAGCGCCATGCCGTACTGCCCCGGAAAGGTGCCGAAGCCCCAGGCGTCGTTGCCGTAGGCGCGCCCGGCATCGGTCTGCGGGGCCACACTGCCGTCCGCGGGAGAGCCAGGAATCTTCGGCACGGTCGAGACGACCCGCCCGTCGTTGTTCAGGTCAAAGCCGCTCGGAATCCCCGTATTGACGGGCAGCAT
>CAZFJR010000015.1:238-18441 GCA_964519235.1 uncultured Salinivenus sp. | reverse complement strand
CCCGGGGCCGTGTTTTGCGGCCGGGGGCGGCAGCCCACCAAGAGAAAGATTCCCAGCAGCACCGGCACTGCCCAGCGCACACGAGCAGCCCCTCCGAACAACCACCTCTTCTTTTTGGGACCGACCATAGGCGTTTCAGGTGTACTTGGACTGAATGCGCGGCCGAGATGCGAAAGCCCCCGCGTGGTCCACTTTGTGAGAGGAACCAGGGCTTCTAAACACCCCCACAGCCTGATTCATTCTTTCTTCTTTCGTGCGGAGTGTTTAGAATGGGTGGGAAGCATATCTCACACTTTCCTCACACCTCTCCCCCCAACGTCATGCGTCTCGTCTCAGGGCAACTCTCCACGATCGCGTTCTTGCTAGGGCTGTTTTTTGTTCTTTCGGGGTGTTTGCAGACCCGCATCGTGACGGACGAAGCACGCTCCGCGGAAAGGGCCGAGATTCCGTGGGCACACGGATTTGTGTATGGGCTTGTGCCCCCCGTCAACGCCCCGCTGCAGGCAGAGGCGACGTGTGGGCCTGCGGGCGTGACCCAGGTGTACTTTCGGCAGGAGTTTGTCCAGGTGATTGCGCAGGCGCTTACGGGCAGCATCTATTCTCCACAACGGCTCACCGCAATGTGTGCGGGGAATGGCGGAATGGCAACCGTGCCCGGCCTGCCGTCTTCTCTCTCGCAGGGTCCTTCTCCGGATCGCCTCCCCTCCGCCTCGGCACCGCCTTCCTCACAACGGACGCAGGACGCGCAGTAGAAATCTCTGCCCTCCTTCGCGCCCCCTCACTCAGCCTTTCTCCCTCCTATGCGATCTCTTTTGCCCGTCCTCCTCGTGTCACTTCTGGTTCTTACCGGCTGTTATCAGGCTCGCATGACGACCGGAAAAGCTCCCTCCAGCACCGTCGTGGAAGAAAAGTGGGAGCCCTCGTACCTGTACGGCCTCGTGCCGGCAGAGATAAACGTCTCCGACGAATGCCCAAATGGCATCGCCTCTGCGGAGCGCGACTTTCCCTTCCTCAACATGCTCGTCAACACCCTCACACTCGGCATTTATCTGCCCCAGCACGTGACGGTTACTTGTGCGGCGGACGGCTCCATGTCCGCCGGCGCAGCCCCTCCCGCCCGTCCATTTTCCCTTCCTCATGCGCCGGCGGGGGAGCAGAGTGGAGAAAAATAGGCTGCTCCGCGCTTTCGGCGATTCGCGCACTCCGAAAGCCTCGGGGGCCAGCAGACGCCGGGCGTCGGAGAGGCCCCGTCCCCGTCATGGTTCTATGCGAGACGCGAGGTGCTCGGGCAGATCGGCGAACGGGACCTCCTCCTGCGCCCCACTCTCCATCTCTTTCACCGTCGCGGCCTCGGCCTCCAGTTCGTTGCCGCCAATGATCATCGCGTACGGCGCATTCTGGCGGTTGGCCTCCTTCATCTGCGCCTTCAGCGAGCGGCCCTTCAGGTCGTGCGCCACGTGCAGCCCGGTGGCCCGCAGTTCCTGCGATGTGCGGAAGACCCAGCGCTCCGCCTCGTCCCCCAGCGCCGCAATGAACACGTCCGGCGTGGGCGATTCCGGCCGGTCCACCGCCGCAGCGTCGAGCGCCAGAAAGAGGCGCTCCATCCCCGCCGCAAAGCCCACGGCCGGCACCGGGGCGTCGCTTCCCAGCACCTCGGCCAGCCGGTCGTACCGCCCCCCGCCCGCAAGCGCACTCTGCGCCCCCAGGCCCGGGTGTTCGAGCTCGAAAGTCGTTTCCGTATAGTAATCGAGCCCGCGCACGAGGTGCGGATCTTCTTCGTATTCGAGGCCAAGGTCGTCGAGCAGGCCCTTCACCTCGTCGTAGTGGGCGAGACTCTCGTCACCGACGAAGTCGATAAGCTGCGGGGCATCGCGAAGGAGCTTCTGCTCGTGCTCCACCTTGGTATCGAGGATGCGCAGGGGGTTTCGCTCCAGGCGACGCCGGCTCGTGTCGGAGAGCTCGTCGGCGTAGGGCTCCAGGTAGCCACGGAGCGCCTCCACGTACTCGGCCCGGCGCTCCGGCGTCCCCAGCGTGTTGAGCCGGAGATCCAGGTCCGACAGCCCGAGCGCCTCGCAGATTGCCATGAGGACGGCGATGGTCTCGGCGTCGGCGCGGGCCTCATCGGCCCCCAGGATTTCGATGCCGAACTGGTGAAACTGCCGGTAGCGGCCCTTCTGCGGCTTCTCGGCGCGGAAGCAGGGGCCGAGGTAAAAGAGCTTCTGTACGCCTCCGCGCTGGTCGAGGTGGTGCTGCAGGAAAGAGCGCACGACCGGCGCCGTAATTTCGGGGCGGAGGACGTACTGGGTGTCCTTGCGCTCAAAGGCAAACATCTCCTTCTGCACGATGTCGGTCGACTCGCCCACGCCCCGGGCCACGAGCTCCGTCGGCTCCAGGATGGGGGTGCGGATTTCCTCAAAGTTGTGGCGGCGCATCACGTCGCGGACCGTGGCCTCCACGTGGCGCCACTCGGCACTGCTCGCGATGCGAGTGCCGCCATCGTCGGTGTAGGCGTCGGGCAGGATGTCGAAGGTGCCCCGGATGTTCTGAAAGGAAGTGCTCACAGGGAAAACAGGATTGACAGAACGGGTGCAAAGAAGAAGCCGCCATGGGAAACTGCTGTGGGAACCTGCTATGTGCGGAGGGCCTGTTCGCCGGCGTGCAGGATGTCGAGAATTTCCTGAGGCGTGTCTGCCGCCACAAGTCGGTCGCGCAGCGCCTCGCGGCTTGCCAGTCGCGAAATGCGACCCAGAATGCGGATGTGTTGCGACTTGTGCTCCTCCGGACCCACGAGCAAGAGAAGCAGGCGCACCGGCACATCGTCCACGGCCTCAAAGTTGACTGGGGCGTCGGTGGTGGCAAACGCGAGAACGGTATCGGTAGCGGCGGGGGTTTTGGCATGGGGGAGGCCGAGCCCTTTCCCCACCCCGGTGGACATTTTTTCTTCTCGCTCGCGGACAGCGGCGCGCACATCGTCCAGGTTTCGGATGGCCTCGTGTCCGGCCAGCAGGTCGATCAGGGCGTCGATGGCCTCCGACTTGGCATCGGCCGAAAGGCCCACGCGAATGCGGGACGGCGCAAGCAGTTGATGGAGCTCGGAGGTCCGGGTCGTCGGCATGCGTGCAAAAGGGGTCGGTGAGCGAAACCGGACGCGGGCCGCCCGCTCGCGGCTCCCACGACCGCTGGCAGTGACCGGCGGCTTCTAGAATAGGGCAACGCTTCGCCGATTTCATGTGTTCGACGGGGGCGGCTCCGGCTCTCCCCCCTTGAGACACTCTCTGAGCGAGCACCTAAGAAGAATTCACGCTTTGAAGCGTCTCTTTGCCGCAGGCCCGTACGCGAGCCGTGCCAAACATCGTTGGCGCTATCGCTTAGGTTGAAGCCCTCCTTTTTTCGCCTTCCCCATACAAGGGTCATGTTAAACCGCGTGCTTCCCGGGCTCTCGTCTTCGACCGAAGACGCCCCTCCGCCCTCCGAGGCCGAAGGCGCCGAGGTGGACGAGCGGATGAAGCCGGACGAGGCGCCCATCTCGGGGCGCAAGCAGTTCGGCACGTTCGGCGGCGTGTTTACCCCGACCGTGCTCACGATTCTCGGGGTGATCATGTACCTCCGGGAAGGATGGATCATCGGCAACGCGGGGCTCCTGGGCGGTCTACTGATCATCACCGTGGGGTTCGGGATCACGCTCTGCACGGCCCTGGCGATGTCGTCCATCACCACGAACATCCGGATTGGGGCGGGCGGGGCGTACGCCGTAATCGCGCAGTCGTTGGGGCTGGAGGTGGGGGGGAGCGTGGGCATCCCGCGCTACCTCTCGCAGGCCCTCGCCGTGACGATGTACATCTTCGGCTTCCGCGAGGGGTGGCTGTTCATTTTTCCGAGCCATCCGGCGCTCCTCGTGGACATCGTCACGTTTGCGGCGCTGTACGGCATCGCCTACGTGAGTGCCGATTTCGCCATCCGCGTGCAATACCTCATCATGGCCCTCATCGCCGCCTCGCTCGTGTCCATCGGCGCAGCGGCCGCCACCGGATCGATGCAGTACGGCCTCGGCGAGATTCAGCTCTGGGGCGACTTCACGGGCACGCCGGACGACCCGACGCAGCCAAATTCGTTCTGGATCGTCTTCGCGGTCTTCTTCCCCGCCACCACCGGCATCATGGCCGGAGCCAACATGAGCGGCGACCTCAAAGACCCGAAGCGGAGCATCCCGGTGGGGACCCTGGCGGCCATCGGCGTCTCCTTCGTGATCTACGTGCTGCTGGCCGTCTGGCTCGCCCTGTCGGCCACGCCCGAGGAGATGGTGACCAATTACACGGTCATGGTGGACAAGGCCTACTGGCCCCCGGCGGTGCTGGGGGGACTACTGGGAGCAACGTTCTCCTCGGCCCTGGCGTCCCTGGTGGGGGCCGGGCGCATCCTGCAGGCCATGGGCGCGCACCAGGTGGTGCCCAAATCGGACTGGCTTGCCCACCTCGCCCCGGACGGCGAGCCGCGCCACTCGATGATGGTGACGGGAGCCATCATTTTTGCCTCCCTCATGGTGCGCGACCTGAACGCGATCGCGCCGCTCATCACCATGTTTTTCCTGGTCACGTACGCGATGATCTGCGCAGCCGTGCTCATCGAACAGAGCCTCGACCTCGTCAGCTTTCGCCCCCGCCTCAAAATTCCCCTCTGGGTGTCCTTCCTGGGGCTGGTCGGCTCCCTCCTGGCCATGTTCATCATCAATCCCACCGTGAGCTTCGTGGCGCTGGTCGTGACGCTCGGCTTCTACGTCATTCTGGCGCGGCGCCAACTGGACGCCCCCTTCGAGGACGTGCGCAGCGGCATGTTTGTGGCGCTGGCGGAGTGGGCGGCGAAAAAGGTGACCGAGTTGCCCACCATGCAGGAGCGCGCCTGGAAGCCCAACCTGCTGATTCCCGTCGAGCAGAGCAGCGACCTGCGCGGCTCGTTTCTTACCATTCAGGACCTGACCGAGCCGCAGGGCTCCGTCAAGATTGTGGGCCTGAGCCCCAATGGCACGCCCGAGGTGCTCAACGAGCAGCTCGACACCCTCACGTCCGCCTTCCGGGAGCGGGACATTTTTGCCTCCGCCACCATCATCGACGCGGGCGGCTTCGCCGAGGGGCTCCGGGCGGGCATGCAGGCGCTCCGGGGGGCCTTCTTCCACCCAAACATCGTCTTCCTGCGCATGCCGGACTCGCCGGAGCGGGAGGGGGACTACCGCCGCGTCATTGCGGAGGCGGACCGCGAGAACGTGGGCACGCTGCTCTACGCCCCCCATCCCCGCGCCGCCTTGGGACAGCGCCAGACCATCAACGTCTGGATCCGCGATCGCAGCCCCGACTGGCGCATCTCGATGGAGATTGGGAACCTCGACCTCGCGCTCCTGACCGGCTACAAGCTGTCGCAGAACTGGGACGCGGAGATGCGGCTCGTCACGGCCGTCGCGGACCCCGACCAGCAGGGCAAGGCCCAGGACTTCCTGGAGAAACTCATCGACCTCGGCCGTTTCCCCGACAGCACCGCCGTGGTGGGCACCGAGCCCTTCAAGTCGTACATCACGACCGCCCCCCAGGCCGACCTCAACATCTTCGGCCTTCAACCGGAGCCGGACTTCGACACGATCCGGCGTCTGGTGGACCAGACCGACTCGACGTGCATGTTTGTGCGGGATTCGGGGCGGGAATCGGCGCTGGCGTAATTAAGTGATGCGTGACTCGTGAAACGTGAGCTTACTCACGCATCACGAATCATCTTTCCCACCGAAACCCGTCACTTGCGGGTACGAAGCTCGGTTCAAGCTGAGGGTGATGGCGAAGAGCGATCAAAACGCGTGACGCCGTCGCGGACGAAGTGGTTGTCGTCGGGGACGTACCGGCGTTCCTCCACGGAAAACACGTCGGATTCGACAGTGACGACGTTATAGAAATTGACCGGCCCGGTGGGCTGCCGGTACCGATTGCTGGTGGTGGTCCCGGCGCTCGCAATCACGATTCGCGGCTCGCCAGGAACGATCTCGAGAGGCGTGATGGCGGGGATGTGGAGGTGCCCGCAGAGAATGAGGTTCACCCCTACGTCGGCGGCCACGTCGAGCGTTTTTTGGGCCTGCCGCGCCACCGGGTGTGGACTGATGGGCCCGATGGCGGTGGGATGAAGCTGATGGTGCACCACGAGCACTTTGAAGTGGTCGTCGGGCACGCCCTGGAAATGGTCTCGGAGAACGGCCCGGTCCGCCTCCCGGAGGCGCCCGCCCTTGATGGACGCGCCGTAGGCGGACGTCAGCCCGAGCACGGCGACCTCGTCGGTGTCGACGGTGGGAGCCAGGTCGTCGGTGACGTACCGCTTGTACCGCTCCAGGGGCGTCCAGAGCCGCTTGATCGGCCGCCACCACGGATGGACATCGTGGTTGCCCGCCACGACGAGGGACGGGGGCCGGAGCGCATCGAGCATGGCCCGTGCCGCCTCGTACTCCGGGACGCGCGCCCGCTGTGTCAGGTCGCCACTCAGAGCCACGAGATCGACACGGCCCTCGTTGATCTCGTCCACCAGCGCATCGACGACGCCGGGATAAGCGATCCGCCCAAAGTGAAGATCGGAAATGTGAGCGATGGTCATAGCGTTGAGCATGAGAACGTTAACCGTTCAACGCTCCAACATGCAACGCTACAACAACAGGTTCATCGGCTCCTCCAGGTAGGACTTCACAGTGTCGAGGAAGGCGGCGCCCTTGGCCCCGTCCACGACGCGGTGGTCGCAGGAGAGCGTCACCTTCATGCGGGTGCCCGGCACCACCTCGCCGTCCTCCACGACGGGCGTGTCGCGGATCTCGCCGATGGCCAGAATGGCCGAGTTGGGCGGGTTGATGATGGCGGTGAACTCCTCGATGCCGAACATGCCGAGGTTGCTGGTGGTGAAGGTCGCCCCCTCAAACTCCTCCGGCTCCAGGTCGCGGGTGCGGGCCCGCTCGGCCAGTTCTCGGGTTTCCCGCGCGAGTTCCGAGAGGCCCTTCCGGTCCGCATCGCGAATCACCGGCGTGATGAGCCCCTCGTCGATGGCCACGGCGATGCCGATGTGGACACGGTTGTGCTTGTGGATTTCGCCTTCGTCGGGCCGGTAGGCGGCGTTGACGTAGGGGTGGTCGTGCAGCGAGAGGGCACACGCCTTTGTGATCAGGTCGTTGAAGGAGATCTTCGCGCGGCCCTGCTCCTCGGCCAGTTCGTTGAGGTCTTCGCGCAGCTCGACGGCCGGCTCGACGTCGATGTCGACCGTAAGGTAGTAGTGGGGCGCCGAGTACTTGCTCTCCGCGAGGCGGCGGGCAATGGTTTTCCGCATCTGCGAGATGTCCTCGCGCTCGAACGCCGCCTCTTCGTCCGGCATCGCGTACGTGGGCTCTTCGACAGCCGGCTCGGGAGACGGCTCGGGGGTCGGCTCAGGCGCCGGTTCGGGAGACGGCTCGGACGCGGGTTCAGGCGCCGGCTCTGTGGCCGGTTCGGGTGCGGCCTCTTGCGTCTCGATGGTCTCAACGTACGCCTCCACGTCGCGGCGCACGATGCGGCCCTCCGGCCCCGATCCGTCGACCTGCGCCAGCTCCACGTCGTGGTCCTGCGCGATGCGGCGCGCCAGCGGGGAGGCCTTGATGCGGCGGCCTTCGGCGTCGGTTTCGGCAGGCACCGGCTCCGGCGTCCGCTCCGCCAACTGCCCGTCGCCACTCGGCTCCGGCGCCGGTTCGGCCTCCACTTCAGTCTCCGGGTCCGGCTCGGGCTCAGTCGGCGCTTCTTCCGCGTCGGCATCCGCCTCGGGCTCTTCCCCTCCGTCGCCCCCTGCGTCACCCACGAGGTCGGAAATGTCTTCGCCGGGCTCGCCAATGACGGCGATCAGATCACCGATGGGCACCGCGTCGCCCTCGGCAATCAACTGCTTGAGCAACACGCCCTCGTCGAAGGCCTCCAGGTCCATTGTGGCCTTGTCGGTCTCCACCTGTGCAAGCACGTCGCCGGAGGACACCTCTTCGCCCTCGTCTACGAGCCACGCGGAGAGCACGCCCTCCTCCATCGTGTCGCTCAGCTTGGGCATTTCGATCGGAACCGCCATAAATCAGTGTCGATGTTCGAGTTGCGAATGTCGAATGTGAGGGGACAAGAGTGCCGAGCGGGAATTCGCATTTCGACACTCGCACTTCGTCACTCCGCGTACAGTACGCGCAGGCACTTGTCGACCGTCTCGTCGGCGCCCGGCATGTACGCGTCCATCAGGTTGGGGGCGTACGGCGCCGGGGTATCGGGCGCGGTGACGCGCAGAATGGGCGCGTCGAGGTAGTCGAAGGCGCGGTCTTGCACCTGGTGGGTAATTTCCGAAGCCACGCTGGCAAAGGGATTGCTCTCGTCGACCACAACCAGCCGGTTCGTCTTGACGACCGACCCCACGATCGTCTCAATGTCGAGCGGCTTGATGGTGCGCGGGTCGATCACCTCCGCCTCGTAGCCCTTCTCTTCGAGCTGGTCCGCGGCGTCCATCGCGACGTGGTAGCTCTTGCTGTGGGCCACAATGGTAACGTCGTCCCCTTCGCGCGCCACCCGGGCCTCC
Source organism: uncultured Salinivenus sp. (assembly GCA_964519235.1). Classification (GTDB taxonomy): domain Bacteria; phylum Bacteroidota; class Rhodothermia; order Rhodothermales; family Salinibacteraceae; genus Salinibacter. The sequence goes on along the minus strand of CAZFJR010000015.1, from coordinate 9,855 downwards.
CCAATCGGGAGCGTGTAATCGGGGTCGTCGCTCACCTCATCCTTCATCCCGTACATAAGCTCGCTTTCGAGGAAAACCACCGGGTCGTCGTCGCGGATGGCCGTCTTGAGCAGGCCCTTCCCGTCGTCGGGAATCGAGGGCGCCACCACCTTCAGGCCCGGGAAGTTGGAGTAGAGCGCCTCGGTGGAGTTCGAGTGGGTGGCGCCGAGCTGCCCCGCCGCGCCGTTGGGCCCGCGAAAGACAATGGGCACTTTAAACTGGCCACCGGACATGTAGCGCATGTTGGGGGCGTTGTTGATGACCTGATCGAAGGCCACGTATGAAAAGTTGAACGTCATGAACTCGACGATGGGCCGGAGGCCGTTCATCGCCGCGCCGATGCCGAGCCCGGCAAAGCCAAGCTCACTAATGGGCGAGTCGATAACCCGGTCGTGCCCGAAGTGATCGAGCATGCCTTTGCTCACCTTGTAGGCTCCGTCGTACTCGGCCACCTCTTCCCCGATGAGGAAGATGTTTTCGTCGCGCTCCATTTCCTCAGTCATTGCTTCCCGAAGCGCCTCGCGGAATTGCAGCGTAGCCATATTCAAGTGCGAATGTCGAAGTGCGAATGTCGAATGTGCGGGGAAGAGTGTCGAAGGAGCAATTCGAAATTCGACACTCGAAAATCGCCGTTGCTAAGCGATAAAGGGATAGTCCTCCTGCGTGTAAATGTCTTCGTGGAGGGCCTCCTCGTCGGGGAAGGGGGCCTCGTTGGCCGCATCGATCGCCCCTTTCACGCGCTGCTTGGCCTCGTCGTCGATCGCCTCAATCTCGGCCTCTGTGGCCATGTCGTGCGCAAGAATGTAGTCCTGCAGCCGGTTGATGGCATCCTCGCTCTGCCGCTGGTCGAGCTCGCCCTCGGCGCGGTACTCGGCCGGGTCGGTGATGGAGTGGCCCTGGTAGCGGTACGTGCGCACCTCTAGCATCGAGGGCTGGCCCTGCCGGGCATAGTTCTCGACGTGGTCTTCTACAGCCTTGTTGACGCTGAACACATCCATGCCGCTGGCCAACGAGCACGGAAAGTCGAAGTTGTAACCGTGCTTGTACAGGTCGGGCTTGCTGAAGGCGCGGTCCACGGCGGTGCCCATTGCGTACTGGTTGTTCTCGCAGACGAAGACGATGGGCAGTTCGTAGATGCCGGCCAGGTTGCAGGCCTCGCGGAAGGCCCCCTGGTGCATGGCCCCGTCGCCGAAGAAGCAGAGGCAGACGTTGCCGTCGCCCCGGTACTTGTGCGCGAACGCGATGCCGGCACCAAGCGGCAGGTGCGCCCCGACGATCGCGTGGCCGCCCATCATGCGCTTCTCACGGTCGAAGAAGTGCATCGAGCCGCCCTTGCCCTTCGAACCGCCCGTGGCCTTGCCGAAGAGTTCCGACATGCAGGCGTCCGGATCCATGCCCATCGCCAGCCCCATGCCGTGGTCGCGGTACGCCGTGATGATGGAGTCCTCGCCCAGGTCGATGGCGCTGACACTGCCGGTAGACACGGCCTCCTGTCCGATGTAGAGATGAAGGAAGCCCGAGATCTTTTGCCGCTGGTACATCTGGCGGCAGCGGTTCTCGAAGCGGCGCTGGAGCAGCATGCTGCGGAGCATCTCCAGGAGGTCCTCCGCCCCAAGGCCGAGGTCGTCGTGCCCGTACTGGTCGGCCGGATACGTCTCAAACGAGAGGGTTTCTTCGACGGGCCCGTCCGGAATGTCGATCGACTGGTGGGTTGCGGGGCCTCCCACGGCGTCGTCCGAAGCGCCGTTCGACAGCGGGCTGGAACGCTCTTCGGTTGCTTCCTCCGTCTGCCCAATGTCCTCGAGGGCCTTTTGAATGTCGTTGGCGTACGCCGGTCCGATGCCGGTAAGCTCTTCGAGCGACTCCACCTCTCGGAGATGGGCGAGGCTCGTCACGCCGGCTTGCTTAAGCCGAGAGGCATGTGGAAAGTCGTCGGGCAGCCCCGCTCCTTCGCGAACGCTTCCGTTCGAGCCCGAGTTGGAGTCGGAGGCCGAAGTGTCGTCAGCCATGACGTGGGTGTATTGGATGCAGAGCAGAAATGTGGAAGTGGCGCACGCCCGGGCCGCCGGACAGCGTCTCGGGCACGGTGTTTCGTACACGATCCGCGTGTGCAGCGGAGACAACGTAGGGAGCGCGGCGCTGGGGCCCAGAAAGTAATTTTGCCAAGCCCTTGTATCCCAGCCGCAATCCTCGGTTTCGCGGACGCCTCCCTCCCCGGAACTCGTTTTTTATTAAAATCTGTTTACACGCCTGGAATTCGGATGCCCCAGGGCCAATCCTTTGCGTAGATGTGTCCCGAGGCGCCCCACTGGGCCCCTCTTCCGGTCTTCTCGCCCGTTCCCTCACCGAACGCCGCCCCACCGGTGCCCGCCTCCTCCCCCAGCGCCCCTCCCACCGAGGCCCTCGTCATCATTCCCACGTACAACGAGGTCGCCAACATCGGCCAGGTTATCGAGCTGGTGCTAGCCCAGCCCGTTCCGATCTCGATTCTGGTGGTGGACGACAACTCGGCCGACGGAACTGCCGGCGCCGTGCGGTCGAAAATGGCGGAGGCCCCCGACCGGATCCACCTCATCGAGCGCAGTGGCAAGCTCGGCCTGGGCACGGCCTACCTGCGGGGCTTTCGGTACGCCCTTGCCCGGGGCTTCACGTACATCTGCGAGATGGACGCCGACCTCTCGCACGACCCTGACGACCTGCCGCGTCTCATTGAACCGGTGCGCACCGACGACGTGGATCTCGCCATCGGATCCCGGTACGTGAAGGGAGTCCGCGTGATCAACTGGCCCCTTTCGCGGCTCGTCCTGTCGTACAGCGCCGGCATCTATACGCGCACCATTACGCGCCTCCCGATCCTCGACGTAACGGCCGGCTTCAAGTGCTTCCACCGCCGCGTGCTGGAGGCCTTGCCGCTCGATCGCGTCAACAGCGACGGCTACGCCTTTCAGGTGGAGATGCACTACCGTGCCTGGCGGGCCGGCTTTCGTATCAAGGAGATCCCGGTCATCTTTACGGAGCGGACGGAGGGCGAGTCGAAGATGCGCCGGGAAATTGTGGTGGAGGCCGCCTTCAAGGTATGGGAGTTGCGCCTCCGCGACCTGACGGGTCGGCTGTGAGTGGAGCGTTGGGCGTTGTGTGTTCGGTGGTGTGCATCGGCATCAGACTCTGCCTCCACTCCACTCGCCCCTCGCTTCTCGTCCATTCCCCTCCTCCCTCTCTTCATTCGCGAAGCCCTGCGGTTTTTTCGGTTTCCTAATAGAGCGAGTCACCGCCACGTCTTACGTTGCGGAAACCACTTGTTCCCGCGTTGCCCCTCTTCTTCTCTCCTCACCCAACCCATCCGACCATGAGCACCTCCGGCAAACAAGTTACGATGGAGGACGGCACCCTCCAGATTCCCGACACGCCCATCATTCCCTACATTGAGGGCGACGGCGTGGGCGCCGACATCTGGGCCGCCGCCCGCCCGGTGTTCGACGCCGCCGTAAAGACGGCCTACGACGGCGAGCGCGCCATCGAGTGGACCGAAGTGCTGGCCGGTGAAAAGGCCAAAGAACAGACCGGCGAGCTTCTGCCCGAGGAGACCGTCGAAACGATCCGCGAGCACCGCGTGGCCATCAAGGGCCCGCTTACCACGCCCGTGGGCGCCGGCTTCCGGTCGCTGAACGTGGCCCTTCGCCAGAAGCTGGACCTCTACGCCAACGTGCGCCCCACGTACTACATCGACGGCGTGCCCTCGCCGATGAAAAATCCGGAGCAGATGGACATGGTCACGTTTCGGGAAAACACCGAGGACGTGTACGCCGGCATCGAGTGGGAGGCCGGGACCGAGGGCGCGGAGCAGGTCCGGGCGTTCGTTGAGGAGCAGATGGGCTTCGACGACACCATCCACGACGGCCCGGTGGGCATCGGGATCAAGCCGATCACCGAGTTTGGGACCAAGCGGCTCGTCCGCGAGGCCATCGACTACGCCCTGGAGTCCGACGGCCACCAGTTTGTCACCCTCGTCCACAAGGGCAACATCATGAAGTTCACCGAGGGCGCCTTCCGCGATTGGGGCTACGAGGTCGCCCGCGAGGAGTACGGCGACGCGGTGATCACCGAGGACACCCTCTGGGAGGAGCGCGACGGCGACCCGCCCGCGGACGCAGTGGTCGTCAACGACCGGATCGCCGACAACATGCTGCAGCAGGTGCAGACACGGACCGACCAGTACGACGTGCTGGCGATGCCGAACCTGAACGGCGACTACCTATCGGACGCCTGCGGGGCTCAGATTGGCGGCCTCGGCGTGGCGCCGGGCGCCAACTTCGGCGACGCCGCCTGCCTGGCCGAGCCCGTTCACGGCTCCGCCAACAAGTACGCCGGCCAGGACAAGGTCAACCCGTCGGCACTCATTCTGTCGGGCCGAATCATGTTCGAATACATGGGCTGGCAGGAGGCCGCGGACGCCGTTCTCGAGGGGCTGGAGAAGACAATCGGTCAGAAGCGCGTGACGTACGACTTTGAGCGCAACCTGGACGGCGCCGAGCTGCTCAAGTGCAGCGAGTTTGGGCACGCGGTCGTGGAGAACATGAGTTAGCGCTCACTTTCCCTCGCCGGAACGAGGGGGAATGTTTGAACGGGGGGCGTTTGGAGATCTCGGTCTCAGGCGGCAGCGTGGAGCGATCCGCGGTGCCACCTTTCGTGGTTGGGCCTTCTTTGCAGTTGAGCGTTGGGGACACACTGGCAGAGGATCTTATCCTCCACGGAGACGTGTCGCACGGAAGCGCATCTTTCGTGTGTCGTCGTGTCGCGTATGCCCTCGTCGTTTCTCGCCCGTACAACTGCCCTGGCGGGACGCCTAAGGGCGGCGCCCCTGCCCGGGCACGCGGCGCATCGGTCCATGGCCCCGGAGGTGCCGGCCCGGCAGTCGGCCCTCTCGGTCCACGGCCGCGACTGCCGCGAGGCCGGGGTGCTCGTGCTTCTGCTGCCCCAGAACGAGCACCTTGCCGTCGTGCTCACGGTTCGCCGCGACCACCTGCCCGACCATGCGGGGCAAATCTCGTTTCCGGGGGGGCAGCGGGAGCCCGACGAGTCCCTCGCGACCACGGCACTGCGGGAGGCCGAGGAGGAGGTTGCGCTTCCGCCGTCGGACGTCGACCTGCTGGGCCGCCTCACGCCGCTCTACATTCCTCCGTCCAACTTTTGCGCACACCCGTTCGTGGGACGGGTGGCTTCGGCCCCCATCCTCCGGCCGGCTGACCGGGAAGTGCGCCAGGTGCTGCGCGTGCCGCTTTCTCACCTCCTTGCGCCCGCCACGCGCAAAACTGAGACACGCCGGCTGAACGGGACCGACGTAGCGGTGCCGTACTACGACGTAGACGGACACACGGTGTGGGGCGCCACCGCCATGATGCTCGCCGAATTTCTGGCGGTGGCCCGCACGGCCGACGGGACAGGGTTCCAATGGGGGCCAGAATCCTGATGAACGAATCGTTGCGGCGTGCGCCTGAAGCCCCTGTCCGAATCCCTCTGGGCTGTTCGCCGCCCCGCCCAGACGGTCTCATCGGGCCAAGGCCTCTGCTCGCCAACTCGTCCGGCACGCCTTGGCGGCCGCCGCGTGGTTGTCCTCCCACGTCCTGTCCACCCGAGTGCCTCCCCTTCTTAACGGGGACTTCCCCGGACAAAGCGAACGAAGACCGCGTGGTGACTTACCAGTCACTCCATGACTCTTGGGTCACCTTCTGACGCCTGCCTCACTGTCGCCTCCATCCATGTCTTCGCCCCACTCGTCCCTCTCCCGCCGCGAGCGCGAGCGCCGACGCCGCCGACGTGCCATGCGACGGGCCGCCCAGTTCGTCTTTGCCGAAAAGGGCTACGAGCAGGCCACGCTCGACGAGATCGCGGAGCGTGCCGAGTTTGGAAAGGGCACCCTGTACAACTACTTCGAGGACGGCAAAGAGGGCCTTCTCTTCGCCATCTTCGACGAGGTCTACGACGATCTCCACGACATGATACGGGCCACTTTCGGCGACGACGCCCTGCGCGACCATTCTTTCCGCGATGCGTTCCATGCTCTGGTCGTACGCTCATTCGAGTATTACGAGAAGCGGGAAGAGCTTTTTCTCATCCTGATTAAGGAAGCGCACCGGCTCTGTTTCAGTAGCGACGTGCAGAAGGCAGCCTACTTTCAGGAGCAGCAGCATCGGATGCTGGAGGCACTGGTACCAGCGGTGGAATCGGCCATGGCGGCGGGCACCATCGCGTCGCTCCCGCCGCAATCGGTGGCGCACATGATGCTAGAGGTGGTGCACGACCTGGTCGTCCGCCGCTGCTTTACCGAGCGGAGCGCGGCGGACGGGACGCTGCGGCCGCACATGCCGGACGCGCCCCTGCTGCACGACCCCGAGGCCGCAGCCGACTTCCTGACCTCCCTCTTGTTCGACGGCTTAGGGCCTTCCAGCGCCGCCCCCGCTCGCCCGTAACTCGACTGTTTTGTCTCGGACGCAACTGCCCCTCTCATGCGCAGTGTTCTCCGTCTTCTTCCGGCCCTCGTTCTCTTGATGGGCGCGGCCGTGTCGCTTGCGCCCCTCGGCGCCCACGCCCAATCGGTGGGCCCCGAGCCAGTGCGCGAAGACGGTTCGCCCACGGCGCGGCCGCCCGGCAATGCCGAGCCCCTCCCCCTCACGATCGCGGACGCCGTCCGGACTGCCCTCGAAAACAACCTGGACCTGCAAGAGGCGCAGCTCGACGTCACCAATGCGGAGGCGCGTGTGAAGGAGGCCTGGGGCAACCTGTGGCCGTCGCTCAACCTCACCGGCACGTACACCCGCAACGTGGTCACCGCCAATCCCTTTGCCGGAAGCGACGCGGCGACGCTGCTGGGGGGCGGGGGCGAGACCGAGTGGCTGGCCTTCAACGAGCGACGGCGCCTGGACGACGACCCGGCCACCGCCCCCATCACGTATCCCTCGTTCTTGCAGCGCCAGCAGGACAGCCTGGCAGCAGCCGGCATTGCGCTGGGCGGCGGGGGCGGCAACCCGTTTGGGGTGGACAACGAGTTCCGGGGCGGGCTCCAGCTCACCCAGACGCTCTACAGCAAAACCGCCTTTGCGTCCGTAAAGGGCTCGCAGCAGTTCCAGGACGTCAGCCGCTTTGCCCGCGACCGACAGGTGCAGCTGACCACCAACGAGGTGGTCACGGCCTTTTACCAGGCCCTGCTGGCTCAGGAGCGCGCCCGCGTGCTCCGGAAGCGCGTGGCGCGCGCCCGGCAGACGCTCCAGGAGGTCTCCACGCGCGTGGAGCGGGGCGTGGTGCCCAAGGCGCAGCGCCTGGGCGCCAACGTAGAGCTTTCAAATGCCCGCACGCAGCGGATTGAAGCCCGGAACGCCGCCGATCTGGCCCGCGACCAGCTCAAGCGCACGATGGGCCTCTCGCCAGAACGCCCCATCCGCCTTCGGGGCAGCCTCGAAGAACAGCAGGACGACGGGCTGCAGCAGGTCTCGCTCGAAACCATTTCCATGCCGCGGGCCGTGAGCCGGGCCATCGAAAACCGCCCCGACCTCCAGCGGGCACGGCTGAATGTGGAGCTCCGCGAGATCCAAACCGAATCGAGCCGTGCGGCCTTTTACCCGCGGGTGGAAGCCGTGGCCAACTTCAGCTACTCCGGCCGCGTCCCCGACGACCGCTCCCGCCTGCTGACGACCGACCCGCAGGACCCCACGAATCCGTTCTACTTCCGGCAGGAGGACCGGGGCTTCTTCAACGACGACTTTTGGAATCCCTCTTTCAGTGTGGGGCTGCAGCTCAACTGGGACCTGTTCAGCGGCTTTCAGCGCTCGGCACGGGTGCAGCAGGCCGAGATTGAGCGGCAGCGGGCGGAGCTCCAGGTGGAGCGCCTGCGCCGGGCGGTAACCCTGGAGGTGCGCAGGGCCGTCCGCAACCTCGAAAATGCCCGCGAGCGGATCGACTCGCAGGAGGCGAACGTGCGCCGGGCGGAGCTCAACTACGACCACGTGTCCCAGCGCGTGAGCGAGGGCGTGGCCCGCCCGGTGGAGCTGCGGGAGGCCTCCGATCAGCTCGACCAGAGCCGCCTCAACTACCTCCAGGCCGTGCACGACTACCTGGTGGCGCGCACCGACCTGGAGACCGCGCTGGGGCAGCCCCTAACCCCCACCTCCGAATCGTACCTGATGACGCGTCGATGATCCTTCCGTTCTTCTCTCGCCGCCCCTCTGCCCCCGACACGTCCGCTGTTCCTATGCCTGCTTCGTGGTCCGTTTCGTCCGCTTCCGCCCCCGCCGCGCGCCGCGGGGCCGCCCTGCTGCTGGGAGCCGTCTTGCTGCTGGGAGTGGCCGTGGGCACCAGCGGGTGCAGCGAGGAGCCAGTGTCGGACGCCTCCGCGCAAGACTCGGCCCCACCCGCCACGCGGGTCGAAACGCTGGTGCTGCGCCCCACCTCGTTCACCGACGTGATTGAGCTGACCGGCAGCGTGGAGGCGCTCGACGACGCCACCCTCTCGGCCCAAACGAGCGGCACCGTCACGATGCTGCGCGATCGTGGCGTGCGGGTGGCGGCGGGCGAGCCGGTGGCCACCATCGACGCGGACGAGGCGCAGGCGGCCGTGGAGCAGGCGCAGGCACAGTTTGCGTTGGCGCAGGACCGCTTCGAGCGGCAGCAGCCGCTGTACCGCGACTCGGTGATTAGCGCTCTCGAGTTCGAGCAGGTGCGCTCGGAGCGCAACCAGGCGCGCGCCGCCCTCGCCCAGGCCCGCAAGCGCCTCAACAACACCCGTGTGGAGGCCCCCTTTGCCGGCACCGTAGAGGAGCGCTTTATCGAGGAGGGCGAGCAGGCCGCCCCGGGCATGCAGGTGGCCCGCCTCGTCAATACGCGCCGGGTGAAGGTGACGGCGGGCGTGCCGGAGCGCTACGCCAACGACCTCCGGGAAGGGACGCCCGTGCAGCTCGACTTTCGCCGCTACGACGCCGGCGTGCGCACCGCCGAAGCCTCGTTCGTGGGCAGTGCCATCGACCCCGACAGCCGCACCTTTCCCATCGAGGTCACAGTCTCCAACGAGGACGGCCGCCTCAAGCCGTCGATGGGCGTCACCCTCCGCGTGACTCGCGCCGTGCTGGACAGCGCCCTCGTTCTCCCCCGCTCGGCGGTGCTTCGCGATGAGCGCGGCCCGCACGTCTATGTGGCCGACCGCACCGACAGCGTCGTGGTGGCCCGCAACCGTGACCTGGCGCTCGGCCCTGCCACCGGCGGACGCGTGGTGGCCGACTCGGGCCTGGCGGCGGGCGACGAGATCGTTATCGTGGGCCAAAACAACGCCTCCCCGGGCGCGCCCCTCGACATTGCGCAGCGGTACACCCGCACCACAGCGGCCGGCACGCCTTACGCCGACACACCGTCCCTCTCTGCTCCGCCCACAGAGGAATGAGCCGCGACTCGTGATCCCGGAACCTCCCTCTCTGCGGCGTCGTCCCCGCCCGGTTCTCCGCCCGCGCCCCCCTGCCCTGTACCAACGGACGCTTCTGCGATGACGATTACCGACGTTTCCATCAAGTACCGCACGGCGATCGCCGCCTTTACCC
>CAZFJR010000015.1:0-228 GCA_964519235.1 uncultured Salinivenus sp. | reverse complement strand
GCTACCTCACAATTCCGAAGGAGTCGAACCCGTCGATCGAGTTTCCGCAGAACGTGGTCACGTCCATCTACCCCGGCGCCAGCCCGAGCGACGTGGAGGCGACGGTGAGCCAGGTGATCGAGCAGGAAATTAGCTCCATCAACGGCATCGACGAGATGCGCTCTACGTCGTCGGAGGGCGTCTCGACGGTGGTCGTGGAGTTTACGCCGGACGTGGACACGGACAAGG
>CAZFJR010000014.1:11647-34290 GCA_964519235.1 uncultured Salinivenus sp. | reverse complement strand
CCATGCCGGGCTCGTTGAGGAGCTTCTGGAGCTGGCGGTTCTTGGGGTAGCCGCGTGAGGCGCGCAGAAGGGCCAGGCCGGCCTCGTCCTCCAGCTCCTGGGCGCGGCGCGAGTCGCCCTCCTCCTCGGCCTCCTCCTTCGCCTCCCAGAGCTCCTTCACGTCCTTGACGAGGGAGCGGACCAGCTTGCGCTGGGCGTCGATCAGCTTCTCGACCGGGTCGCGCAGCTCGCGGTACTCGTCGTTCTCCTGGTCGGGCACCGGGCCGCTGATGATGAGCGGCGTGCGGGCCTCGTCGATGAGGACCGAGTCGATCTCGTCGATGATGGCGTAGTGGTGGCCCCGCTGCATGAGCTGTTCGGGGCGCACGACGAACGAGTTGTCGCGGAGGTAGTCGAACCCGATCTCGTTGTTGGTGCCGTACGTGATGTCGGCCTCGTAGGCCTCCTTGCGGCCCTCGGTGTGCGGCTCGTAGCGGTTGATGCAGTCGACCGTGAGGCCGTGGAACTCGTAGATCGGCCCCATCCACTCCGTATCGCGTTCGGCCAGGTACTCGTTCACCGTCACGAGGTGGCAGCCGCGGCCCGTGAGGGCATTGAGGTAGAGGGGCATCACGGCGGCCAGCGTCTTCCCTTCGCCGGTCTTCATCTCGCCGATGCGGCCCTGGTGCAGCACCACGGCGCCCAGCAGCTGCACGTCGTAGGGCACCATGTCCCATTCGATTTTTGAGCCGCCGGCCGTCCATGTTTCGCCAAGCATGCGGCGGCACGTTTCTTTGATGACGGCGAAGGCCTCGGGGAGTAGCTCCCAGAGCTTGTCCTCGACGATGCTCTGCCACTCGTCCTCCAGCTCGTCGAACTCGTCGTAGAGGGCATCGCGCTCGTCGAGGGAGAGGTCCTCGCCCTCCAACTCGGCCACCTGTCCGTCACCACCCACGGGCGCCTCGGGCCCGGGCGCCCGGCGCAGCTTTTCGCGGATTTCGTCCTGGCGGGCCTCAATGTCGGACACCGCCTCCCGGATTTCTGTGCGGAACTGGTCGGTCTTGGCGCGGAGCTCGTCGTCGGTCAGGTCTCGAAGCTCCTCGTAGTGCTCGTTGATCTCCTCAACGACGGGCCAGAGCTTGTTGAGCTCTCGCTCGTTCGGGTCGCCAAATAGGTTTTTAATCCATTCGAACATGTGTGTGGAGGAGGCGCGTGCCTGAGAGAGCGACGAAATCACATGCCCCGATGGGGGGCGGTGTGTTCACGTGGCGGGACGTGCCGAATCCCGCGACATCACGCATGGCACGCAGGCTGCCCGGGTGCGTTCCCCGTGTCGGTGCCCCCGACAACGGGCAGGGTCACGGCGCTCTACGCACCCGGAGCCCCCCCAAGAACGGGATGGCCTGCCGTGGGCAGTGGAACCCCCTCTGCACGGGCTCATTGACCGCCATCCAACACAGCCTTGCTTTCTACGTCCTCTATGCCCTGCTCCGATGCGTCTTCGACTTGCGGTGTGGGTGTTGCTGTGCGGGCTGGCGGCCCTGCCGGCGATGGCCCAGCCGGGGGCGTCCCTCGCCAGCTTTCAGCTTCTGCGGTTTGACGCTGCGGCCCGCACGGCGGCAATGGGCGGTGCCTACACGGCCGTGGCCGACGGGGACGTGAACGCGCTGTTCTACAACCCAGCCATCCCGGGTCCGGCGACCAGTGAGGCCCCCTCGCTCTCTTACCTGAACCACCTTGCGGGCATCGATGCGGGCACCCTGGCCTACAGCCATACGGTGCCGGACCTGGGCACCACAATGAGCGGGGGGCTTCGCTTTGTGCACTGGGGGACCCTGCAGCGCCGGAATACTCGTGGGGAGCGTACCGGTACCTTCTCGGCGGGAGACGTGGCGCTTACCCTCGGCGCGGCGCGGGCCCTGGGGCCACGGGTGCGGTACGGGGCCAACGTCCACGTTCTGTACGCGCAAATTGACCAGGCGCAGGCGACGGCGCTGGCCACCGACCTTGGGGTCCTTGTTCGGGTGCCGGCCCGCCAGGTACGGCTGGGCGCGTCCCTCCGGCACCTCGGCGTGTCGCTCGACGGGTACGGGCAGCGCTCTGCCACCCTGCCTGTGGACCTGCAGCTGGGCGTGTCGAAGCGCCTGGCGCATCTCCCGCTGCTGCTTTCGCTTACGGCCTACGACCTCACGGAGCTGGGGGTGGGTGTAGAAGGGGGATCGACGACCGATCACGTGCTGGCTCACCTGACCTTCGGAGGCGAGTTGCAACTGGGCGATGTGCTACGGCTCCGTGCAGGGTACAACCACCGCCGCAGCCGAGACGTTGCCCTGGCCGATGGGGTTGATCTTGGGGGACTGGGGGGCGGGTTTGGGGTGGCGCTAGGAGGAGTTGCGGTCGATTACGCGTACAACTCGTGGTCGGAGCTCGGCGGCCTGCACCAGTTTACCGTGCGGGCAGATCTCTCAGCCCTGTGACTGTCTGGCTCTCTGGAGGCGCCCGTCGCTTCCGCGAGGAAGCGGCAAGACCGGGGCAGCTACGGGAAGGCGCCTTCAAATGGTTGGGGCGTACACTGTTGGGGCGTCGCGAACGACAGCACGCCCTCCCGGGTCTCGTCTCTACACGTCCAGGTCCTCCAGCTCTTCGGGGTCGCGCTTGAGAAGGCCCTGCTTCTTGTAGTAGATCATGGTCGTGTCGAGCGTGCCGTGGCGCATGCGTTCTTTCACCTCTTCGAGCGGCATGCCGTCGTTGAGCCAGAGGAGGGCCGCGGTATGGGTGAGGCTGTGGGGCGTGACGCCCTTGCGCTTGATGCCGGCCTCCTTGAGGTAGCCGTTGATGCGGCTGCGAACCGACCGCGTCTTGAGCCGATTTCCGTCGGAGCGGTGGCCGTGGGACACGAAGAGGGGATCTTCCGGATGCACGTCGTCGCGAGCATCGAGGTAGGTTTCTACTGCCGCGAGCACCGGTGGATCGAGAGGAGCCTCCTGGTCTTTCACGTCGCGCCCCTTGCCCTGCACCCGCAGGACCGGCCCCATGAGGGTGTGCTCCAGGTCCTCTACGTTGGCCCGCACAATCTCGATCTCACTGAGTCCGGCGTACAGCATGAGCGACACGATGGCGCAGTCGCGCTTGTCGATCGGCGTGGTGTCTGCGAGCACCGCCTCCAGGGCATCAATGTCCGACTCGGTGAGGACCGAGCGCGAGTGCGTGTCGGGGCGGCGGTTGCCCTTCACGCCCTTTGCCGGGTTTTCGGTAAGCGTGCCAATGTCGGTCAGGTACTGGCAAAAGCGCCGGAGAGCAGTGAGGTAGGTGGAGACCGAAACCTGGCTTAACTCGCGTTCCTCCATCAGGTAGCGTTTGTACTCTCGCACGTCGTCCTCCGTAAACCGGAAGGTGTTTTGCTGCACGAACCACTTCTCGAAAGAATTGAGCGAGCGGCGGTACGTGCCGACGGTTTCGTCGCTCTTTTCCGCCAGGTAGTCGTCCTGGAACGCTTGCAGGTGGTCGCGCAGTTCGCGCAGGGAGAGTTCGAGGTGCGGGCCGTCAGGGGAAGTGTCGTCGGACATAGGAAAGTGGAAAAGACGGGGTGCGGACGGGGGCTCGCTCCGTGTAGCGGCGGATGGAGAATACGCTTCTTCGACCGACACGTCTTCAATCAAAGGCCCGTTTCGGACGTTGTCAATAACGGAAGCCAGTGGGCGAGTGAGGAACCTTTTGGCTCCGGGGCGTCAGAGGGGCGGTTCCTGGCCGGAACGAACGAAGGCTAGGTCATAAACGTCCCGCCCCGCGGGAGAGGCCTCACGCATGCGATCGCAACCACGACTTTTCACCCAGCCGTTCCGCAAGACCTATCGCCGCCGTGCGTCGATGCGCCGTGGGGCGTGGGCACGGCGACGCCGGAAGGCGCGGGCCCGAATTAAGCACGGGCAAAGAGCACTCGCCGAGCCCCGGGGAGCGATGGGGCAGTGATGGACGCAGTGATGCACACGGCCGGGGCGCCACGAGGAGGATCGTAAGGCAAAGCCACTTCCCACGTGGCCCCCATAAACACAAAACCCGCCCTGAGGAGTGCTCAAGGCGGGTTTTAAGGGAGTCAGGGCCTGGTAGCGTGGGGGGGAATCGAACCCCCGACCTCCGGGTTATGAATCCGACGCTCTAACCGACTGAGCTACCACGCCTTCAAAATGCCGATCACTTATATGAAATGATCCGTATTCGGTGTTTCCAGGGGGCGGTGAAGATGCGGTGGATGGCAAGACGGACCGAAGACGGACCGGAGTGCCCCAGTTGTGCAGGAACGCCTTAGTTTAGGGACTCCACGTGGCGCAGGGCCGCGGGGTCCATCAGGCGGTTGATTTCGTAGCGCAGGACGTCACGCAGGTCCCAGCCGGTCGGTAACGCTCCGTCCGAGACTTCTACGAACAGCGTGATACAACCCCGCGTGGCCCGCAGGCGCCGCTTGTCGTCCGGGGAGCGGCCCTCTGGGGCGTACGACTCAAATGTGAAACCGCGGTACGAAGCGTTGTCCATAGGACGCAGGAAAAAGTTCGGAGCACTCATTCATTTTCACGCGCTGTGCCGCCGCCGTGTTCGCCGGAAGAAGGGCGACAGGCCGTGCCTCGACGGTTGTTCTCCTAGGCTCTACCGCCTACATTCAACGCACGCCCCGCACCGATTCTCCCACCACTCTCCCTCGTACGATGGGCTGGAGTCGCATTTTGGATCAACACCGGGTCGTCGATACGCTGCGCCGATCCCTAGCGCAGGACCGCGTGGCCCACGCCTACCTGTTGCACGGGCCCGACGGCGTGGGCAAGCGGGCCGTGGCCCACGAAATGGCGCGCGCCCTGCAGTGTCCTGAACAGCAGGAGGAGGCCTGCGAGGCCTGCCCTACCTGCCGCAAGACGCGCCGAATGGTGCACCCTGACGTGCACGTGCACCTGCCGCATCCCTGGAGCCAAGAAAGCGACCGTGACGAAGAGGACATGGGGAAGCGGATCCGGCGCCTCGGCGAGAACCCGTACGCAGCCGTCGATTATGTCCGTCGGCCCTCGCTCTCCGATCCCTCGGAAACCTCTAACCAGCAGGTCTACTACCGAATCGACCAGGTGCGGCAGGACGTCATCCAGCCGATGAGCTTGGCGCGGGGTGAAGGAAAATACAAAGTAAACATCCTGATCGACGCCGAGAAAATGCGGGAAGAAGCGGCCAATGCGTTCCTGAAACTGCTCGAAGAGCCGCCTCCACAAACGGTCTTTCTGCTCACCACCAGCCGCCCCGAGCAGCTCCTGCCCACCATCTTGTCGCGGTGCCAGCGCCTGCGATTCGACCCGCTTCTGCCCGAAACCATCGAGCAGGCCCTCACGGACCGGGAGGGGATGGCGCCGGAGGCCGCTTCTACGCTCGCCCGGATGGCCGACGGATCGTACAGCCGCGCCCTCGAGCTGTCCGAGAACGAAGCCCTGCTCACCAGCCGCGAGCTGGTGCTCGATTACTTCCGGGCCGCGTACACCCAGCGGGTGGAGTCGCTCGACCGCTGTGTGCAAGAGCTTCAGAAGCAGGGCCGGGAGCGGGTAAAAAGCGTGCTGCGGCTCATGCTGCGCTGGATCCGCGACCTGCTCCTCTACCGCACCATGGGGGCGGATGCCCCGCTGGTGAACGTCGATCAGCAGGAGGCCGTCGCCCGGTTCTGTGAGAACCTGCCCGAGGCCGATCTGGAGGCCATGGCGGGCCTGGTGGAAGAGGCCATGGAACTCACAGAGCGTAATGTCCGTGTCTCGCTGTTGCTCACTGCCCTCTCGCAGCGCCTGGCACAGACCATGCGGGGGCAGGCGGTAGAGGCGCTCTACGTCCCGCTGCCCGAAGCCGAGCGCCCTGCGACTGCCTGAGAGCGAAGAACGGAAGGACGGTGGCATGCTCTTTGCGGCGGAAGCTTTTGAAATGTAAGAGCTTTTGCAATGTAGTAGCGTGTTCGCTGGCCCTCCACAAGGCACCGTCCCGATGTCCGTCTCCTCCCCCACCACACTGGCGCACGACCGCGCACTTTCTTTGGCCGCTTCGGACCCCGAGTATACACACCCGTGTACCCTTCCCGATCAATCGCTCTGGTTCGGCAAGGCGTCCCTCTACAAGGACCGCATCGTCATTGAGGGATGGACCTGGCAGGGGCACTACCAGCGTGACATTGCCGTTGACCGCATCGTGGAGGTCGACTGGCGGCCTCAGCCGTCGGGTCCCAACCTTGCCCTGTCGCTCGACGACGGACGCGCAGTGCGGCTTCGCCTCGAGAAGGGCGGCGGGCTCTGGAATGCGAAGCTCCACGACCTGATTGGGGAGTCGGTTCTCGATCAGTACAGCCTCACCGGCGTAGACACGCCTGACGACGAGGCCCAAAATGGTCCTTCAGGCGAGGGTCGTGACGAACGTTAGCGGGGGGCACGGGCAGGAAGAGCGGCCGTACCGAACCGATGGCCTCTCCAATGCATTTGCGGTCCCGCGGAAACACTGGCCTGAGCACGTCCGCCCAGCCGCCCTTGCGCTTCCTGTCGCTCCCCCACCGTGACGGTTCGTCTCCATGCATGTGCGCTACAGTCTCGTCGGGATTTTGCTCACCGCGCTGCTGGCCGGGCCGGTGCCTGGGAACGCCCAGACGGACGCCTGGGGCGCAGAAGACGCGAGGGAGACGGCTTCCTCGTCGCGCCACGCCGCCTTTAGCCGCGTGCTCACCCGCTACGTCGACGCGGACGGGCAGGTGGACTATGCCCGGCTGAAACGGCAGGCCGACTCCACGCTCGATCCGTATCTGCGCTGGCTCGGAACCACCGATCCGTCGGGGTGGTCGCAGACGGCCCGGCTGGCGTTTTGGATCAATGCCTACAACGCGTACACCCTGAAGCTGATCGTGGACCATTATCCCGTGCAGACCATCTGGGCCATTACGCCCGGCCCGGCCACGCCGCCAAAGAAACAGAGCCCCTTCCAGATGGAGGTAGGCCCAGTGGCCGATACGGTCCGCACGCTCGATGAGATTGAGCACGAGATTATTCGTGTTCGGTTCGACGAGCCCCGCATTCACTTTGCCGTTGTCTGTGCGGCGAAGAGTTGCCCGCGGCTCCGGCGCGAGGCCTACACTGGGCCCCGCCTCCACGCGCAGCTCAACGACCAGGCCCGTACGTTTTTGCACGACGACCGGAAAAACGAAATTCCGGCGAGAGACAGCCGAATCGCACTTTCCCGCATCCTGAAGTGGTACGGGGAGGACTTTGGTCCCTCCCCCCGTGCGGTGCAGCGCTCTCTGGCGCCGTACTTCAAGGGGCCGGTGCGGCAACGACTCCGGCGGGGCGAATACGCGATCGAGTACCTGCCGTACGACTGGGCCCTCAACGACCAGGCGCCGGCGGAGGGGGCGGCCCCAGGGCGGTGATACCGGATGAAACCGGCGGACTGAGATCTTTCGATTGTATCGTCCGTTCGAACCTCCATTGTCTTCCGTCTCGTGCTCGTTTCCGCTTCGCTCCATGCTCCGCCGCGTTGCCCGTCTTGTTGTCTTGGCTCTTGTGCTTACCGCCGGCCCGCTGGCGGCCGTGCCTGCCGTGGGGCAGGAGGGGGGACCGGAGCCGCCCCGGCCCGATACGACGCAGAGCTTGGATGCGGCCCTTGCCACTGCCGATAGCCTGCGCCGGGCGGGCAACTTTCCGGCGGCGCGTGCCCGACTGCAGGCCCTCCGCACGCGGCATCCCGAGCGGGTGGCCGTACTGTGGCGGCTGGTCTACACCTGGGCCGATCTTGGGCAGGCTACGGACAACGAGGCCGCCCGCACGCGCTGCTACGATACCGCGCTTCGGGTGGCCAACGCCACACTGGCGGCGGATTCTGCGAGCGGGCGCGCGCACCTCGCAATGGCCGTGGCGCAGGGCCGCGCTGCGCTGGACGCCGGCACGCGGGAGCGCATCGAGCGGTCGCGAGCGGTCAAGCGTCACGCCGACCGGGCCATCGCCATCGATTCCACACTCGACGGGGCGTACCACGTTCGAGGGCGGTGGCACCGCGAGGTGGAAGACCTCGGGTTCTTCCAGCGAGCCATCGTCCGAACCGTGTACGGCGGCCTGCCCGAGTCCTCGCTCCAGCAGGCCGTCAAAGACTTCAAGCGGGCCATCGTGCTCAACGACCGGTTGTTTCACCATCTCGAGCTCGGAAAGACGTACCTGCAAATGGATCGCTCCGAGGCGGCCCGGCGAGAGTTTCGGACTGTCCTCGATATGCCCGCCCGAGAGCCCTTCGATCCAGAATACAAGAAGGAGGCCCGCACGTACCTCGAGGACCTCGGCTGAGCCCGGAGCACGGCTCTCGAAAGTGGCCCCGTCGAGACATGCAGGGCCTGGAGGCAGGGTGGCTGGGGCCGTGTCTGCGTCGCCCCGCACGGGTCCCGTGCGATCTGTGCCGCACTCCCAGAGTTTTTTATAGCCCACTCGGAACGTCGGCGGGCACGGTGGATGCCACGTTTGATCACTGCTCTTTCGTTCCTCCACTGCCCGCGTGCATGCCCTACTCCGCCGAGATTAGCCGTCAGCAGCCCACCGCTATTCTCTTTCTGCTCGACCAGTCGGCGTCCATGCAGGAGCCGTTCGGGGGGGCTGAACAGACGGGCGATGCGGCCCCCAGCCGCGCCCGCGTCCTCGCGGACACAGTGAACGATCTGCTCCAGAATCTGGTGCTGCGGTGTGCCAAGGAGGAAGGGGTGCGCGACTACTTTCACGTCGGCGTCATTGGCTATGGGCAGCGCGTGCAGCGCCTCATCCAGTCCACCGACGCATACGAGACCGGCACGGGCCTCGTCCCCATCAGCCACCTGGCCGACCGGCCGCAGCGCATGGAGCAGCGCGTGCAGGAAGTGGCCGACGGGGAGGGCGGTACCACCGAGACGCGGGTAAAAAAGCCGATCTGGTTCGACCCGCACGCCAAAAATGGCACGCCCATGTGCCAGGCGCTCGACCTCGCAGCACAGTCAGTGCGCGACTGGATTGACCAGCACCCGCGCAGCTTTCCGCCCATTGTGGTGAACGTGACCGACGGCGAGGCCACCGACGGGGATCCGTTGCGCTACGCGCAGGAACTGCGTTCGTTTGCCACCGACGACGGGGAGGTGCTCCTCTTCAACGTGCACCTGTCCGAATCGGAGGAGCCGGCCGTGGAGCTGCCGTCGAGCGCCTCGGAATTGCCGGACGACGACGAGTACGCGGAGGTGCTTTTCCAGATGTCGAGTCGCCTGCCTTTCTCCATGCGCTCGGCGGCCGAGCAGGAGGGATACAGCGTCACGCTCGATACGCGTGGCTTCGTGTTCAATGCTGATCCGGTTTCGCTGGTCACCTTTTTGGAAATCGGGACGCGGCCGAGCAATCTTCGGTAGAGACGTTCTCCGATGGCAGGCGCTCTACCAAAGAGGCCGGGGAGGGACCGCAAGACGACTGGTGGCCGCAACGCTGCGGCGTTCAATTCAGCGGATACGCGTACCATGCCGACGCCCACGGTTCATTCTCGCACGCTCGCGGTGCCCAAGGCCGGGGCCGAGGCAGATGAGTACGAGGACGCGGCGCACACGCGAGCGGACGGCGGGCCGGTGCGGGCCGCGGTGGCCGATGGAGCGACGGAATCGATCTTCGCGGCGGACTGGGCGCGGATCTTGGTGCAGGCCGTTACGAGGGGCCCCATCACCCCGGCTGCCCTCCGTGAAGGGATTCCCGACTGGCGGCAGGCCTGGGCCGCTCGTCGCGACGACCAGGCCGCTACGGCGCCCTGGTACGTGCAAGCAAAGGCGGACGACGGAGCCTTCGCGACGCTGCTCGGGCTCGAAGTGCACGCCGACGGCCGGTGGCGCGCCGCTGCAGTGGGCGACTGTGTTCTGTTTCACCTCCGCGACGCGCAGTTGGAGCGCAGTTGGCCCGTCTCGGCGGCGGACGCGTTCACGGACCGCCCGGCCTTGCTGTGCAGCCGCCCTCGCCCGGAGGCATCCGTTCCAGAACGCCTCTGCACCACGTCGGGGGAGTGGCGGCGTGGAGACGCGTTTCTGCTGGCCACCGACGCCGTGGCGGCCTGGCTGCTTCGGGCCCACGAGCAGCCGGAGGCCTCGCTCACGCCGGCTGCGGCCCGCACCTGGTCCGCCGAGGCCTTTCGGAAGGCCGTTGCGGCCGCCCGCGCCGACGGGACGCTCCGCAACGACGACAGCACACTGCTTGTGCTGGAGTGGCCGGCGCTTCCAGCTTCTTAAGAAGAGCCCCGCCGTGGCACAACTGGCGCGCCCGCTCGTCTATCCCCTGAGCCGCTTCCTCCGTGATCCACTTCCTCTGGGAGCCCGCCTGAATCATCATGAGCAGCTACCCCACGCCAAGCGACTACCAGGCCGCCCTGCAGGCGCCCGGCGTGGCGTTTTCGGACCCCGAGTTGCAGGATGCCACCCTCCGTGCCAATGCCCTCGGCCTGCCCCAGCCCATTACCGGCTCGTTCGCGGCCGTCTTCCCCCTCACCACCAACACCGGCGCCCGGTACGCGGCCAAGTGCTTTCTTACGGAGGTGCCAGAGCAGCAGGCCCGCTACGAGGCCGTCTCCAGTGCCCTGCGCTCCATCGATCACGAGGCACTCGTGTCGTTTGCGTACCAGCCCGAGGGCGTGCGGGTGGAAGGAACGGCGTATCCGCTGCTGAAGATGGCGTGGGCGCAGGGCACGACCCTTAACCGGTTCGTCGAGGCCCACCTCGACCAGCCAGAGGTGCTGGATCGGCTCGCGACCGCGTGGGCTGCTCTTATGGACGACCTTGAGGCGCTAGACCTGGCCCACGGCGACCTGCAGCACGGCAATGTGCTCGTGCAGACGGAAGGAGACGCCCTCCAGCTGCGCCTGGTGGACTACGACACCATGTACGTGCCTGCCCTGCAGGGGCGCAACAGCCCCGAGGTCGGGCATCGCAATTACCAACATCCCGACCGCACAGATGCTGACTTTGGGCCTGCGCTCGACCGCTTTGCCGGGACCGTGATCTACACAGCGCTGCGCGCCTGTGCCGTGCGGCCTGAGCTGTGGGAGCGGTTCAACACGGGCGAGAATCTTCTCTTCCGAGACGCTGACTTCTACGCCCCGGACGACTCGCCTCTCTTGGAGGCCTTGTTGAACACCGCTTCCGTGCGTCCCTTGGCGGATGCTCTCCGGACGGCCTGCTACCTGGAACCGGCCGACATGCCCGCGCTCGCAACGGTGCGTGAGGACGGCTTCTCGGGCACGCGTCCCGCCGTCTCTCGCGCCCAGTCGCGCCGAGAACGCACGACGGATCCGCGCACGGGCCTGGCGCGCCTGGCCCTCCCGGCAACAGTGAGCGTGGCGGTGGCAAGCGCGGCGCTGGCGGCGGGGGGCGCGGGCGGAGCTGCCGCGGCGCTGCTGCTGGGGGCAGGGGGCGCCGGGGCCGCCCTGGCGAGTGCTCGGTACCGGCGGCTTTCTGTGGTGCGGCGGCGTCGGCGCCTAGAGCAGGAGGCCGAGCGCTTTGCCTCCGCCATTCGCGAACTGGAGCGGGAAGCCAAGAGCCTCAAAGAAAAGCGAGTGGCCCTGCGCACGTCGAAAGAAGAGCGGCGCGAAAAGTGGCTCCGCGACGTGCAGCGAGAGGCCCTCCACGACTGCCTCAAGCACCACTTCATTGGGGAGGTGCGCGAGGTAGACGGCCTCAGCCACAAGCACGTCGTGCGGCTCAAATCCGCGGGCATCCGTACCGCCTCCGAACTCACGCCCGAGGCCATCGACGACCTCCGCCGCACGAGCGACCGAGCGCGGGCGCGCCTCAAGATGTGGCGGCACGCCCTGGAGGAGCGCTACGCCGACGAAGTGCCCGACGAGCTGTCGCCGGCCCAGGAGCGCCGCCTGCGCCGCTACGTGCAGCACCGCATCGAGGACATCGACGATCAGCTGGCCCGCACGCGAGAAAAGATCGAGACGCAGCGAACCGAGCGTGAGCGCATCACGTCGCGACTCACCGAGATGCCCGACCTCTCCGTGGGGCGCTACGTACGGTATCTGCTTCGCCTCGGCACGCTTCCGGACCGCACCGAAGGGCCCCCCACGCCGGCGTCTCCCGCAGAAGAGGCCGAGGATCCGTCCCCTGCGTCCGTGCCCGCCCCCCTCAGCAAAGACGGCCCGTGGTGGGGGCCCCGCACCTAGCGCGGCCGCAAGGCACTACTCATCCTCGTCCCAGAGGTCTTCAAGGTCGTCGATTGTCGTGTCCGAGGCGTCTTCCTCCGGAGCGCCGTCGCCGCGCACCAAGGCAAGAATCGCGTTGTGGGGAACGATCGTGTAGTTGGTGTCCTCGTACCGCAGGTCCACCGCCTCGTTGCCCACGAAGAAGGCAAAGTCGCCCGGCTCGGCCTGCAGGGGCAGGTACCGAACGGGAGTCTCCGATTCCTTCCAGGTCTCGCTCTCGCTGTATTCGGGGTTCTGGGTCAGGTACCCCGGGCCCGTCTTGACGACACGGCCACTCAGCACATCGCCTTGTTGCGACACGGAGGCCGGGAGCACGAGGCCGGTTTCCGTCTTGTCTTCGCCGGTCTGCGGCTCAATCAGTACACGATCACCAACAACTATCAGGTCCGCCATAACACTGGAGGATGCGGGGCCAAGAATGCAAGGAAGCAAACGGCGGCCTTAACGAGGCCGGGATAGACAGGTTCATTCTCCCGCGGTGTTTCCGGAAAAACCACACGTGTCCTGGGCTCCGGGACATGAAAAGACCGGCACAGCGACCTGTGCTCAGATGAGCGCAAAGACGACATAGACAAGCAGGCTCACAAGACCTGCGGCGACGGTAAGCAACCGAATCGTACGGTCAACGGGGTTTTCCATGGTGGAGATGGTGGGGGACCGGGGACGGTGGAGTAGCCCGAATGAGAACCGCTTTTATGGTAAAAGCGGAGCAAAAAGGTTCAAAGTGCCTCCATGTTGGATTCGTGTATTCTTTTCATCCAGATGCGCAGGCGAGGGTCAGAAAATCTCTTAGGGGTCGCGGGCGAATGCTTCCTATGTTCGATAAAATTAGGAGGAAACCGTTGAGGATGGGGGAAAGGCCGCCTCGTCCACGAACCAGTGCAGGGAGTCGCGCGGACGCACCTGGGCGGCGGGCAGATCGGGGGCGGTGTGGTTGAGCACGGCCGCGAGGGCGTCCTGCTTGCGCGCGCCCGAGACCAGGAAGACAGCCTGTTGGGCGCCGTTCAGGACGGGCAGGGTGCAGGAAATGCGGGAGGCAATGTCGTGGCGGGGCGGCGCGTTGACGACGCGAACCCAGGCCTCGTCGGTGCGGCGCTCCTCGGGCGTGCCGGTTTCGGGAAAGAGGGAGGCCGTGTGCCCGTCGGCGCCGAGCCCAAGCAGGACGGTGTCGAACGTGTGGCTGCGATTGGAAATGTGTTGCTGAAGGGTATTGGTGTACTGGGCGGCGGCCGTTTCGGGGCGGTCTGTCTGTGTGGGAATGGGGTGGACGTTGCTGGAAGGGATGGGGGCTGGATCGGTGAGGGTGCGGGTGGCCAGGTGAGCGTTGTTCTTTGGGTGATCCGGGGGGACAAACCGTTCGTCGCCCCAGAAGAGGTGGATCTGGGGCCAGGGAAGCGGCCCGGCGGCTTCGGCGGCCAGCAGCTCGTAGAGACGTTCTGGGGTGCTGCCTCCCGCCAACGCAAGGGCATACCGGTCCTGCGTGCGCAGTGTCCGGCGAATGTTCGTCGTGAGGTGGCGGGCGGCGGCGCGGCTTAACGCATCGAGGGTTGAGTGGCGGTGAACAGAGGGGGTGGAGGGCATGGGGGCGGGTGACGACGTGGTGGGAAAGAACGTGCGGGGCGTCCTGGTTACGCCGGCTGCAGGCTCGATCTGGGGCGCGTCGGCAGGGTGAAATAGAAAGTAGACCCTTCTCCAGGCGTGCTTTCCACGTGCAGCTCGCGCTCGTGAGCCCCCAAGATGTGCTTCACGATGGCGAGGCCCAGTCCGGTGCCGCCCTGGTGGCGCGAGCGACTCTTGTCAACCCGATAAAACCGCTCGGTAAGGCGGGAAAGGTGCTCGGCCGGAATGCCAATGCCGTCGTCCACGACGCGGATCTCCACGTCCGCGTCCTGCATCTCGGCCTGGAGACGGACGCTGCCGCTCTCTTCGTTGTACTTGATTGCGTTGTCCACCAGGTTCACCAGCACGCGCCGCAGGCGGTCGAAGTCGCCGTGAACGTCGGGGAGATCTGGGGCGACCTCCATGCGAGGGTGGATGTTTTGCTCTTCAGCCCGCATTTCCACCGATTCGAGGGCGGCTTCAAACAGCTCGGCTACCTCAAACGCTTCGCCCGACATGTCGAGCTCGTCGGTTTCAATTTTGGTGATGGTGGATAGGTCCCGAGCGAGGTTGTCGAGGCGATTGGCGTGGTGGAGGATTTTTTTTAGAAACGTACGGTTCACGGATTCGTCCTCCAGCGCCCCGTCCAGAAGGGTCTCCGCAAATCCTTGTACGGAGAAGATGGGCGTTTTGAGTTCGTGGGACACGTTTCCGATAAACTCGCGCCGGTAGCTTTCCATCTCTTTCAGCTCCTGGATTTCGTTGTCCAGGCTTTGGCCGGTCCGGTAGACCTCCCAGAGAAGCGTGCCCAGCTCGTCGCCTTCGGGGGCGGCGGGGGGCGTGAGGTCGTCGAAGTCGTGCGTGCGAATCTGGCGGAGGATGCCTTGGAGATGGCGCAGGCGGCGGTGAATCCAGAAGCATCCGGCGGTGTAGACGGCGGCGGTTCCGCCCAGGCCGGCGACCAGAGGGGCCCAAAAGCCGGTGCCCGGGCACAAAAGCACCATGGCCCCGGTCGCAACGCCGGCGACGGCCCCCATCTTGAGGGCCAACCAGCTTCGAAACGGCGGGAGCTGAGAGGTGGACACCACGGTGCGGGATGGGGCCCTGGACGAGAGACGAGAGCTACATCGAATCGTACCCCGGCGTCCGGCGTATGCGTTCCCGGGTTTGCAGCGTACGCCCGTTAACAAATTGAAAACGCCGCCGCACGCGGCCTCCACTGCGGCCGCCTTCGGGAATCGCCTCTGGAAACCGCCTTCCGTTAGGAAGACGGGGGAGTGGAGGGCGAAGCGTCCGGGGCCGGCAGGCCTTCTAACAGCGACGAGAGGGGTGGGTCGTGGTCTTCCCCGAAGATTTCGTATGAGAGCTGGTCGCCCACCGTTGTCAAGGGACGATGTTCTTCGATGACGGGCCGGTAGGTCTCGTAGCAGTACAGCGCCTCGCGGCCCGTGTCGCGATCAGCATCCCGGACCGGCACCGTGCAGTCGATGAGCGCCGGGGGCGAGTGCTGGAGGTGGGAGGGGCGCTCGGCATCGTCGGGGGCGGGAGGGAGCGTGTAGAACGCGAGCCGACGTGGGCTCGCGGCTCCGTCCCGGCGCAGGGCGCACGCCACGCGCTTCACCACCGCGTGCGTCACCAGATGATCGGGGTGGCCGCTGATGCCGTGCACGGGATACGTGATCACCACGTCCGGCGCCGCCGCATGGAGGTGCTCGGCCACCTCTGCCTCCAGCCCCAGCGGGTTCATCTCGGCGAGCCGCCCATCCGGGTATTCCAGCACCGTGAGGGAGGTGAGGTCCAGCGTGGTCGCCACGTCCTGCATTTCTTGGGACCGCGTCTGCGCCATCTCGGCTTTCGTGAGGCCCAGGCGCTTGCGCTGCGCCGTGGCCTCACCCCGCGTAAGGGTGAGCAGGTGCACGTCGTGCCCCTCGCGGCGTTGCCGCACCATGCCGGGCACCGGCCCGAAGCATTCGTCGTCGGGGTGGGGGAAAATGTAGAGAAAGGTAGCCATAGAGGGAACTGCCTTGGCCAGAATCGGCACGAAATCCAAACGGGAGCGGTCCGAGGAGGTTGCCGGGCGGGACTAAGCGCCCGACTCGTCCGCCTCAATCACCTCGTGGAAGGTGGTCTGGCCGGTCTCAAGCATGCACCGGACGTACGGGTGACACAGCTGGCAGTTTTCGCCAAACGTTACGTGCGCCTGCAGCGCCTCGACGGAGGCGGCCCCCGTGTCGTCGGCAATCTGCTTCAGGTGCGAGAACGTCTGCTCGTAGCAGTAGCAGCGGTCGATGGTCACGGTGATGAAAGGGCGTAGTGGGCAGGGACGAGGGGGCAAAGGCGGCCGACGCCAGGCGCTACTGCGCGTCCCGGAGAAAGGCGACGTATCCGGGCGAGTTGCCCGTCTCGAAGCGTGTAACGACGGCGCCGTCGCGATCCAGCACCAGGGCCATGCCGTTTGCGGTGTAAAGCGGCCCCCCGGAGTCGTTAACGGGCAGGCGGGTAACGTACAGGTCCTGGGCCACCGCGTCGTAGCCCACCGCCGAGATGCCAATGAGGCCGTCGTTCGGCGGAACCTGAAGGGTCGTGGCAAGCGCGTTGGCGTCCGTGTCTACCCGAAAGATCTCGCCCGTGCCGCTCCCGAAGGCCCCACCGCTTACGGCATACAGCTCCTCGGCGCTGTCCGAGTAGTACGCCGACTGGGTGGCGTTGGCCGAGCCAACGGGGGCGCCCAGCGTTACGCGGGTCACGATCTCTGTCGAGCGCGGGTTCAGGAACAGCACCTCGGACGGCTGGTCGCCGCCGCCCTGGCACACCACGGCGAGCTCCTCCTCTTCGTCTACGAAGACGCTTTTCGGGCGGGTGCAGTTTAGCGACAGGGTGCTCCGGACGGTGTCTGCCGTGGCATCGAGGACCGACAGGGTGCCATCCGCCGCGTTCGCCACGAAGGCCTTTCCGGCGGCGATGCCGATGCCACGCGGGGACCGCCCCACGCTCACGCTGTCGACCACGACGTTGCGGTCCAGGTCGACGACCGACACGGTGCTGGGCAGGGGATCGAAGCCGTCGAAACGGCTCAGGTTGCTCACGTACCCCTTGTCGCCCCCCGCAAAGGCGATGGAGCGAGGCGGGCGCGGGTTCGAAATCTGACCGACCGGGTCGAGGGTTTCGGGGGAGAACACGGTAATGCGGCCGGCATTGTCGGGCTGCGTGTTATCGACCACGTAGAGTTGGTTTTCGTAGAGGGCGAGGCTGTTGATGAATGCCACGTTGATGTCGTTCTGCGTGGCGGATGAGTCGGCGGGATTGTAAAGGGTGAGGGACCCGTCCTGGGCGCTGAAGTTGCCCGAGTTGGCCACGACCACGTCCGTTGTCACGCGCGATTCGTCGTCGTTGGCGCCAAACAGGTCGCAGCCCGACAGGGCAAGCGCAGCGAGCAGGAGCAGCGGCATCCAGCGGGGGGCATGTAGAGGGCGAGCGGGCATGGAGGGAAGGGGACACATCATTGGAAGAGAGCAAGAGGGAGCGCGCATCAGGGAGGGCTACGGTGTGGAAAAGGAAATGCGGAGCCGGAGGGTGGCATGGCGGGGCGGCATGGGGTAGAGGCGCACGACTTCGTAGCGGTGGTCGAGCACGTTCTCCACCTGTGCCTCCAGGGCGACCTGGGCCGCGTCGAACGACCATTCGTACGCCGTTCGCAGACGGACGGCTCGGTAGGGGGGGAGCGACGTAGACTCGTCGGTGCTGTAGTAGCGGGGCCCCACGAGGCGGCCGGTGGCCGAGACGGAGACGTTCTGCCACTGCAGATCCGCCCACAGCTTCCACTTCTGCGTGGGGACGTACGGCAGCTGCGCGCCGTAGGTGGGCGAGGCGGGGTTGGCCCGGTTTTCGGCGCGTGTGTGCGTGAACACGGTGCCGCCCGCCAGGGTGAGGCCGGAGCGGGGGCGGGTGCGGGCGCGCAGGCTCAGCTCCAGGCCCCGACTGCGGACGCGAGACACGTTCGAGGGACTCCATACCTGCACGCCACTCGTCACGTAGCGCGGCTGCCACACAATTTTGTCGGTCAGCCGTGTGGCAAACGCCGTAGCTTCGGCCTGAAGGAGAGTGGTGGGGCGGGCCAGGCGGACCGAGAGGCCGCCCTCCAGGGTCCAGCCGTCTTCGGGCGCCAGCCCGGGGGTACCGCCGGGGTCGTAGTAGCGTTCGTTGAAGGTGGGCGCGCGGAAGGCCCGGGCCACGAGGCCGCGGAGCGTGAGGCCGTTCCAGGCGAGTGGGCGAAGGCGCACGCCAAGGCGAGGGCTTGCCACAAGGGTCGGTGCTCCGCCGCCCCCGAGGGCGTCGATGCGCACCGCGGGCTGCAGCTGGAGGGAAGCGAGCGACAGGGTCGCGTCCGCGAATGCGGCGCCCGACAGCCGATCCACGCCGCCCCGAAGAGACGCGTGGTCGTAGCGCAGGGTCGTGCCCGCCGTAAGGGTGCCAAGGCCCGAGAGCGGGTGGCGCAGCCGCGCTTTCGCGTCCGTGGCCGTCGTGCGGGTTGTGCGGTCGGTGCGGGTAGGCGGATTGCGGTAGCGGAGGCGCGAGCGCTGGCCCTGGGCCGACAGCGAGAGGGTGCCTGCGCCGAGCGGCAGCGTGCCCGTGGCCCACACGCGCCCCAGCCGGTCCCACTGGCGCGCCCCGCCGCTGCGCGCGCTTGCCGGGCCCGGCAGGCCGCGGCGAGCACGGCTCCACCAGCCCGCCAGGCTCCATTGCTGCGCGTCTCCCCGCCACGTCCCACGTCCGTACAAGGTCGTCATTCGGGCCGAGGCCCCCGTTCGCCGCAGCGTCTGGGTGGGCACCAGGAACGAATTCTGATACGGAAAATCCCCGTCGGTGCGGTAGTGGCGGCCGGCCACAAGTCCCGACCATGCCCCGCTTCCGCCGGTTGCCAGCGCCGACACGTAGCGCTCTCCGTAGGCGCCCCCGCCGCCCGCGGCTCGAACCAGCGGCTCGGTCTGTGGCGTGAGGGTGTGGAGGTGAACCGTTCCGCCCAGGCTGCCAGAGCCGTGCCGCACTGCCCCTGGGCCGTGCTGCACCTCTACCGATTCGAGGAGCAACGTTGGCAGCAGCGACAGGTCCAGCTGGCCCGTCTGGGGGTCGGACATGCGGAGTCCGTCGAGCAGCACCTGTGTCTGCGTGCCGCCCATGCCGCGCATCGACAGGCTGGCGAGGCCGGTGCCGCCGTACCGCTTCACGAACGCGCCCGAGCGCATCGTCAGCAGATCGGCCACCGAGCGGGCGCCGCTCTGCGCAACCGTGGACGAGTCGAGCGCCATGACGTGGGCGGCCGCCGGAATGGACGCCGACCGGCCCGCGGTGCCTTCCACCGTGACCTCGGGGAGAGCCACCGACATTGCAACGGTGGAGTCCGGCGCCGTGGGCACGGCGGCCGCCCGCCGCACGGTATCGGGGCGGATGGGCTCCTGGGCCCACCCAGACGGGGGCATCAGGAAAAGCGATATGAGAAGGAGGACGAACGCAGCCATACAACAAAAAAGCCCTCACCTCAGATGAGGCTTGGGCGGCTGCTCCGGCACCGTCCCGAGACGGTACGGTCGGGGACAGAAGGGGTGTGCGCCCCTATACGGGGGGCGTTGGGGAGCCAGGCGCGCCGCAAGCCTCTGGTCCCGGAGGCTGTTGGCAGTGAGCGAGGCCGCCGGAAGCGGCCCCTCAGCACGCGTGCAGGCAGGTCTCCTGGCTCATCGATGGCGGCCTGCCGCAGGGCAGGCACGGGCGTGGACCCGCTCAACGGCTCCCCTTCCCATCGCAGCGTGCCGCTCGCAAAAACAACGAGCAACATCGCTGAGAAGTGGCGAGCCGGTGTCGGCGCGCGTCCACTCATCGAATCACAGTTGCGGGGACAGCCCCAGACTGGTCCGCATTCGAGCTAGGGGCGTGGAGGGGAAGGGCCCAAAATCCCGAGAAGGAAGGCAGGGGCACATCCCAAACGTCCACGCTCCAAGGCGGCGTCACTGGCGTTCCCTTTTCATCTCGACCGGTCGGTACCGGCGCGAGAACCCGCAGCGTGTGTGAAAGAACGGACTGCAATGTAGGCGTCCGTGTGGACAAACCGAACGTCCTTCACGAGATTTTGAGTTGGGGGGCGGAGCGCGGGTCGCCCACGATTCGGTTACTGCGTTCGCAGGCGTCGCGCAAGATCGGCGACCTGTGCGGCGCCGTTGGAAGCAGAAGCCGTGCTGTCCGTGGAGGAGAGGCGGCCGTCTCGCTCGTCTTCGTCCGGAGGCGAGAGCGCCCCCGCCTCGTCGTGCTGTACCACCCAGGCTTCGCTCGTGACAATTGTCTCCAGGTTCTGGACACGGTCTTGCAGCGACGCCCGTTCGGCCTCCAGTTCGTCCACCCGATCCTTCAGGGCGCGGAGCCGGTCCTCCAGAGCGCGTGTGGACGGAGAGACTCCTTGGTGCTCGGCCTTGTACGCGAGCCATTCCTTGTAGCCGGCCAACAGAATGCCCAGCATGGCAACGCCAAAAATCATGACGACGGCGACCAGGGGAACCAGTGACATAGAATCAGAAGAATTGGTGAAAGAGTCTCCACGCAAGTGTGTATGCTGTTCCCCCCTGCGCTGTTGCCTCGGCGCTGGAGGGAGCGGAAGCGCCCGGTGCTACAGGGACGTGCGGGCGCAGAGGGCGGAGGGCCCGTGGCGCAGATGGGCCGGAGCAGGACCGTCGAACCACCCTCGCCCGCATTGGGCCCTCTTGCATTCGATGGCGACCGCTGTAATCTTCTCTTGCGGAACGTCTCCCATTTGTGTTCTCCCCCACCGCTCGCTGTGCTTCGAACTGCCGGTCGGTCCCTGCCTGCCGTCTTGGCCGCTCTGATCGTTGGAGGGCTGTGTGAGTCCTCCCTATGGGCGGCCCCGGCCGCCCCGGGCGACAGCCTCCGCTCTGGACAGCGCATTCCTATCGAAGAGGCGCGGGCAGACCCCAACGAGGACACTGTGCCCGACCGGGTGGGAGACACCGTGACGGTTGCCGGGCGCATCACGGCGGGGCGAGGGCGCCTGGCCGTTCCTGTGCCTGAGCTTGCCGTCCTGCAGGACGGGACGGCTGGCATTCATCTCGTTCTGCCACAGGGCCCGCCCGTAGAGGCCGGGGACAGCGTGCGGGTCCGCGGCGTGGTGGAGCAGGCCTACGGCCTCACGCGGCTTCGTGCAACGGCCGTTCGGGTGCGGGACGGCCCGGCCCGCGTGCCCGACGCGCTCCCGCTAACCGTTGCCACGGCGGCGGGCGAGCCCCATGAGGGACGGCTTGCCCGCGTCCGGGGACGCATCGCGGCGAAGGAAACCAACGATGGGGGCGAGTACCTTCTCCTCCGCGACCCCAACGAGTCGTCCTCGTCCGAGATCACGGTCTTCATCGGAAACAGCCACACGGGCCGGTTCCGGCTTGCGCGCTTTCAGGAGGGCGACGAGGTGCGGGTGACCGGCGTTGTGGGGCAGCACGACTTCGACGCGCCGTACGCCGACTACTATCAACTGGAGCCCCGGTCGCCCCGCGATCTCGCAAAAATTGCATGGGCCCCGCCCTACCTTCGGGTCATTCTCTACGTGCTTGCCGGCGGGGGCCTCGTCGCCAGCGTAGCGGCCCTCGTGCTGCGGGCGGTGGTGCGTCGCCGCACACGCGAACTGGAGAAAAGCCGGGCGCGTTTCCGGCGGCTGGCCGAGGCCACCTCCGAGGGGATTGCGCTCCACGATGCCGACGGCAACATTATCGACGCGAACGCTGCCCTCGCCCAAATGGTGGGCGTGTCCCGCGAGGCCCTCATCGGAAACGACGTCACCACCGTAGTGCCCGACGCCCGTCCCGGCGCTGCCCAGACCCTGAACGGGAATGTGGAGGCCCCCACCGAAGCAGAAATCGTGCAGGACGACGGCACCGCCGTGCCGGTGGAGATTGAGGAGCGGGACGTAACGGTGGGCGACGAGACGGTGCACGTACGGGCCATCCGCGACATCTCCAAGCGAAAAGAGTGGGAGGATCAAATCCTGCGTGCGAAGCAGGAGGCCGAACAGATGGCGCAGCTGAAGTCGACCCTGATCAACAACATGAGCCACGAGCTGCGTACGCCCATTACCAACATCACGGGCTACGCGGAAGTCATCATGAACGAGGCGGACGGGCCGCACGAGCAGTTTGCCGCACAGATCCGCGAAAGCGGGAAGCGCCTCTCCGAAACCCTCCAGGCGGTGCTGGACATGGCGCAGATTGAGGCGGGCACGCTCGACGTTCTGGCGCGCGAGGTGGTCGTCAAGGAGGTGGTCCGTGAGGTGATTGATCGCCACCGGCAGCAAATCGACGACAAGGCCCTTGCCGTGGAGGTGTTCGTGCAAAACGGCTTGGTGGTGCAGACGGACCGCACGCTGTTGTACCGTATCCTCAACAACCTCGTCCAGAATGCCGTGAAGTTTACGGAGGAGGGCACCGTGGGCGTAAAGGGCGTGTGCACCGAAGAGGGCCTGCGGATGACGGTGCGCGATACCGGTGTGGGCATTGCCCCGGGGTTCCGGCCGAACCTGTTCGATCCTTTCAAGCAGGAGTCGGAAGGGGTGGCCCGAGAATACGAAGGCGCAGGGCTGGGCCTGACGCTCACCAAGCAAATGGTAGGGTTGCTGGGGGGGAGCGTCCGGGTGGAGAGCACGAAAGGAGAAGGAAGCACATTTACCGTCGACATTCCGGCCGGCTCCACCGCCGAAGATCGTTCCGCACTGCGGGGAGCAGAAGGAGCGTCCCCGCCGTCGGCGTCGTCTTAGCGGGCGTTTTCCGGCCGGGAAGCCACGTCAT
>CAZFJR010000014.1:10156-11547 GCA_964519235.1 uncultured Salinivenus sp. | reverse complement strand
GGGAAGCTACGCCGTGCGGGAAGCTACGCCGTGCGGTCGTCGAGGAACGATTGCACGAGAGGGACCAAGGTGGGGCCCTTTTCCTCGGGCACATAGTGTCCCACGGATGGGAATCGGCACACGGCAGCGTTGGGCACCGTCTCCCGCCACCGCCGCAGGCACCGTTCGTGCCCGAAGGCAGGGTCGGCCATGCCCCAGCACAGGAGGGCAGATTGGGGACGAAGCCGCTGCCGATGCGTCCAGAGGGCCCGGAGCCAGTCCGCTGCGTTGTGCAGGGCGCAGGCCAGTCGCCAGCAGGCAAAGCGGCGGGGCCGTGTACGGAGCGCGCGGGCGTAGTCGTGCACCCAGTCGGGGACGAGGGAAGCGGACGCGCCCGTGGTGGCCGGCATGACGAGGCGTGCAAACGCATTGCCGCGCTCCACAGCGAGGCGGCCTGGCGGAGAGGCGAGAAAGCGGCTGGCGGCCTGCAGGAGGGGCCGGTGCGTAAGCGGCCACGCCCAGGTGTTTAGGAGCACCAGGCGCCGCACCGTGCCGGGGTGGCGAAGGGCGTAAGCCAGACCGATGGGGCCGCCCCAGTCGTGCAGCACAAGGGTGAGGTTCGTAAGCCCGAGAGTGCGGAGCAGTCGCTCTACGTGGGTGGCGTGGGCCTGAGGACGGTACGAAAAGTCCCGCGGTGCGGCCGAGCGCCCAAACCCCAGGTAATCTGGGGCGATGCAGCGGTGGGAGCGAGCAAGCGCGGGAAGCAGGTGGCGGTACAGCCGCGCACTCGTGGGGTTGCCGTGGAGAAATACGAGGGGGGCGCCCCGGCCCACGTCGGTGTACACAAGTGGGCCCGCAGCGGTGCGCAGGGTAGACGAGGGGAACGAATCTATTGGCGCCACGAGGGAGACGTGTAGGACGTGAAAAACCCTATCCGTCGAGCAGGGTGGGAGACGATTCGTACTGGTCGGCCACGGCCTGCGCTTCGGTGGCGAGGCGCGTGCGCAGGGCCCGGGGCTCCAGCACCTTCGCGTAGCGGCCCCAGCCCAGCACCCACGGCAGGGCCGTGTGCTCGGCCCCCACCCGGAGGGTCAGAAGCAGGCGATCGTCGGACAGGCGCTCGCGCTTTGTCACCTGTAGGGCGGGTGGAACCTGCAGGGCAGCGGCCGCCTCCGCCGAAAACAGCACGCGAATGCGACGCTGCGGGGTGGGCTCTGGGCCCTCGGCGGGCGTGCCGTAGCTGGCCGGTCGGTCGAACGTATCGGGCGTCCGCTCCATCCGGGCCACGCGAGAGAGACGGATGTGCACCACCTGGCCGCGATGGTGCCCGTAGCCGACGATGTACCAGGCAGATCCCTGCCGCACGAGGCCGTACGGGTCGAGTCGGCGAGCCGATGGCGCATCGGGGGCCG
>CAZFJR010000014.1:0-10056 GCA_964519235.1 uncultured Salinivenus sp. | reverse complement strand
GCATCGGGGGCCGCCGCGTCGGAGCCGGTGCCCAGCGTGACCCGCATCGTGCGCTCTTCTACCAGGGCGTGGCGGACTTGGCGCAGCAGCCCCTCGCGTGCCGAATCGCCGAACACGCCGGGAGATGTCATCGGCACGCTGCCCCGGAGCGAAAGGGCGCGCTCCCGATCTTTGGGCGGCAGTGCGTCTTCCAGCTTCTGCTGCGCCGCCTGCGCTGTGGCCCGGTAGCGCCCCTCAAAGTTCTGGGCGGCGTACGCGCTGCCCAGTACAAGCATAATCGCTTCGTCGGTCGTAAGCCGCACTGGGGAAAGCAGGTAGTCGTCGGGCAACCGGTAGCCCTTGCCCGGCACGCCCTGGAGCGGGACCCCGGCTTCCACGAGTGCCTGGGCATCCCGGTACACGGTTCGCTCGCTGACCCCGAGCGTGCGAGCCAGATCGGTCGCCCGGGTCCAGGTATCGGGTTCCAGCTGAAGAAGAAGAGCGGGCCAACGTTCGGAAGGGGGCATAGAAGCGGGGAGAATCGCAAATGGAGCGCAATTCTCAAGATAACAAAGCGGCCACCAGAGTGTCATCCACCCTTGTGTCCCGCGCTTCGTCTCTAGAAACGCTCCTGGGGCAGCCGCACCCCTGTTTCCATATAGGGGCGAGGGCACCGAGACGGGGAAAACGCCTGTTCGGCAAGGGCGTCCATCCGGGCACGGGCCTCCTCGCTGAGGGGTGCCAGCCCCAGGTGGGCCCGGGCCGTGGCCAAGAACCGGGCTCGAGACTGGCGCAGGGCGGCCACGCAGGCCCGCACGTCCTCCGACGCGGCGTCGCCGTCCGCCTCCTGCGCCTCTAGGGCAGTCCGGACGTCAGTCAGCGTGTCGATCAGATCCTGGGCGCCCCGGAGAGCGTTCTCGTTCAGGACCGCGCTGGCTCGCGTGAGGACGCTGGTGCACTCCCAGAGACGCTCGTCGACCCGGCGCTTGATGTCGAGGAGCGTCGTGCCGTTGAGCGGCTCGCGAAAGGGCGAGCGATGGGCATTCGCTGATCCTCCACGACGTCCCTGGTTCTGGGAGCCGGCGGGTGTGGGGGTAGAGGCGCCGTTCTCGGGAAGGTGCGTGCCCACTAGCAGTCGTTTTTCGTAGGCCCGGAGCGACGACATGGCCGAGGACACGTGCTGATCGATCTCACGGACGTGACGGAGCTGTTGGGGGTGGGAAGGCGCTGTGGACGACGAGGAGCGCGTGCGTGCATACCAACCGACCAGAACCCCTACGAGGAGTCCCGACACTGCGAACAATGCCGTCACGAACTTGGCGCTGTGTTGATCAAAGACACGAAAAAAAAGCCCTGAAAGGGCAAAACGAACAAAATAATCCGTCAAATACGCTCAAATGTACAAAAAATTTTGCCAAGTGTGTCAAGTGGAAGACGTGAAGGATGTGTGTAGGCGAGCGCTTCGGGCCGGAAGTACATCCCGCATTCTCCATTGACGTACACGTTAGGGCTGGAACGCACACCCTGGGGCTGCGCCGACGCAGTGGTGCGAGGCTACGCCGCAAGTCCCATCTCCGCCACGGTCGCTTCCATGCCGCTCTCAAACTTTTTGGCTCCGCCCTGAGACGGATGCCGCACGTACGTTGGGTCGGCGCCCACTTCGGTGAGAGCCCGTTCGCCCTTGCGGCCCACGCCGATGGTGCGGTCGGGGTCGAGGGCGTCGAGGAGGCCCCGCAGCAGGTCGCTCCACGCGCGCACCTCCGTGCGACGAGGCGTGCGGATGGAGAGCGGATCGTCGGCGTCGTGCGGGTGGAGGGGCAGGCTGTTCCAGACAAAGAAGTGCGGGAAGTGCGGCTGCAGCACGCGCCAGAAGATGGAGGCGCTGTATTCGGTGGTGGGCTCCTCCTGCCGGCGCGTGGGCGTGCCGTCGACCGGGAAGGCGGGATCGACGAGTTGCGATTCGCTGGTGATGGGCACCCCCGTAAAGCGACAGCCCCACGGGCCGGGGGCTTCCAGCAGCAGGAAGAGTGGCGGGGCGTCGTCGAAGCAGCGGAGGTACGCCCGCAGGTTGTCGCGGCGACGGGCGGGGGCGTCTGCAATGTCGAGGGGGGCGTGGCGGTCGCGGTAGGGGTTGAACAGCTCGTCGGTGGACGATGCGGGGAAGAGGTGCGTCTCGAAAAGATCCCAGACGGTAGGGAGCATTTCTGGGGTGGGGCGGGAGGGGGAAGGAAGAGAAAAAGAGGCGGCCGGGGTTAGGTGGAGGGGGAGGCTTGTGTGCCGGCGCGGGGGAAGGCGAAGTCGGCGTAGCCCATTTCGGCGGTGCCGAACCAGCGGTAGGCATCTTCGCGGGCGTTCTTGTAGGCCTCGTAGATCGTGCGGTACTGCGAATTGCCGGAGGCGTTGTCCTCCAGGCGCTGTGTGGTGATCTCCTGCGCCCGGCGCATCACCTCGTCGGGGAAGCGGCGGAGGGTGATGTCGTGGTCGAGCAGGCGGTTGAGGGCGGCGGGGTTCTTGTGGTCGTATTCGGCCAGCATGCGGACGTTGGCCTCGGACGCTGCCGTTTTGAGGGCGTCCTGGTACTGCGACGGGAGCGCGTCGTACGCGTCGCGGTTGACGTAGAAGGTGAGCGCGGGGCCGGGCTCCCACCAGCCGGGGAAGTAGTAGTACTGCGACACTTCGTGGAAGCCCAGCTTCTCGTCGTCGTAGGGTCCCACCCACTCGGCCGCGTCGATGGCGCCGCGTTCGAGCGAGGGGTAGATTTCGCCGCTGGGGAGCACCTGCGTGTTGACACCCATCTCGCTCATGACCTGCCCGCCCAGGCCCGGGATGCGCATCTTCAGGCCGCGCATGTCGTCCAGGGACTCCACGCCGGTCTTGAACCAGCCGCCCATTTGCGCGCCGGTGTTGCCGCCCGGAAGATTCAAGATGTTGAAGTCGGCAAAGAGGTCACGCAGCAACTCCATGCCCCCGCCGTAGTAGAGCCAGGCGTTGTACTGGCGAGCCGTGAGGCCGAAGGGGACGGTGCAGTCGAAGGCCAGGGCCGGGTTTTTGCCGATGAAGTAGTAGCTGGCAGAGTGGCCCATCTCTACGGTGCGGTTTTGCACGCTGCCCAGCACTTCGAGCGGCGGCACCAGCTCGCCGCCCGGATACGGGAGAATCTCAAAGTTGCCGTCCGTAAGGGCCTTGAGGCGCTCGGCCAGCACCTCGGCCGCGCCGTAGATGGTATCGAGCGAGCGGCTAAAGCTGGAGGCGAGCCGCCACCGGACTTGCTTGCTGGGTTGGACGTTGGGGGCGCCGTCCTCGGCAGACGAGCTGTCGTCGCCACACCCGGTGAGCAGGCCGGCACCGGCGGCGCCGAGCAGGGCTTTTTTGGCAAAGTCGCGCCGTTCCATAAGAGAGGCAAAGGTTGGTGCGCTGGGGGGCGAGAGAGGACGTGTAGTATAGGGGCCAACACGCCCCAGCGCAACCGGGAAACCAAGAGGGCGGTGGGTGTCAGAGTGCAGTGGGAGGGTGGCCGGGGCGGAAGCGGTTGAGGAGACCGTCGAGGCCGAGAGTGAGCATCAGCACGAGGGCCGTAGCAAGCACCACATCCACCCGCACGGTGACGGACACGTCTTGAAGCGCCATGAGGAGGGACGCCACCGTTTGTTGGAGCCCGGCCAGCGAGGGAGGCATCAGCACCAGCCCAGCCCCGGCCGCGGCGATCAGCAGGGGGAGGGCAATCATTTCGACGCCGCTCATGCTCGGCTCCGGAGCCGCCCCGGCGCGGCGGGCCACCTGCTGGGCAAAATCGTCCGGCAGGTCTCCCGCCGGAGGTTCGCGCAGGGCCGCGTACACGGTGTGGTAGGCGGCGGCCTCCGGGGTATCGGGGTCGGGCGGCGGTCCCTCGCCCCGGGCGTACCGGTCGAAGGCCTCCTGCAAGTCACGATCTCGATCGGTCATGGGGAAATTTCCTCGCGTTGATAGCGGTCCAGCAGCCAGTCTTTGAGCTTCTTGCGACCCCGGTACAGGTGGCTTTTCACCGTGCCCTCCGGATTGTCCATGACCGTACTGATCTGGGAGACGCTCATGCCTTCCAGGTGGTACAGGGTGAGGGCCGTGCGGTAGTGCTCCGCGAGCGCCCGGATGCCGTCGCGCACCAGTGTGCGCTGCTGCCGGCCCTCGGCCGGGGCCGTCGCATCTTCGTCGGGGTCGGGCACGCGGTTGCGAGCCGCACGGGCGTCGGGCGTCGTTCCCTCGGGCGCCGGGGCCTCGTCGGCGTAGAGGGGCATCTTCTTTTTCTCCAGATGATTCAGGCACGTGTTGCGGGCGATGCGGGCCAGCCACGTCGAGAGCTTCGACTCGAACCGAAACTTGTCGAGGTAGCGGTGCGCCCGCAGAAACACGTCCTGGCACAGCTCTTCGCGGTCGCGGTCGTCGTCGACCATGCGGAAGACGACGTGCTGCACGAGCCGCTCGTACCGGTCGATGAAGGCCAGAAAGGCCTTGCGGTTCCCGTTCAGGATCCGCTCGACCAACGCCCGTTCGTCGATGTCGGAAGCAGTCTCGGCCATGGGGTCCCCAACAGACAGGCAAAGGGGCAGATGGGTTGCAGGGGGGCCGGCGGCGCGGCGTCGGGGCGGCTCCCGCTGCGGCATCACTTGCTACGGAGACAGGGTGGGCATGCCGGCCGGGGGCTGCAAGCGGTTCGTCGATCTGTGCAACCCACTCGTCGATGGCCCTGTCCGTTTGGTGTGCACCGCCGGGCGCTTCCCGTGCGATCCCACTGTCTGTAGATTGATTGTCGACCTGCTGCTATGGAAGACGTGCTCGTTCCCCTCGGATTTTTTGCCCTGGTGGCGTACATCGCGAAGCTGATTCGGGACACCCGCATCCGGCGCAAGGCGCTTGAATCCGCGTTCTCGGCGGAGACGGCCGAGGCGTTTGTCCAACGCACCTCGTTCGAGCCCAGTACGAGATCGGCCCTCAAATGGGGCCTCATCGTGCTTGCTCTGGGCGCCGGGCTTTTGTTCGTGGACCTTCTCGCGATCTCGTTCGAGTCGCCCCTCGCATACGCCGTGCTTCTGCTGGCTACCGGCGTTGCCCTGCTGGGCTACTACCTTGTGGAACAGGACGACGACGCGACACAAGGGCGCGGCTCATTCGCGTCTGCCGACCCGTCCACTCGGGCCTCTGCAACCCCCCCGGAATCCGTCGAAGAACCGGATCTGTAGGGCGTGAAGCGTGAGGGGTTTTCGGCCCACGGTTCACGCCGTCACGTCTCACGATGTGGGCTTACGATGTGGGCTCACGATGTGGGCGGAGGGGGCGCATCACGACCTCGGAGATGAGGTGGTTCGGGGGCGACTCGAGCACGTGCTGCACAGTGGCGGCTACGTCCTCGGGCTGCAGCGGATTCTCGGTCATGTCCACGCCGGCGACGTCGAAGAAGTTGGTCTCCACAGACCCGGGGTAGAGGCAGGTGACGCGGATGCCGTCCTCGCGGACTTCCTTCATGACGGACTCGCTGAACCCGCGCACGGCAAACTTGCTGGCGTTGTAGGCGCTGATGTTGGGGTTGCCGAGCAGCCCGGCGATGGAGGCGATGTTGACGATGTGGCCCCCGAAGCCAGTCTCCTCGTTCTGGGCGCGCATGGTGGGCACCGCTTCGCGGGTGCAGAGGTACACGCCGCGGACGTTGGTGTCCATCTGTACGTCGAACGCGTCGGTGTCGAGGTCGTCCACCGGGCCGAATTGCCCGAGGCCGGCGTTGTTGATCAGCACGTCGAGCCGCCCGGCCTCCGCGGTGACCGTGTCGAAGGCCGATGCGACCTGTTCTTCTTTTCGCACATCGCAGGAGACGGGGCGGAACGCGTCGCCGAGATCGTCCTGCAGGGCGTGGAGCGCGTCGGTGCTGCGGGCGAGGCCGTAAACGGTGCTGCCCTGCGCAACGAGCGTGCGGGACATGTGGGCCCCAAGGCCCTTGCTGGCTCCGGTGACAACGGCGACGGCGTGGGTCAAGTCCATAGAAAATGCGGGGAGAACGTGGGAAGATGCGGACGAAAATGGTTTTGTTCTATCGGCCATCGAGGGCGGGGTTGGCCGCGCTCGCGTCCCTGGCGCGGGTTTGCCCACAAATTCGTCCGCCGCGTGGCGCTCCGGAAACGACGGCCGCCGAAAGGGACCGCCAAAAGAAGTCGCTAGAAGAGGCCGCTCGGGAGCTCCGTGTTTACCTGCACACGCTCCACCGTCACCGCAATCGGTTCACCCGATAGCATCCGCTTCATCATGCCCATCTGCTGTCCCATCATTTTCTCCATTTGCCGGCGCTGTTCCTCGGGCATGTTCTCCATTTGCTTCATCATGCGCTCCATCTGCTGCCGCTGCTGTGCGGACAGGTTGCTGGAGAGCCGAATTTCCATGCGGTGCGGGAGCGTTAGGCCATCGGTGGTGGTGTAGTCCAGAAGGTTGATGGTGACGGTGGAGGCCTGCGGGCCGCCCTGCCCCTGCGTCTCGGTCTCCATGACCATGCGGGCTGGCACGTGCTGCTCGGCGTCCACGTAGTAGGTCATGCGCGTGGTCTCCGCGCCCAAGTCGGGGTTGACCTTCGAGGGGTCGTCCACGGAGAGGACATGGCAGCGCACGCCGTTGAGGGGTTCGGTACCGGCGTACGTGGCGTGTTGCTTCAGCTTGTCGAACTGCAGGCCGTACGCCGCCGAGGGCGTGGTGGTAGAGGCAAAGCCTGTGTCGTTCGGGCCCTTCATCTTCGTCTGTGTCTTGTAGGTGGGGGCGCCGTCCCGCATCACCTTTTTGTTGTACGAGGTGTAAAGGTTGGTTTCCACGATGTAGGTGTCCACCGTTTCGAGCTGCTGGGTGTAGCGGGCCTGCATCTCGTCGACGACCGACGCGACGGATTGGCCGAAGGCGGGGACGGCGCCCCCAAAGACAAAGAACAGAGAAAGGAGGACGACGGACGGCCGACGGTGCAACATGGCGGTGTAGATATGAGTGCTTGGGAGATGAGTCGCAAAAGACGAGGGCGCAGACGCAGGGTGAAACGCGTCGACCGCCTGCGCATCCATGCGATCGCGCCCCCGCGGCTTTCTATCACAATACGTTCACAATACGCTTGACGACGCGCCGGGATTCATGAGTCACCACGACGTGGACGCCGAACAGGAAATGAACCAATTGCTGGCGGCGGGGGGCACGCCGCCGGTGGGCGAGGATCCGTTTGTATTTGGGGACGAGCGGTTGGCGCCGGCCCGCATCGTGGGGCTGCTGCGGCCGCACATGCGAGAGCGGCGGCTGGACCGCATACAGGCGGTGGTGGCGGGGCGTACGCGGAGCGTGGTGCCGGTGGTGGAGGGGCTCGTGAACACCGGCAATGTGAGTGCCGTCATGCGCTCGGCGGAGGCGCTGGGGCACCAGGACGTTCACGTGGTGGAGGGGCAAAACGAGCGGTACAAGCACTCCCAGCGCACCGCGCAGGGCGCCCAGCACTGGCTGGACGTGTGGCACTGGGACGGCCCTGCGGCCTGTGCGGCGCACCTAAAAGACGCGGGCTACCGCCTGGTGGCCACGCACCTGCACGCCGACACGGTGCCGATTCGAGAGCTCGACTTCACGGAGCCGACGGCGCTCATCTTTGGGAACGAGGAGGCGGGCGTCACGGACGCGATGCTGGCCGAGACGGACGCGGCGTGCGAGGTGCCGCTGCCCGGGTTTACAGAGAGCTTCAACGTGTCCGTGGCGGCGGCGGTGGCGCTCTACCATGCCCAGCAGGACCGCCTCGACCGGCAGGGCCACCACGCCGATCTGAGTGACGAGGCGCAGGCCCGGCTCGTCGCTCGTTTTTGCCTCCGCAGCGTGACCAATGCGGAAAAGATCATTCGGCGGAAGCTGGGAGAGCGTTGAGTGTGCAGGGGCGTGGGGGAGGGAGAGGAGGCCCCAGGGGCGGGGAGCCCCCCGGATTACTTGGACTGGGGAGGCCTCGCGTCTGGGTTGCCCACCAGGGCATGGAGGCGTTGGCGGACGGGGGCGTCGGCGTTTTTCCATTGTGCAGCGAGGGCCGACCGGGCCTTCTCGGCCACCTCCGACTCGCCGGCTTCGGCGGCGGCGCGGGCCGTGCCCCAGAGCGACAGGGCGCGGTCTGGGTACCGCTCCAGCGTCTTGTTAAACTGCGTCAGGGCCTCCGCCGGACGGTTGAGCGACAGCAGCGCCTCGCCGTAGAGTTCGTGGGCCGGTTTGGGCGGAAAGGTGGGTCCGTAGTCCAGCGGTCGTTCGGCCTCCAGCGCGGCCGCCGTTTGGAGGTGATCGAGCGCGGCGGCGGTCTCCTTGGCCTTCAGGGCGATCAGGCCCCGCAGCTCCTCCACCTGGATGCGAAGGGCCGCTGCGTCCCCGTCGCCGAGGGCCTCCTCGGCATTCGCAAGCGCCGACCGGGCCGCCGACAGGTTGTTTTGATGGGCGGCGGCGAGGCCGCGTCCGGCGTGTAGCGTGACGGCACCCCGTGTCCCGAGCGAATCCGCGTGGATGCCCATCGCAGCGACTCGCGCCTCAAGCCGATCCCACTGTTTCGTTTCGACGACGGAGGCCACCGGCAGGTACCACCGCATGTAGGTGGCGTAGCCGGTGGTCACGGACGGGGCGGTGGCGTGGGTCTGCGTGGTGGCAAAGACCGAGCGGGCGTCGTCGTACCGGCCCTGCTGCAGGCGGGCGTAGTGGAGCCAATGAAGGGCATGAAAGCCGCCGCCGCTGAGGCCCGCGTCGGCCCCGGTGCGTTTGGCGTTTGCAGCCTGGTAGGACTCGACGTTCGAGGTGGCGCCGCGGGTCCACTGGCCCAGCGCAAAGAAAATGTGCGAGGGCATGTGCAGGGCGTGCGTGGCGGCCGGGGCAATGTCGGCGTAGACGCGGGCGGGGCGCAGCCCGAGCGGGGCGTGGACCGGGTCGTCGTAGGCGTGGATGAGGTAGTGGGCCGCGCCGGGATGCTGCGGATTTTTGTCGAACACCTCCTCGACGATCGACGCGGCGCGCATGTACGTGGCCATGTCGCGCCCCTCGTGCGCCGTGCCCAGAATCGAGAGAGCGTGGAAGGCCTGCGCGTCGAGGTCGTTGGGGGACTGGGCCGCAAGGCCCGCCATCGCCTTCTCGTAGGCGTCATCGCGAGTCTCTTTGTCCTGTGGATCGTCTGTGCCGGCCCCGTAGAGAACGTGGAGGGTGCGGAGGTACGCCGTCTCGCGCTCAGTCGCGGTCTTTTTGAGGCGGCCTTCCGGCGTGGGGGCGAAGTCGCGCAGCGCCTCCAGCGCGGCCGTGCGGTCTTGCTCCATCCAAATCGGGTGGTTGTGCGTCATGGCCTCGCCCCAGTGCGCCATCGCGAAGTCGGGGTCGATCCGCTGCGCCGTCTGGAAGGCCGACCGGGCATCGTCGTACTCGAAGCTGTGCAGCATCAGGAGGCCGCGGAGGAACGGCGCCTGGGCCGCCGCCGCGCCGGAATTTTCGAATTCGGTGGCGCCCCACTCGGTCTGTTGGGCGTGGGCGGGGAGGGCGAGGAGGCAAAGCGGAAGGAGCAGGGCGAGCCCGCGGGCGAGACGACGCATGGCGCTGGGGGAAGCGTGAAGAACCGGTGCGGCTCCTGCCTACCTGCCGCAGGGGCAAAGGTTCGGGGCGAGAATCAGTGCCAGGCCTCGGCATTGGAGACGCGAATCTGCGTCAGGGCGTCGGGCGGGACGGAGAGGCGCCCTTTCTCGTCCACGCACTGCTCGGCGCTGTCGGGCGGGAAGCGGAGCAGGTCGATGGGCGCCGTTCGCTCGGTTGTGTGGACGGCGCGCTCCACCACATCCCGGAGCGGGTCCAGGGGGCGGTCCCATTTTGCGAAGGCGAGGGGCACGTCGGGGTAGCGGGTGACGAGGTGCTCGATTTTGTCCGGCCCTACCGCTCCGGCCTCGCCCCAGAACCGAGGACGACCGCGACGCGGGTCCATCGCCACGACGTCCGGCTTGTACTTGTCGCCCACGTCGACCTCCACCTCCAGGTCGGGATGGGCGGGCAGGTGCAGCGCCCACAGAAACGCCTTCATCCAGACGTGCTCGATGCGTTCCT